>NZ_DATMXX010000054.1:0-6838 GCF_035561255.1 Sporomusa sp. | reverse complement strand
TTATAGCACTAATTTACCAATTGGTTTAGAAATTAGCTGTCAACTATGAATAAAAATTAAAAATACTAAATATATAGCAGGAATAAGTAATCCCATGGCGAATGATTCACATTGATGAAAATATTCACAATATAGTGTATCATGAAGGTACCTTAGCTCTGAAGGGCTGGCTTTATATTTCATCCAATTGTATACCGGTGAAACAAGGCTACGAAAGTCTCATCCCAGCAGCAACAGTGCATGGGGTTTCTTGGTAGTCTTTTTTTGTTGGTAATTATTAAGTCGTAATTATAATAATTTTTAGGAGTGGATTTTACATGCATATGGCAGACGCGTTAATCTCCCCGGTAGTCGGCGGGGCTATGTGGGTAGCAACCGCAGGTTTAGCATCTTACGCAGCTAAAAAAGTCCAAAACGACATTGATGATCGCAAAGTTCCCCTAATGGGCGTGCTGGGAGCCTTCGTATTCGCAGCACAAATGATTAATTTCACGATCCCGGGGACTGGTTCCAGCGGCCACCTATGTGGTGGACTCCTGCTGGCCATTTTGCTTGGACCACAGGCCGCCGCATTAACTATAGCCTCCATTTTAACCATTCAGTGTTTGTTTTTTGCTGACGGCGGCCTGTTGGCACTTGGCGCTAACATCTTTAATATGGGTTTTTTAGCCTGCTTTGTTGCTTATCCTTTTATCTACAAACCGTTAACCGCCAACAACCCTTCACAGGGGCGCATTTTTTTAGCTTCAGTATTGGCAGCAGTTATTGGACTACAGCTAGGCGCGTTCGGGGTTGTACTGGAAACACTCTTTTCCGGGGTTTCCGAGCTCCCTTTCTCTACATTCTTGCTTTTAATGCAACCTATTCATCTGGCAATCGGTTTGGTCGAAGGTCTGGTCACAGCAGTCATCGTTCTATTTATTATGAAAGAATCACCGGCAATCTTACAAAAAACAGCACTGGGGCAACCCTTTGGCAGCATTCCTATTAAAGGGGTTTTTATCACCCTGCTCATTGCCGCCGTACTCACCAGTGGCGCCTTAAGCTGGTTTGCCTCCGCAAACCCGGATGGACTGGAATGGTCTATCGCCAACGTAACTGGCGAACCGGAATTAAATGCCCCGGAAGGAATTCACAGCTTCTTTGCAGAAATACAAGAAAAGACTGCATTCTTACCTGATTATAACTTTAAACAACCTGCAGAAGAAACTAAAGAAGCCACTGCTGCAGTCAACGCAAGCACCTCTGAGGAACCAGCCGCCTGGCCAGCAGTTGACAGCGGTACTTCTATGGCAGGCATCATGGGCTCGATCATGACTTTAGCACTTGCCTACGCAATAGGGAAGGGCTTGCAGCGTTTCGCCAGATAGTAGTATTATTTTTGAATAAGGGATACGGACTTGACCGTATCCCCTTTCCACTTGTGAAAGAGGTTGATCTATGCTAAAAATTGAAGCTAACTGGATAGATTTACGCTACCTTGATGCCCTCTCAACACAAAACACCTCTATTCATCGTCTCAACCCTTGCGTTAAGCTCATTACCACACTTATCTTTATTCTTACTGTTACTTCTTCCTCGAAATATGAGATTACCGGACTGTACCCCTTCTTCTTATTTCCCGCAGTCTTAGTTTCTCTTGGCAATCTGCCATTATCACTAATCCTAAAACGCTTGCTAATTGTTGCGCCTTTTATCATATTTATCGGCATTTTCAATCCGTTTTTTGATAATACACCGATTACGAAGATCGGTTCTGTGGTGATTTCCGGCGGTTGGGTTTCCTTCCTCTCGATCACAATAAAATTGTGTTTGACGGTGACTACGGCTCTAATCTTAGTAGCAACAACGGGAATTGACCCTCTTTGTTCAGCTTTGCTTAAAATAGGCGTACCTAAAATCATTGTTGTTCAATTGTTGTTCATGTATCGCTATCTACATGTCTTAGTAGAGGAATTTGTTCGCTGTATCACAGCCTACAGCTTACGGTCTTTTCACGGCGAAGGGGTCCAGTTCCGAGCCTGGGGTTCACTCTTAGGACAGCTCCTGCTTCGTTCCATTGACCGCGCCAATCGCATTTATCAGGCCATGCTGTGCCGGGGCTTTGACGGCGAGGTGCGCCTGCTACGCACTAGTTCCCTTACCTTAGTAGACATACTCTATCTTATCTTTTGGATCATTTTCTTCTTACTTGTCCGTTGGTTTAACATTCCACAGTTATTAGGCAATTTACTCATGGGGGTCTAGCAATGAGCCATCATATCGTCGAACTAAAAGATGTAACATATACCTATCCAGACCAGACAGAAGCATTACGCGGCTTGTCGGTCCGTATTACTCACGGGGAATCAGTTGCGATTGTTGGCGCTAACGGTTCAGGAAAGACTACGCTTTTGTCTCACCTGATTGGAGTACTCTTTCCAACGTCAGGAACTATAAATATTGGCGGCTATCCAGTGACTAAACAAACTTTACCGCATGTTCGACGAGCGGTAGGTATGGTTTTTCAGAATTCAGATGACCAGCTATTTATGCCTACGGTGTATGATGATGTGGCCTTTGGTCCACTAAACCTGGGATTCCCGCCTGCTGAAGTAGATGCCCGGGTAACTGCTGCCCTAAATACAGTCGGCGCGCTACAGCTTAAGGATCGCACCCCTTATCGGCTTTCAGGCGGCCAAAAACGAGCGGTAGCCATTGCTGCTGTTATTGCGATGGAACCATCTATATTAGTTATGGATGAGCCTACAGCCGGACTTGATCCACTGGCTCGCCGTCAACTAATTAATTTGCTCAAAACCTTTGAACACACCAAGATTATTGCAACCCATGATCTGGATTTAGTGTTAGACCTGTGCCCCCGCACGGTGGTCATAAGCGCCGGCACAGTAATCGCCGACGGCCCGACGCTAGATATTTTTAACAACCAGGACCTTCTGGATAAAGCCCACTTGGAAAAACCCTTCCGTATGCAAGGCTGCCCGGTCTGTAGCCAGCTTTCTAGTTAATGAAAAAACCCCATCATGCAGTTCCGGTATTCCGGAACTCCATAATGGGGTTTTTTATAATAGTGTATACTCTGACACGACCAGCGACAGACCCCGAATAGAAATTCATTCTGTCGCCAATCGGCTATGTATACTTTATTCTTGTATTTATTATAACACCTGTGTATACAAAAATCAATCTGAATTTTGAGCAGAGTCTGTTTAATATCTTTTATATCTCTTAGCGAGAAGTTATATCGATATATCAAAAGCAGACCGCTCATCGTTATACCTGTCAACGATGTCAGGTGCTTTTTTGTTAAACCAATGAGCCGGGCCTAAAAGGCGCCGGCTCATCTGTAAGTATCGGCTAACAGCTACAACTGTCTTCATCCCCAAAGCAGGTAAACAGTAGTATTATGATAATAATCACAATACACCAACTATTACCGCGGCCATGCCCACCGCAACCACCAAAACCAAAGCCCATGTCATTCCCTCCTCGCTTTAACTATCATTATGGGTTTAATTCAATGTAGTTTATGCAATAACCAACCATTAAGTTACTGCCCTATTGTTCTGCTGCAGTTATGAAATGCCCACTGATTTCAGCTTATAGGAGGAAACTGGACAACCTCTCTAGCTATCCACAGCAACTACTTTTTTATAGTACTCACATAATCATGCAGTCCGGCCTGCCATGAACGGAAATAATCGCCGCACGTCAGCTCCAGCATATAATTGCGCAGCACCGAATACGCCGGTCGTACTGCAGGCAATGCAAACTCCGCCGTATTTATTGGTCTTACTTCTATGTTCTGACCGGCAAGCCGCAAAATCTCCCTGGCAAATTCATACCAGGTACACTGGCCATTACTTGACATATGATATGTACCAAATTCAGAAGTATTTACTAACGACAAAACTCCCTGAGCCAGATCAACAGTGTAGGTTGGCGAACCAGTTTGATCATTAACAATGGTGAGATATTCCCGTTCTTTAGCCAATTTCAAAATGGTGCGGACAAAATTATGCCCCTCACCATAGAGCCAGGACGTCCTAACGATAAATAGCCGGGGACAAATCCTGGCGGCAATTATCTCACCTTCTAACTTACTTCTGCCGTAAATATTCAGGGGGTTCGGCTGATCAAATTCGGTATAGGGGCGATTATTTTTTCCATCAAACACATAATCTGTGCTAACATACACCAATTTGCTGTCATAGTGCAGGCAGGCTGCAGCTATGTTCCGTGTGCCAACCACATTAACCCTAAATACAATATCAGCGTGAGTCTCGGCTGCGTCAACGGCAGTATATGCGCCTGCATGAATGACAACATCTGGTTGAACCTCATTAAAAATATGATTAATCTGGTGCGGATTAGTAACATCTAATTCATGCGAGCTAAAGGAAAAAATTTGAATATCAGCAGTATCTATTAGACCACTAAATGCTCGCCCTAGCTGACCTGTTCCACCAGTAACTATTATCTTCATAGTACACCTACTCCAGCCTTAAATTTGGTAAACAATCCAGAGGTATCTCCTTAAGTTTGGGGTATTGCTTATCTTTTGCTGATAGTGTAGGCTCAACGACTGGCCAGGTTATGCCTAAATCTGGATCATCCCAACAAATTCCCCCTTCATGCTGTGGTAAATAGAAGTCTGTACACTTATAGGCAAATAATGCGGTCTGGCTTACCACGTAAAATCCGTGGGCAAATCCTTCAGGGATATACAGTTGCCTTCTATTGCTCGCAGACAAAGTTATACCCACCCATTGTCCGAAAGTCGGTGATCCATATCTGATATCTACTGCCACATCAAACACTTCTCCCTGCAGAACCTGCACCAGTTTTGCTTGCGGATTCGGCTGCTGATAATGGAGTCCTCGCAAAATCCCCCGTGTTGACAAAGATAGATTATCTTGAACAAAATTTGCTACAATACCTACTTCGGCATAGCGCGCGGCGTTCCAGGTCTGCATAAAAAAGCCACGACTGTCTTCAAAAACCCGGGGGTCAATGACCTTTACATCTGGCAGCAACGTATTATAGCATTTCATGGAGTACTTCCCCCTGTGCTACATTCATTAGATACCTTCCGTAACCATTATTACTATATGACTGGGCAATTTTGATTATTTGCGCAGCAGTGATATACCCCATACGAAAAGCGATCTCTTCCGGGCAGGCAATTTTCAACCCTTGCCTTTGCTCAATCGTTTCAATGAAGTTAGCAGCCTGAAGCAGTGTACTGTGCGTTCCTGTATCAAGCCAGGCATAACCCCGCCCCAGGCGTTCAACCCTAAGTTGGCCTTTAGTAAGATATAGCCTGTTGATATCGGTAATCTCCAGTTCGCCCCTGGCGCTGGGCTTAAGATTCCGGGCCATATCAACTACCTGAGCATCATAGAAATACAAACCGGTTACTGCATAATTAGACTTAGGCCGTTTAGGTTTTTCTTCACTACTGACAACAGCTCCGGTTTCGTTAAACCCAACTACACCATACTGTTCCGGGTTGCTGACCCAATAGCCAAAGACAGTAGCCCCTTCATTTTACCGGCTGCATAACAGATATTTATTCCCCATTACGTGCCATCTTTAAGTAGTTGTTGATACAACGGCAGGTCTTGCTGTGTGGATATAACCAATATATCGGCAATTCCTGCCAACATCAGTGTAGACAGCGGATAGTATACCATAGCGAGCTTAACAAAATTATTCAACTATATGAAAACCAGGTAATAAGAAAATAAACATCGCCCCGGCCATTTGATCAAGAATCAACTGGCCGTTCCTACTTCCTACTAGTATATAATTATTCCATTATATGAGCTAATAGCTCTTGTTGACACAAGACAACCCAATATGGCATCTACTAAATCATATAAGTGGTAATCTACTGATGTACTACATAGCAATAAAACCACCTGCCATGATTGGGGTTGACAAAAATACAAAACTATATACCAATATCACCAGCGGAGTATAGTAGCCTAAACAAGAGATAAGACGCTATTGCCATATGAACTGGTATAGCGTCTTATTCATTGATCACGACTGACATCATTATAAGTTATTGTACTCTCTTTGCCCCGTAAAATCGTTCAACGAAATAGGATTCATGCATATTACCAATGGCCACCACCCCTTTCGAAGAAGAGGTATGAATAAATTCATCGCCACCAATATAAATTCCCACATGGGATGCCCCTGCCTCATAGGTAGTAAAATAAACCAGGTCTCCCGGTTGCAGCTCTGTCAGAGGAACTGTCCGCCCGACTAAGAACTGCAGATCGGCGGTGCGCGGCAAATGAATCCCTACCTGACTGTATACATACTGCACTAAGCCTGAACAATCAAACCCCTGGGTAGGGGAAGCACCTCCCCACACCAACGACTGCCCAAGCATATTCTTGGCAAACGCTAAAATTTTCGCAGTCTGCTCTTCAGTTATAGATGGTTTATTTGCGGTTATTTCTTCTTCGATGTCACCCGCGGTCATCACCTCAGTTAAAATTGAATCTAGCGACGAGACGAACTGAATATACCCGGAGTCGGGGGAAGCCTCAACCTGTGCCGCTACGCTTGACAAAGCGCTAGTCGACACCAAGATCAATATCCAGCTTATTAGCTGTCGCCAGTATTTCCGCGCCATTTAACCATCCATACTTTGCAAGTAGATAGTTTGTGCATAATATCCTGCTTAGCCTTTACTTGACCCGATAAGGCACTTGAAATAGATTTGCCGAAGTTGATGTTTTTTTTAATCTCTATAAACATAATTAACCTCCAATTAGTTTACAGAATATGTTTGCTTTATTGTATGCCAATTGGAGTAGAA
>NZ_DATMXX010000053.1:0-2980 GCF_035561255.1 Sporomusa sp. | reverse complement strand
ATCTAATTATATGTAATGTAATTAATTTAGTGATCATTTAAGGGATATTTAGAAATAAATAGAAAAACCGTCCTATTGGGACGGCTTACCCAGGCCACCAAAATTGATGGCCTAAACAGTAGAAGCTATATAAACATCCCCCAATCACACCACCAGGCTTGCAAAGGGAAATATGTAACAGATATTGTAATCGCAGCATTATGGGAGCGAGAATTTCACCATAAAAATAGTACCTGATTCTCCTGTTTTTACATCTATTTTAGCATTATGCCGATGGGCGATACTGTAGCAGATTGGTAATCCTAAGCCGGTGCCAGTTTCCTTGGTTGTCAAAAATGGCGTGCCTAACTTCTGCTGCAGTTCAGATGGGATACCAGTGCCTTGATCTTGGATAAATAAAACCACCTGCTCATCTTCTATAAAAGTACCCACTGTCAGTTTTCCGCCTGGCAACATCGCGTCAAACCCGTTGCGGGAAAGATTGAGCAGCAATTGTCGCATTTCTTGGACATCCAAGCAGAAATCCGGGATGTCATCTGCTAATTCGGTGACAATTATCATCCCTTTGAGCAGCGCATCAGACACCATTAATGGCAGCAGGGTTTCGATAATTTCATTAAGGCTCTGCAAAGACTGATTGACTGGTTTGTTCCTGGCAAGAGAAAGATATTCAGTAATAATGGAATTTGCTCTGTCCAGTTCCGAGATCATCAACTCCAATTGTGAATTAAACTGGGCAAATTCCTTTTTGCGCAGAAAAGATTGCAGATAGCCCCTTACAGTCGTCATGGGATTCCTAATTTCGTGAGCAATGCCGGCGGCCATTTCGCCTACAAGATGCAGCCTGTCCATACGGGAAATTTCCTTTTCCATTAACTTGCGTTCGGTTGTGTCGGCAATTATCGTTCGGTATTGCAAATCATGACCATCGGTATGTAACAGCGGCATACTAATAAGCTGAGCATCGGTTACCGCAGCGTTTTGGCTTGTAAGTCTTAATTCCGTAATTACCTTTTTTCCGCTTAGTCGGCATGACCGCAGATGATCGAAAAATTTTTTACAACTATCTTTATCAACAAAAACAGCCATCGGCATGCCAAATAATCGCGATCGCTCCATGCCTAGAAGCGCCGCCCCCGTAAGATTAATCTCCCGGATACAGGCCCGCTCATCAAAGGTTACATAACCTACCGGTGCAAAATCATACAGGTCGGCATAACGGTTACGGGATTCCTCCAACTCCCCTAAAACGTCCTGCATAGCCTGACACTGGATTTCCAAATCCAATTCCCGATCCTGCAGCTCATATTTTAACCATTGAGCTTCCTGTGTGCCGGCATTGTCCGGAGATTGGCTTGATTTGGCAAGAGTAGTACCGTCACTCTTGCCCTGTTCATCAGACCCGGCCATATTTTCACCCCCAGCTGACGTGTCCCTGCTTCACTTGGTATTCTGTAAATCCTGGTTAGCAATGGTTTCAAAGGCCAGAAGAATCCGTTTGGTTTTGTTGTGTGCATTCACAACCCGGCGGGCATTAATTAGCATCGTTTGTTTACCGATATCCGGAAAATCGTAGTTGATCGTAAAACCTTCGAAAGCAGTATCATGTTCCTGAATATCAGTCAGCAGGATACGCAGTTCCGGAACATCCCACTGACCGCCTTTCATTTGGAAAATAGATTGACCGGTCATTTCCCCAGGTATAATCTGGAATTTCTGATAAAAGGCCTGATTGGCTGTTTTCAACTTTAAATCAGCATCAAGAACAATTAAAGGATGCCGTACCGTTTCCACAATCGCTTCAGCGTATTCACGGGCTTCCTGGGAAACCTCATAGCTTTTCTTGAGGGTGTTAATATCGGCAAAACTAATAATAACACCATCAATCTTGTTATCTACAGTCTTATAAGGACGTATTTGCATACAATACCAGTGTCCCCACCGGTCCTGTACTTCTTGCTCCCTGCAGTTAAGGGTATCAATCACTTCCAGACTTGCCTGCTCCAAATCAGGAATATCGATATTCGGCTTGAAATTGTTGATGGGTCGTCCCACATCAGTGCTGATTAAATTAAACGCCTTTTCTGCGACAGAATTGAACCGCCGGATGCGCAAATCACTGCTAAGAATGAGAATGGGGATACTGATGCTGCGCAGCAAATTAATCATATCATTGTTAACCTGGCTTAATTCTATATTACGGGTTCGCAGTTCCTCATTGAGAGTCATCAACTCTTCATTGGTTGACTGTAGCTCCTCTTTAGCGGTTTCTAACTCCTCATTCATGCTTTGCAATTCTTCGTTGCTTGATTGTACTTCTTCGTTGGCATACCTGATGTCCTCATTGGCAGCTTCATGCTGGTCGATGATTGATTGAAGGTATTCCTTGGTAGCTGCTATCTCCTGTTTCAAGCCCAGAATCTTTGCAGAGTCCTCTGCTTTATAGAAAATTGGGTTCGCCGCAATAGCGCTGCCAGGCCTACCTGCAGGCAACTGCTGCGATATTGTATCTCTGAATAATACCAGAAAGTATTCACCTTTTTGAAAGGGACCATTAATAGGGACAACATCGACACTGACAGGGAGAGAGTGACCATTTTTCATGACATGTAAGCCTTCTTTTCTGACTAGAACATTCTCTTTTCGAGCTTGGTTAATAGCAGCCCGCAGCGAGAGAAACAACCCGTCCCGGGCCATCTTTAAGAGGTTTACACTCGGCATTCCAGATGCCGGTTCAAGATAAACGCCGGTACGACCCCGGTATTGAATAATATCCATCTTGCTGTTGATAATGACACCAGGCGGAGCATATTTATTCACAACAATCCGGTCAGCTTCTTTTTGAATATCTAGCCAGGATCCGCCACTTGGAGTGCCTTGAGCAGCTTTGGCATGATTGTTTATCGTCGCGGCATGTTCAGTAGCGGAGAATTCGGACATTAACGGGGTGGCTACTGCCTTTTTTATATAAATTCTATAT
>NZ_DATMXX010000052.1:0-16958 GCF_035561255.1 Sporomusa sp. | reverse complement strand
ATCAATATTCTATGTATTATATCATCAGCAGCCTACTATAGACCTGTTGCGTTTAAAGCACTTGTTCCGCTCTAAAGTCAGTGGATTCAGTGTCACCTGGATGCGCTTTCTCTAATGTCCTGATATAGTCTAGCTTTAAATGCGTGAGGGTTTCTAAACCCGAAATTGTTGAATCGTCAGCTGAAGATCCTGGGCCAATTTGGCCAAATCTTGACTAGAAGATGCAATCTCTTGCATGGAGGCCGATTGTTCCTCCGTGGCTGCAGATACCATTTGTGCTTCTCCAGCCGCATTTTTACTCAAGTTGTCGATTTGTTTTACTTCGGTGACGATTTGTTGACTAACACCAGCCATTTGCTTGATAGCTACGAAAATCTCCTGTACTTGGGCCGATACTTCAGTTACCATACCTGCAATTGCGGTAAATGTGTGACCCGCAATATTTACCGCTTCGGCTCCAATTTTCACTTCGCTATTGCCTTCATTCATGGACGCCACCGCTTTGTCGGTTTCTCCCTTAATCTCAGTGATTAGCTTCCCAATTTGTTTTGCAGCTTCTTGCGACTGTTCGGCCAGTTTTCTTACTTCCTCTGCCACAACGGCAAAGCCTTTACCTTGTTCTCCGGCTCGGGCTGCTTCAATAGCGGCATTAAGTGCTAAAAGATTTGTTTGTCCAGCGATGCCGGAGATAGTATCAATAATTTGGCCAATTTCATGGGATCGTTCTCCCAGCTTGGCTACTACCTTGGCAGAGGCATTAACTGTCTGTTCAATATGCCCCATTTGGCTAACTGCTTGTTCGACAGATTTCCTGCCGTCGTGCGCAGTATCAGCAGCTTTGGCGGATTGGGATGCGACATTGTTGGCACTAGCTGCTATTTTCTCAATTGCTAAAGACATCGCCTCTACTACTGTGCTCGTATTTTCCGCAGCAACAAGCTGCTGCTCAGCACCTTTCGCCACATTGACAATGGAGGCGGCAATTTGATTAGCCGCTTGTGCGGACTGATCGGTGTTAGCCGTGAATTGTTGGGAGGAGGCAGCAATTTGCTCGGCAGATTGCGCAACTTGAGTGATAAGGCGTTTGAAATTAGTATTCATATTGCTGAAAGCATTTGCCAAAAATCCGATCTCATCTTTGCGTTGTAAAACACGCGCATCTATGCTTACCCTTAAATTACCTGTTGCCATTTCGCTAACAACGGTTTGTGTGTGGTGCAAAGGACTAATTAAAGATCGTACCAAGATTAAGGTTAATCCGCAAGCTATTAAGAGGGAGATTATACCAATACTTCCCTGAGTCATCATAGAAATTTGCATGGCTTCTTCATACTCGCGCTGACGCATGATAATGGCAGCATCAATAGAATCATACCAAGCCCCAGTTCCCACTGTCCAGTGGTAAGGCTCAAACATCTTAACATAGCCGCGCTTAGGCAAAGGCTCATTCTGCCCTGGTTTAGGGAACCAATAATCGCTAAAACCACCACCACCGTTTGCTTTGGCTGCGTTAAACAAATCCTGTACAACTAGATTGTCCTTGGCATCCCTAAAGTCCCAACGTGACTTGCCTTCAAAGTTCTTATTACCCAATAAAACAATGTTAAAGCCCTCGTAGGTATCTACCCATAGATAATTTCCATTGTCATATCGAATCTCGCGGATAATATCGGTCGCCTTCTTTTTAGCATCTAACTCCGTGAGAATACCTTGTTGCTGTTCTTTATAAACCGCTTCGATGATGCTTACTGCACTCTCTACCTGCAGTTTCAAAGTCCGCTCAAACTGCTCCATCATGGCTTGACGCATTAAGGATATGTTGTTTTGTGTTTCAAGTTTCATACGATACAAGTTATACCCCACTAAAATGGCTACCGTAAAAAAACAAATAGCGCATATTGTGGCTACTGCTTTTGTGCGCAAACTGTTCATAGAATATCCTCTCCTGTTACCCTTTTTACTCTATTAATTACTAAAAAAAGTTTACTCCTCATTATACAAAAAATGCATTTAGGTAAAAAATAAAAGGAGTAAAAATAAACAGTAGATCTAAGCATATGTGAGCTTATTATTTTGATTCTTGCTCTTTTAGTTACTCTTGTTTTTACTTTAAAATTCTAAGGATGTTTCCTGCCTCATCAAACTGCATTGGTTTTAGTTCTTCAAGTAATTGCAAGTTTGATCTATCCAACACTTCTTGAACCAGGCTTTCAGAAACCTCAATAACCTCAACTTCATTAGTATTGCGAATATGGACGACTCTGGCATTTTCTGACTTAGTAATGCCAATACAAGTCAGAGCTGCCCCAATACTATCTTTTTCCGTAACAAAGTAGATGGGTAGTCGGCCTTTTTCTGGAGCCTGAGCCGTAATGCAATTAAAATAAGTAGACCATAGATCCAGTTTATCTACCAGTTTCTTGGTCGTAAAGTCTGCCAGACCAATACCAGTAGCCATACCATGGCTTTCTTCCGTGGTATCTAGTACAACAATTCTTTTAATGACAGGTTTTTCCGGTTCTTTCTGACCAAACACCAGAATTCTTCCGATAACGTTAGTATCCATACCTGAACCACTGACGTTTTTTCCCATTTCATCAATAATAAGAACATCTAATTCCTCGAAAGGTATCTTACCAAGACTGGATTTCGCCAACTTTAACAACTTTTTTTCTTCATCAGCGATTTCATCAGGCAACATTGCTTTGATGTGGGCTGTTTTGTGATAATAATTTTCTACCGAAGCAAAGGCGAAGGCCACTGGCAAGTGCTTAATGATATATGCACCGACCTCAGTAATGGCTTTTTCATAACCAAAATCCAGCGAATATTGATGCACAGTTAAAGCACCTTGCGGGTTACCAATCCCTATTGCACAAATCTTGTGGATGCCACTCTCGATATCTCCTTCAAATTCGGTATGTTCCTTTACTCGGTTAAATATAATGATCTTATCTAATTTTTCCGACCGTGTTATTTCATTAACATAGACTGGTATTCCTTGTTGGGTTGTCCCGATCTGAGTGGCTTCACCGCAGGCAATGACAGGAACATTCATTGTTTCCGAACTGATCCCTAGAGACTTAAGCATTTCTATCTGTCCTTCAGCCGTACCACCGCCGTGCGAACCCATTGCCGGTAGAATAAAGGGTTCCCCACCTACCTGCTTTACTTCCTCAATAAGCGCCTCCACGATAACTTTTAAGTTAGCTATACCACGACTCCCAACAGTTATACCTACTTTCTCCCCAGGCTTGATAAGGTCTGCTATGTTAATTCGCTTCACTTCTTCGCTGACTGCGCTTCTAATATCTTTAATAGCTGACTGTGCTATGATTTGTTTAACCCTAGCCATTTTAGGAAACTTAACGGTTTCTGCGTACATAAATTCCCTCCTCACAAATTAATCATTTACATACATTCACTTTTAGCGACTATGAGAATTACTACCACCTATGTCACACCCGTTAAAGGACCGCCCCGCCACTCTCCCATTGCCGCTCCCGGCTTGTATGGCTAATAACTCACCTGGCCACAGATTTGTCATATACCTGCCATCATATTGGCAGGTTTAACTTCTGAGGCCAGGCTATAGACAATTTATTGTAAATTTTTAATATCTAAAATATTTCGAATACTAATGATATCTTTTTGAGGACCCAGTGTGTATTACTTCGCTACGTTGAAGTGGAATATCAGGTTTAACAAATAACCAAGCAATAATCCCAATTACTGCAGACAACGCTGTTACGATTATAGCAGCCTGCCAACCATAATTCGTTGCTATCCATGCGGTAAGTAATGGAGCTATGCATCCACCAATATTACCCCAAAAATTCATCCACCCTGAAACAGAACCCGAGAATTTCCCACCAAGATCGATACACGCTGACCATCCTGCAGGGAACGCCAGGCCAAGAGATCCTAGTGACAAGGTAAGCCAAAAAACATTCATCGTTGGATTAGTGGCAATGGCCCCCAAATAGAGGAACAACGAACACAACACTAATCCTGTTATTCCAAGGTAAGACCTCGCTTTAGCTTTAGAAGCACCTGCCGCCACCAACCTGTCGCTGAATGCACCTACTGAGAGTGTCACAATACACAATGCAGCCCACGGAAACGAAGCGGCAATACCCATTTTTGCCAGCGAAAAATTCTGAGCCTCCATAAGATATAAGGGCAGCCAAGCAAGATACACATACATGATATAGTCTACAATGAAATATTGAATCCCTATTGCCCAAAATTGAGTTGAAGTGATAAAACTTTTCCACGGGGCAAGCTCTTTCTTATCCTCATCTGCCGCATTACGGCCCTCGTCAATGTACTTCAATTCCGCCGCAGACACGTAAGGACTTTCTTTCGGGGAATTCTTCGCAAATATCATCCACCCTAATGCAATAAAAAGACCTGCCAAACCAAAGATTACAAATACGGAACGCCAGCCAAAAGCTAGCATCAACGCGACAGTAATCGCGGGCCCAAATACCGGACCAACAAAAGCACCGCTAAGCATAATTGAAGATGCTTTCCCCTTTTCAGCCGGATTAAACCACCTAGCAACAAAAGTACTGAGCGCCGGATAAACTGGCCCCTCCCCTAGCCCAAATGCACCTCTGACGATCACCCACTGTGAAAATGTGCTAGCTGCGGCAGTAAGGGCCGTAAACACCGACCACCAGGTAACGGCAGCCACAACAACTATTCGATGACGAAAGTACTCTGCCAGTATGCCCCCCGGCACTTGCATCGCGGCATACCCCATAAAAAAAACTGTTTGGAAAAAGCCAATATCCATCTTCGTGAAATTAAATTCTCGCATAATTTCAGGCGTAGCAACCGATAAGTTTACCCGATCCATATAAGACATAAAAGTTATAAGGAACATCAATACCGCTAAAACCCATCTGAAATTTTTCATGTTTTCGGCCCCCTTTTCCATTTAACACAAACTTAATGAATACTCTTGCCTTTAACTATAAGTTCTTTCATCGATACATTTAACCGATACTTCGAATACTTATTTCAGCACAGGCACTGTATTTGCGGCGGTGGTCATCACGGTAATAGTGTAATCTTTACGCCCCAGCTTCTCTTTGGCAATCGTGAGCGCTTCTTCGGTCGTAACCGCTGGAATCATGCCAGCCTTTCTAATAAATTCGGCATTTTCTTTTTTTGTAACAATGATTAACGACAACTGGCGAGCTATATCCAATAACCTGTAAGCCAGAAATCCGGGAATTGTAAAATTAGCCCGCAGAACCATCTCATGCTCCAGCATTGTCGGATATTTAAACCAATCACTAAATTCAGCCGGCTCCATAATATCTGGCAGTTCCATGAAACAAATAACAACGCCGCCTGGTTTTGCAGCCATATAGGCATTGTCAATTGTCTTTACCCCCTGGTATAGGTTAATGTCTTTGGGAAAGCCACCGGCAGAAGAGACTACCAAATCAGCTTGTGCAGTAATGGGAACACCGTATATTTCATCTACTATTTTTGTACCGGCCAACCAAGCCTCATACCAGTGTCCGGCCACAAACTTGGCAAATTTATTCTCGGCGTAAACACTGCATTTAGTAAAAAGTCAGGCTTCGCCAAAGCAGCTTGCTCAACCATGTCTTCATTCATTGCATTTCCGTCAAGCTTACCGGAAATACAGCTCGGGTTTAGACCCTGGCCCACTTCTTTATTCATGCAAAAAAGGTGATTGCCTTGAATAGTCTTAAACCCGCTAATACCAGGTAATACCGCTTTGCGTCCACCGCCGAAACCAGCCATTAGGTGGTGAACAATGCCACCAGTCAAAATCACCTTGTCTGCCTCAGCTACGCTCTTATTTATGTAACAATCTACTCCACTCTTGGTCTTACCAGTGTATACCAGCTCATCTTGGTTATGGCAGTCGTGGTTATAGATGGCGACCCTCTGGCAAACCTGCTTTCCACACAGCACAACAAACTCTTCTTTGGTATTCAAACGGTGAGCACCAGGAGCGATGACAATGAATATACTCTGATCGGGAATGCCTGCATCGTTCAATTCATCTAATAACACCGGAAGAAACTGATCAAATTTGACCCAAGCACGAGTAATGTCACTGACCACCACCGCAACCTTATCACCAGATTTTACAACCTCCCTAAGCGGCGGAGTTCCGATCGGATTGCGGAGAGCCTCGCGTACTGCCCCCGGCACGTCAATAATTGCCTGACAAGGCTTGCCCAAAACATTGTTGATAATCTTTTCTTGTGGCAGACCTACTGTTATCTTGCTACTTCCATAACCAAACTCAAATACGGTTTCCGGCATAAAAAACACCTCCTAAACTTAAGCATTGGATCTAATACCCAACATCTACAGTTATAACCTCCTTCCTCCTTACATCGTTTCATTAAACCGAATAATTAACTAATTTGCTTTAAGCTCCATTACGAAATCGTAGCCCTTGTTAAGAGCTTCTTGGTTTGCAGATACTATTCCGGGCTTCGAAGCAAATTTCTTTGCAAAGGCATTCATGAGTGTTTCCTTTTCTACCACATCTGTGGCTGCCAATAATGCTCCTAAAGCCACCATATTTATCATTTTTACATTACCCAACTCATTTGCGATTTCGTTAATAGGTACAAGATAGGTCTTGATATCATCGCGTTGTACCTGCTTATTAACCAGCGAACTATTAATAATCATAGCCCCGTTTGCCTTGATTGTTGCTTCGAATTTGTCTAGTGATGGCAAGTTCATTATTACTGCCGCCGTCGGCTTGGTAACAATGGGTGCACCCACAGATGCATCGGCAACAATGACAGAGCAATTGGCGGTCCCGCCCCGCATTTCAGGGCCGTAGGAAGGCATCCATGATACATTTTTATTTTCCAACATCCCCGCATAGGTCAGAAGTTGCCCCATAACCATGACCCCTTGCCCGCCAAAGCCTGACATAATAATTTCGTGCCTCATTATTTCACCCCCTCAATATTTTTATAGATGCCAAGTGGGAATTGTGGTAACATATTTTCCTTCAACCATTTTTTAGCTTCTACCGGAGACTTCCCCCAGTTTGTCGGGCATGTAGCCAATACTTCTACTAACGAAAAACCTTCCCCGCGAATTTGAACCTCAAAAGCTGTTTTGATCGCTGTTTTTGCTTTAATCATATTAGCCGGGTCGTTGACTGAAACACGTGCAATATACCTAGCCCCATCAAGGGTTGCCAGCAACTCGGACAAACGTATCGGTGACCCGGCTGATGAAAGCTGGCGGCCATAGGGAGATGTCGCTGTTACTTGATTTACCAGCGTAGTTGGCGCCATTTGCCCGCCAGTCATTCCATAGATAGCGTTATTTACAAATATCGTCGTTATCTTTTCACCACGCGCGGCTGCATGCACTACTTCGGCCATGCCGATCGCGGCAATATCGCCGTCTCCCTGGTAGGTAAATACAACATTTTCCGGATGTACACGTTTAATGCCGGTGGCAACTGCCGGGGCCCGACCGTGAGCTGCTTGTTGAGAATCTATGTCAAAATACTGATCTGCCAATACTGAGCAGCCAACAGGTACGACACCTATCGTTTTTTTCTGTATTCCTAATTCATCAATCACTTCTGCCACTAATCGATGAATTATTCCATGTTGACAACCAGGGCAGTAGTGAGTCGACACATCGGTCAACGCTTGCGGTCTAGCAAACAACTTTTCCGCCATTGTTATTTGCCCCCTTTTATTCTAAATATTTCGACTATTTGTTCGTAAACATCCTGAGGACTCATCATCATGCCGCCAGTGCGGCCATAGAAGTGAACCGGCTTGGAACATCTGATTGCAAGGTTAACATCTTCAACCATCTGCCCCGCACTGAGCTCGATCGTTAAAACATCTGACGCATTATTTACAGCTTTCGCTAAAGCATCTTTCGGGAAAGGCCACAAGGTAACGGGCCGGAACAGACCAACCTTATACCCCTGTTCTCTTGCTATTTCCATCGCTGAATACGCAATACGCGACGATATTCCATAAGCCACAAGTACCAGCTCTGCATCTTCAGTAAAAGTTTCTTCCCAACGAACTTCCCGTTTTTGAAGTAATGCATACTTGTTTTGCAGCGTATTGTTCAATTCTTCTAACTCATCAGGCTTAAGCCGAAGAGTATCGATCATATTAGGTTTATCCCGTTCACCCATGCCGGTTGTAGCCCATGGCTTATCCACAGGAATTACCGGGAGATCATGAAAGTTAACTGGTTCCATCATTTGGCCGAGAGCACCATCGCTTAAAATCATTACCGGGTTGCGGTATTGATCCGCAAGATTAAAAGCGTGTACTGTTAGTTCAGCCATTTCCTGCACGCTGTTCGGCGCAACCACGATACAGTGGTAGTCACCATGACCGCCACCTTTAGTCGCCTGAAAATAGTCGGCCTGCCCAGGCTGTATGCCGCCTAGTCCTGGCCCACCTCTCATAATGTTCACAATTACACAAGGCAATTCACCGGCTGCAATATATGAAATTCCTTCTTGTTTAAGACTCACTCCCGGACTTGATGAGGAAGTCATGACTCTGGCTCCTGCACCAGCGGCACCATAAACCATATTGATTGCCGCAACTTCGCTCTCAGCTTGCAAAAATACACCTTTGACTTGCGGTAAACGCTTTGCCATATATTCGATTAGCTCTGATTGCGGTGTGATTGGATATCCAAAATAGTACCTGCAACCAGCGATAACAGCTGCCTCGCCGATCGCTTCATTACCTTTCATCAATACTTTCTCTGACATTTTTTCACTCCCAATCTATTCGTATATCTCAATTACTACATCTGGACAGGCCCTTGCACAGAGAACGCATCCTACACATTGTGAATCATCAGGGCAAGACGCAGGATGATAGCCTTTGGCATTAAAATCCGAGGACATAACAATAATGTCCTTGGGGCATGCATCGACACACAGCCCGCACCCTTTACACCTTTCCTCTCGAATAACCGGTTTCGGCATAACTCATTCCTCCTAAAGCTTTTTATATTATTGGAAGCACTTGTATAGATCTTCCCGAAATGCAAGTTATATTATCTTAGGGCATAGCATTCCTTCTAGAAGGTTTTAGCCAATAGTTCAATTGGATGTTCTACTGTCATCGGCAGATTTCTGCAGGCTATACCATGATTTATCTGCATTCGGCACGCGGGGCACCCTGTTGCGATTATGGCAGCATTTACAGTTGCTGCGTTGTTGAGTTTCCGATCCAGAATACGTTGTGACAGTTCGTAGTGGGTCATGCCGAAGCTGCCAGCACCGCCACAGCACCGGTCCGATTCCGGCATTTCATTGAATATTAGACCTGGTATGGCTTTGAGGATTTCACGCGGTTGCGCTTTGACTCCCTGGCCCCGGTTCAGATGGCATGAGTCGTGGTAGGTCACGATTGTCTCAATAGGTTTGTTCCCTGCTTTGACGCCAATGGTGTCTACCAGGAATTCCGATACGTCACGAACTTTTTGGGTGAAATCGGCCGCCTCCGGCAGCAATTCCCCGTATTCTTTCAGGGTGCCGCCGCAGGTCGCGCAATCCACGACGATTGCCTCTGCGCCAATTTCCGTCAATAACTTGACGTTGTGAGCCGCCAGTTTTTTCGCCATCTCCCTATCGCCGTAAGCCAGGTGGGGCGTACCGCAGCATTGGACGTCCGGCGGGACGATGACTTCGCAACCATGACGCTCGAGCACGTCAATAACCGCTCCCCCTAGAGCAGGATTGACCATATTGGTCATGCAGCTGAGAAAATAGGCCACCCGGATTTTGCCGCTTTTTTTTTGCGGCCGCTGAGAAAGGATGCTGCGGAAAGTTCGGGGTGCAAAATTTGGCATCAGTCTTTCCTGCTGGGCCATATCCGCGGAGACGGCTCCGATAATGCCACTGGCCCGCACCAGCTTCTGCAGTCCGGAAGTTTGATAAAAGTAAGCTATTTGGGCCGCGAATCCCTGCATATCATTGCTGGGCAGAAAATTATGCAGCGCCGCTTTGACGGGGAAAGGCAGTCCATCCTTTTCGGCAATGTGGGCTCTGGCCGCTAAAACCAGTTTATCCGTATTCACCATAGGTGGGCAGTTGGCTACACAGGCTTTACAGTTAAGGCACAGTTCCATGATTTCTTTGAGACGTGGCGAAGCCGTAATGTTACCATCAATTAGTTCCTTTACCAGTCTAACCTTGCCACGGGCCACGGCCGGTTCCGAGCCAAGCTCCGCATAGATCGGACATACCATCTGACACAGTCCGCATCGGATACATTTGAACGATTCCTCTTGAAAATCGCTGATAGACTGTGTCATGTTTGTTCACCTCGTATGAACATTTTTCCGGGATTTAAAATATTGTTAGGATCGACCGCCTGTTTAATCGCACGCATGAGCGCGATACCCTCGTCGCCAAACTCCCATTGCATATATTTTTGTTTGACTATACCGATTCCGTGTTCTCCGCTGAGAGTTCCTCCCATGTCCAACGCCGCCCGGAACATTTCGTCAATCGCCAACTCGACGCGCTTCATTTCTTCTTTATTGCGCTCGTCGGTCAGAATGATCGGGTGCATATTCCCGTCGCCGGTATGACCCAAAATGGGAATATTCAGCTGGTATTTGGCAGCGATCTGCTGGATGGCGCGGACGATATCAGGCACTTTGCTGCGAGGCACAGTGGCGTCTTCAGTGATGACCGTGGGCGCGCTCTTGGCCATCACCCCGAAAGCCGAGCGCCGCCCTTCCCACAACTTGGCCGCCTGGTCCGCATCCTGAGCGATCTTTACCTCACGGGCGCCACAAGCTTTGCAGGTTTCTGCGACTTTTTCGATTTGCCTGCCGACCTCATCGGTGCTGCCATCCACCTCAATCAATATGACGCCGTCTGCGTCCAACGGCAAGCCAACAGGTTTGAACGCCTCTATTAGTTTCATGGCATTATTATCCATTAGTTCGAGGGAAGTAGGAATAATTCGATTTTTAATTACATCTGAAACCGCTTTGGCCGCAACGTCTAGACTGTCAAATACGGCTAACAAGGTCCGTTTAGCTTCCGGCAACGGCAATAGTCTGACGGTAATTTCCGTAATGATTCCCAGCGTTCCTTCTGAGCCGGTGAAAAGCCGCATCAAATCATATCCACTGACATTTTTGATAGTCTTGCCTCCACACCGAACTATGCCTCCCGTAGGGGTGACCACTTCCAGACCCTGGACATAATCGCGGGTAATACCATATTTGACGCCCCGTGGTCCGCCGGCATTCTCGGCGACATTCCCACCAAGGGTAGACATAAACATACTTGATGGATCGGGCGGATAAAAAAGCCCTACTTTCTCAACGGCCTTGTGCAGCGCCGCCGTTATTACGCCTGGCTCAAGTGTCGCCGTGAGGTTGTCGGTGTCGATCTCCAATATCTTGTTCATCCGGTGCAGAGCAATGACAATCCCGCCCTCGATCGGCACAGAACCAGCTGAAAGGTTTGTCCCACCGCCACGCGGAACTATTGGTATTTTTTGTTCGTTGGCCAATTTCACGACCAAGGCGATCTCCTTGGTGCTGGCAGGCGCAACCACAGCGTCAGGCAGGTGAGATATCCACGTCGAATCGTAAGAGTAGCAAATTAGATCCTCTTTCGCTGTAAACACATCGTCTTTGCCAACTATATCTCGCAGCTTCTTTACGATTTGCTCGTTCAACATACTTCTTCTCCTCCAGTATCCCTCAGTACCCCAACCGCATCTATTAATATCGGTTTTATCGGTGATTTCCGCGGGGCTACTTAAATTAAGCAACCCCGTATAATAGATTTATTTGTATTCCTTTGCTTGCTCCTCGCTTCTAAGCACGCGTAATGCCCCTTCTGCCAAAGCAATCATTTCATTTTCTCCGGGAACCACTTTTACGTCTGCAATAAAACTTACCCGATCTGCAATCAGTTTGACTAGCATCTTATCATAAGCAAGGCCGCCAGTTAGAATGACAGCATCTACCACTCCGGATAATACGGCTGAACCCGCCGCAATCTCTTTTGCAATCTGATAGGCCATCGCTTCATAAACCAGTTTTGCTTTCTCATTACCCGCTTCGATCATTTTTCCAACTTCTCTGCCATCATTTGTACCTAAATAGGCCACCAAACCGCCCTTGCCAGCAATTAGTTTATTAACTTCGCTCATCGAATACTTTCCTGAGAAGCATAGCTTAATTAAGTGTCCAGTAGGAATTCCGCCTGCTCGTTCCGGCGTAAATGGACCTTCACCGTAAAGACCGTCATTAACATCAATGACTCTCCCGCCTTGATGAACACCTACTGTTATCCCACCACCCATATGGGCAACAATTAAATTAATTTCATCATATGACTTGCCCAATTCTTTTGAGATTCCCCGGGCAACCGCCTTCTGATTTAGCGCATGAAAAATACTTATTCTGTCACAGTCCGGCAGGCCAGATACTCTCGCGATATCGGCAAGTTCATCCACCACAACCGGATCAACGATAAACGAAGGAATAGTAAGGGTATCAGCGATTTCCTTCGCAATAATTCCGCCTAAATTCGAGGCGTGCTCACCTCTTTGGGCAAGACGCAAATCTTCGATCATGGCTTTGTTAACTGCATAAGTGCCGCCTTCGATGGGCTTTAACAGCCCGCCGCGCCCAACTACGGCATCCAGGGTATCAATAGCTATGCTGTTTTCCGCCAGGATTTTGAGTATCCCATTTTTTCTAAATTCATATTGTTCAATAACACCTTCAAATGGTGCCAATTCCTCATTCGAATATCTTACTACCTGTTCAAAAAGCAGCTGTTCATTGTCATAGACTGAAATTTTTGTTGATGTTGACCCAGGATTTATTGCCAATACTATAAATTTATCTCTCATAACCTTTTTTCTCCTCATATTGACTTGCCATCAAAACACCGATTGCGATTGAGTTGAGCTTTGAGATGTCGGAATCCGCCCTTGATGTCAAAATAATGGGGACTTTTGCCCCTACAATAATCCCTGCTATTTTGCCCTTTGCAAAAAACACGATTGATTTATACAACATATTGCCTGCTTCTATAAATGGCATTAGCAAGATTTCCGCATTTCCTGCCACTGGATTTGTAATCCCCTTATGTTTAGCAGCCTCAATCGATACTGCATTATCAAGAGCAAGTGGCCCTGCAACTATACAACCGGTTAACACACCGGTTTCACTCATTTTTACCAATTCCTCAGCCTCGAGGGTTGCCTTCATTTTCAAATTCACTTTTTCTACTGCACAAACACAAGCCACTTTGGGGTTAGCATTGCCTAACGCCTTGGCAACTTGTACTGCATTTTCAATAATTTGCTTTTTTGTCTGTAAATCCGGTTCAATATTCATCGCTGCATCGGTAATATAGAACAATCTATCATAGCCAGCCACATCTGCTACCGCAACATGAGATAATACATTTTCCGTCCTGAGTCCAAACTCTTTATCAAGTACAGCCTTAAGTATTATTGCGGTGTCTACCATTCCCTTCATAACAATTTGTGCTTCACCCTTTGCAACTAGTTGCACCGCTGTTCTACATGCCTCAGTGCTATCTTTTTGTTCAATTATTTCAAACTTATCTATATCGATATGATTTTCTTGCGCTATCTGCCGGATTTCCGCTTCCTTGCCTATCAGTATAGCGTTAGCAATCCCTAATTCCTTGGCGCTGTTAACTGCGAGCAACACTTCAAGATCGTGTGCGACTGCCACAGCAATTGTTTTAGGGCCTTTCTCCTGTGCAGTTTTTATAATTTCTTCAAACTTTTTTATCATCGCATTACCTCCGATATTGTTTTGCATTCATCCTATTTTCTGGCCAAATTTTTATAAGCCTCATATTTCTCTACAGCTGCTTTTTCGGCCATCGCAAATAATACTTCCGCTTCTTCAGGGAAGCTTCTTACTAATGATGAATATCTTACTTCGCCCATCAGGAAATCTCTAAAACTTGCCTGGGGTTCTTTCGAATCCAGTACAAATGGATTTTTACCCTCTTTTTTAAGCAGGGGATTATATCTGTACAGATGCCAGTAACCGGCCTCCACCGCATTTTTTGCTTCCAGTTGGGCATACCCCATTCCTTTTGTCAGACCGTGACTAATGCATGGCGCATAGGCAATGACCAGCGATGGACCTTTATAGCTTTCCGCTTCTTTTAACGCTTTGATTAATTGAGCCTGATTCGCGCCCATGGCTACTTGGGCCACATATACATAGCCATAAGTCATTGCAAGCATCCCAAGATCTTTTTTCTGGAGTTTTTTCCCCGAAGCTGCGAACTGTGCAACCGCACCAATTGGTGTCGCTTTTGAAGATTGTCCGCCTGTATTGGAATATACCTCTGTATCAACAATTAAAATATTAACGTCTTCTCCTGATGCCAGTACATGATCCAGTCCACCGTATCCAATATCATAGGCCCATCCGTCACCGCCATACATCCACATCGATTTCTTTACAAGATGTTCTTTGTTATTCAATACGTATTCTTTGACTACTCGTTCCTCATCAGTGAGACTTCCCAGCTCTAACGATGCTAGTAATGCTTTGCTTACAGCTTTTGTAACGTTTCCATCGTCAATATGTTCCAGCCATTTGGCAATGACCTCTCTAAGAGCTTCATCCTGAGTAAGTTTCAATAATTGTTCCAACTTCATGGCAAGTCTTTGTCTTTGCTGTTTTACTGCCAGGCACATACCCAAGCTAAATTCCGCATTGTTTTCAAATAAGGAATTTGACCACGCAGGACCGAAGCCATCCTTATTGACTGTGTACGGGAAACATGGTGCTGCCGCACCCCAGGCCTGGGTACAACCAGTTGCATTGGCCACATACATTCTATCGCCGTAAAGCTGGGTCAAAAGTTTCATATAAGGAGTTTCACCACAGCCTGCGCATGCACCGGAAAACTCCAGGAGCGGCTGCTCAAACTGACTTCCTTTTACACTAAACTTATCCAAAGGATTGTCTTTGTGCGAAAGTTTTAATGAATAATCCCAATTTACTATTTCCTCTTTTTGGCTTTCCAAAGGCATCATAACAAGTGCTTTTTCCTTTGCAGGACAAACTTGCACACAGCTTCCACAGCCGTAGCAGTCTAATACGTCTACCTGCATTCTATAGTTATAACTTTCTAAGCCAGGTCCTTTTGCTTTTTTCGTTTCATATTCCAGTGGTGCTGCTGCCGTTTCTTCTTCAACAATCAGAAAAGGCCTTATTGCGGCGTGGGGACACACATATGAGCATTGATTGCATTGAAGACAGTTATCCGCAATCCACTCAGGGACGTCAACTGCAATACCTCTTTTATCAAACGCCGATGTTCCCATAGGGAATGTACCGTCTTCCCTCCCGACAAATTGGCTGACAGGAATGTCATCGCCTTTCTGGGCATTCATAGGAATCATTAAATTCTTAATGAAACCAGGTAGATCACCATTCTCACCATTCATGCCGGTAACAACGTCTTCTGCATTTAGCCATGAAACAGGAACATCTACTCTCAGTACACCATCTACACCTTGATCTACCGCTGCATAATTCATAGCGATAACTTTATCACCTTTTTTGCCATAGGTTTTGAGAATCGCATCTTTCATATAGCCAACAGCCTGCGGCACAGGAATCACATTAGCTAATCTAAAAAAAGCTGCTTGCAGAATGCTGTTCGAACGATTTCCCAGCCCAATCTCTTTGGCAATTTTAGTTGCATCAATGATATAAAATTGAACATTCTTCTTTGCCAATGCTCGCTTTACAGTTGCCGGCAGGTTTTCGTCCAGCTCTTTACCTGTCCAGCTACAGTTTAATAAGAAGATCCCGTTATTTTTAATATCAGAAACAATGTCATATTTATTGATATAAGACGGATTATGACATGCTACAAAATCCGCCATTTTTACATAATAGCTTGAACGAATGGTTTTTTTCCCAAAACGCAAGTGCGATTTCGTAACCCCACCGGATTTTTTCGTATCGTATTCAAAATAGGCTTGAACATACCTATCTGTATGATCCCCGATGATTTTAATGGAGTTCTTATTGGCGCCAACGGTACCGTCGGAGCCAAGACCCCAAAATTTGCAACTGATTGTTCCCTCATCGGCAAGATCCAGTTCTTCCCCTACCATTAGAGATAAGTGAGTTACATCATCATTGATACCTACTGTAAAGTATTTTTTGGGCTCCACATTCATCATATTATTATAAACAGCTACCATTTGGGCCGGAGTAACATCTTTCGAGGACAACCCATACCGTCCTGAAAAAATCTGCGGTCTTGTTTTTTGATCGATAAATGCTGAGCAAACATCAAGATATAACGGTTCACCCAATGAACCCGGTTCCTTGGTTCGATCTAAAACAGTAACTTTTTTCACTGTACCTGGTATCTCTCTAAAGAAGTGTTCCATCGAAAATGGTCTGTAAAGATGCGCTTGAAGATACCCTGCTTTTTTCCCCTGTTTATTTAAAGCATCTACTGTTTCCTGAATTGCTCCACTTACAGAACCCATGGCAACAATTACATATTCCGCGTCTTCTGCTCCGTAATAATTAAAAAGCCTATAATTTCTGCCTGTAAGTTTATTGATTTCATTCATATATTCCTCTACAATAAACGGCAGTTTGTCATAAAAAGGATTTGCTGCTTCTCTCGCCTGAAAGAAAACATCAGGATTCTCTACCGCACTTCTCATTACTGGTCTTTCAGGGTTTAAGGAGTTCTTGCGAAATTCTTCAGAAGCCTCTTCATCCAATAACTTGTTGAGATCTTTATAAGCTAAACATTCCACTTTTTGAATTTCATGAGAGGTTCTGAATCCATCAAAGAAGTGTAGAAACGGAATTCTGCCCTTAATGGCTGCAAGATGCGCAACACCGGCTAAATCCATTACCTCCTG
>NZ_DATMXX010000051.1:0-2802 GCF_035561255.1 Sporomusa sp. | reverse complement strand
AATATATATCCTAGGCAAATTAATGTAAATAGTAACATGCCTAAGCATAATATTATTTTCTATTTATCACAAAAAAATTCCTGTTTGTTTCTTAATTCCAGCGTAACCGCCATTATTGACTGATAAAAGGGTTTGTTGTCGCCAGCCTTGAATATGAATTATTACTAAACCAAAGGATGGTGCATCAGATGAACGATATATTTACGCTGTTTTTACTCATCATTAACGGCAGTTTCCTACTGCTATTACTGATAAAAGCTAATAAACCCGGCCAGACCGACTTAGCACCATTTAAGCAACTGGCTTATAACCAGGAACGCCTGGAGGTTATGCTGCGCGATGAACTGGGAAAAAACCGTCAGGAACTGACTTATAATACCAAAGTTCTGCGCGAAGAGTTAGCAATGCAATTGCATAGCTTTACTAATGCTAACGATCAGAAATTTAACCGGCTTATTCAAATTAATGAGCACAAACTCGATAAACTCCGTGAAACTGTTGAGTTAAAACTCACATCGATCCAGAGCGACAGCAGCAAAAAACTCGAAGAAATGCGCATAACTGTAGATGAAAAACTACATGCCACCCTGGAAAAACGATTAGGTGAATCATTTCAGTTGGTGAGTGAGCGCTTGGAGCTGGTTCATAAAGGGCTGGGCGAAATGCAACAACTGGCTTCCGGAGTCGGCGATCTCAAAAAAGTACTATCCAATGTAAAGACGCGTGGAATCTGGGGCGAAATGCAGTTGTCTTCCCTATTGGAACAGGTTCTGACACCTGAACAGTATGCTGTCAATGTGGCTACCAAGCATGGCAGCCAGGACCGGGTGGAATTTGCTATCAGGTTACCAGGCAAAGACAGTAACGATACGGTAGTTTGGTTGCCAATTGATGCCAAGTTTCCCCAGGAAGATTACCTGCGTCTCTTAGAAGCGCAGGAAATGTCTAATGCCGAGTTAGTTGCGGCGGCTGGGGCCAGCCTGGAGGCTCGAATTCGTCTAGAAGCTAAAACTATTAAAGAAAAATACATCGATCCTCCTAATACCACCGATTTTGCTATTTTGTTTCTTCCCGTAGAAGGTCTATATGCTGAGGTATTGCGTCGCCCCGGTCTGTGTGACAGTCTGCAACGTGAATACCGTATTAACATCACAGGGCCGACGACGTTGGCTGCTCTATTGAATAGTTTGCAAATGGGCTTTAGAACCCTGGCCATTGAGAAACGCTCCAGCGATGTATGGGTTCTTCTCGGTGCTGTAAAAACTGAATTTGGTAAATTCGGTGACGTTCTCACTAAAACCAAAGAAAAACTGGATCAAGCCAGCAAACAGCTTGATGCCGCCACAGTACGTACCCGCGCCATCGAACGCAAACTAAAGGATGTAGCGCAGTTACCTGTGCCTGAGGCAAGTAAGTTGTTGGGCGAACATGACAGCGACGAGTCAGAAGTATAAAAAGGCTCATTTAATTGTTGCATTTTGCAGTACGGGATTTCATAAGATAACCGGAAATAACGACGACCAGGGTTAGCCCAATCTTAAGCAGCAGAGAATAATCACTGATGTACGGTCCCACCGCCTTGTCACTGACAATCATTTCTGCAGCTGCGTAGCCCAGTACACCGGCTCCAATATAGATGATGGACGGGAAACGGTCCATAAGTTTCATGAGTAGCTGAGCGCCGAACACAACCAGTGGAATGCTCGTGGCAAGTCCAACGGTAATTAGGCCGTATTTGCCTGAGGGGACAGTTTGTGAGATAGCGGCTAAAGCCAACACATTGTCCAAACTCATAATAAGGTCAGCAAACAGGATAATTTTGATAGCTTCACGGTAGGATGTGGCTTCGCCATACGCCCCTTCTTTGCTGTCATCTCTTAACAGGCTAATGGCAATGTACAGGAGTGCCAAGCCACCCACAAATTGCAGAAACGGAACTTCCAAAAGAAATGCGGCTACAAACGTCAGAATAATCCTTAAAACAACTGCCCCAAGGCTACCCCATATAATCGCTTTTTGTCGCTGGGCAACTGGCAGGTTTTTGCTAGCTAGTGCAATAATGACGGCATTATCACCACTTAATACGAGGTTAATCAAAAGTATACTTCCTAAAGCCATAAACCACTCGGGTCCTATTGAACCAAAAAACTCCATCATTTTTCCTCCTCTATTTCTTCTATTGTATTATTATCAGCTTGACAACAGACTATAAACTGCAGTAGACAGTTGGATTTTTAACTGTTTCCCCTCCCCTGCACAAAATAAAAAGACCTCAGGTACGCATAAAATACATACCGAAGGTCTCACTATTGGTCAATTACCAACGATAACGCCAGATGCCAACAGACACCGAATGTTGACGTTATCTAGTAGTTACTCCCCTACGATTAGGAGTGATATTCAATTAAATGCATTATACCGGACCAAGGGTATGCTGTCAAGAGTAGAATTTTATCCAAGCGCATAGTATTCGTTGGAATCAACATGCACCCACAGGTGACGCACGGCAAATTCGGCGGCGGTCTCGCTCATACCTTCTCTGATGGGCTGAAGCAGTCTTGCTCGGGCTTGTTCAAGTGTGGTGAAATCACCACGGACAGTAAAAATCCCGTAGGAAAAATCATCGATCATTACATGAAACCGTGTCAGGCCAAATTGGTCTCCTTCTCCCCGGCCAGCATAGAAGATCTTGGCAGGGAATCCTGTAGGGGATGCAACGTCGGCTAAAACCTGCATGTTTTTTTCCAACATAGTTATATCTCCTCCTTATTGCTCTTTGTTTCCATTATACATGGCTAAAAG
>NZ_DATMXX010000050.1:0-19347 GCF_035561255.1 Sporomusa sp. | reverse complement strand
AGCAAGCAGCATTAATATAAAGATTCACCAAAAAATAAACTAGCCGGAGACACGTATTGTGTCTCCGGCTTAAATCAATTAATTACTATCCAATAATCTGTTCTTTGGTCTGCAATGGCGTTGGAATATCCCCTTTATTCAAGCCCAGGGCCAGCTGCTGAGAATCCAGTTCATTCTCCCAGCGGGAAACTACGACTGTTGCAACCCCGTTGCCGATCAGGTTTGTCAGAGCCCGGGCTTCGGACATAAACCGGTCAATTCCCAGAATCAGGGCCAAGCCGGCCACCGGTACTGTCGGAATAACCGACAGCGTTGCCGCCAGGGTAATAAACCCACTGCCGGTAACGCCTGCCGCACCTTTGGAGGTGACTAGCAACACCGCGAGCATTGTGAGCTGTTGCCCCATGGTCAAATCCGTATTAGTCGCCTGCGCTACGAAAATAGCGGCCATGGTCAGATAGATAGAGGTTCCGTCCAGGTTAAAGGAATATCCTGTTGGAATTACCAGACCGACCACCGACTTGGAGCAGCCCAGTTTTTCCATCTTATCCATCATTCGGGGCAACACGCTCTCTGAAGAGGATGTGCCCAGGACAATCAGCAGCTCTTCTTTGATATACCCAATAAATTTAATAATGCTGAAACCGGAAATCCGGGTAATCAAGCCCAGCACTACAAATATAAACAACACACAGGTCAGATAGAAGCTTCCCATGAGTTTTGCCAATGGAATCAGGGATGCCAGTCCATATTGCCCGATTGTAAAGGCGATGGCACCAAAAGCGCCGATCGGAGCGGCTTTCATGATAATCCCGACAATCTGAAAGAAGCCGTGGGATACTTCGTCAATGATTTTAATAATATTATTTGCCCGTTGCCCCATAAGAGACAGCGCAATACCAAAAAGTATGGAAAACAACAGCACCTGCAGGATGTCACCCTTCGCAAAGGCATCCACCACACTATTGGGGATGATATTCAGGATGAAATCGGTCGTGCTTTGTGATTGTGCCTTAGAGGCATAAGTCGCGATTGCTTTGGTATCCAACGTGCTGATGTCGGCATTCATCCCGACGCCAGGCCGCACCAAATTGACCACTGTCAAACCAATGATGAGGGCCAGGGTAGATACAATCTCGAAATAAAGCAACGCTTTTCCACCCACGCGTCCCACTTTTTTCATATCCCCCATACCCGCTATCCCCAAGACAACGGTGCAGAAGATAATGGGGGCAATGATCATCTTGATTAGTTTGATAAACCCGTCCCCCAGCGGTTTCATGCTGGCACCGGTTGCGGGATAAAAATGCCCCAGCAATACGCCAACGGTAATGGCCATCAACACCTGTACATACAAGATTTTGTAAAATGGTTTTTTCATAGTTGTTCCTCCTTTGTTAATGTTTATTTAAACAAAAACGGTCTAAGGGGAACCAACCACTAATTTGCAATTATGCAATTAAATTAAGTGGTCGACCCTTTTACCCCTTGCTCTCCCTGTCATGAGGACATCTCCAGGCGCTTCAGCAGCCAACACGGGTCTCTAATGCACAATGTTGCTGCGTCTTCGCGATGTTACCGTCACAACTCTTAGGAGTGCAATACAAAGATTCTCTATCCTCCCCTCTTATAATAGTAAGGAATTTCCATTCGTCAATACTGCTGCAAATTCCTTCATCAAGTTTGCATAATTATTTATATTTGTAGGTATTTTTTTGCAAAAAAAGAGCATCCCAGTCTCTGCAACCAGTCTGCCCCTGCTTCAACGGGATCCATTGCCCAAATCTCAATGCTATTACAACTATCATTACTCTACACTGCCGACATGTACCGGTATATCGGCAGGGCGATGCAAGCTGCTGCTATTAAATATACGACAAAGCCGCCTGTCCTATTACCATTTCGCATCAGCCACCGGCCAAACATAAAGGCATGCACTGCCGCCGGGACAGCTAAAATCATGAGAAAGATCAATCTTTTGCCTCCCTTCGGATTGGCTGGGTCTTCCGCATAAGACCGGTTCGCCGGAGTTCAGTGTTCACCTTGACTGTTAATGTCGCCTGAGAAAATCGCTGATCCCAGTCATAGTTTTTTAGTTCGCCCATAGTCAGGAACTTTGGCCTGATGAAGTAGCCAAAATCGACGACATCTGTCCCCCACGCCTGCGTACGGGCAAGCATGTCGACAATCTGCTGCTGCAGCGTATTCGAGACTTGCGTTTCAAGCAGGTTTAGGTATTCCTTGGATTCATATGCAATACCGGTGGGAAGACCGCTGATTTCGCCCTCTAAGAGGACATCAACGTTGATAACAGGTTCTTCTCCGCTAATGTCTATGTCGATTTTAGGGGCTCTGCCATTGCGAATGCTCATCGTTACCAGGTGTTTCGTAGCCAGTGGATCCGGGACTGACAGAAAACCATAAGAGAATGTATTAAGCAAAATACTGAGCGCTCGTGTTTCCCCGGTATCTAAAAAACCGACCATTTTATCTTCTTTAAATACTGCCGTCCCCATGAACTCAGTGGCATTGCTGCCTTGTCTTGGCACATCTCCCGGCAGGTAGGTCTTGGTCTTGCCACCTGGTTGGATATCGGCAGCCTGGTCTTGGCCGGAAAGAGGGTTTAACCCATACCCAACGGCAAGCGGGGCTCCACTATTGGACTTCAGGCGGGTATAAAACTCTTGCAGGTTAAATGAGATAAAATAGGATGTTTCATCATAGTTACGCATGGAGTTATGTATCCAGCGCGAGACTATCGACTCTAACGGCGGCTTATTTGCCTCGAAAATATCGAGGGCTTTTCCGGTACAGACTATAATAAAAATTGTTCCTCTGAATTCGCGGAACCGTAAAAGTGGGCCAATCAAATCCTCAATACCATGGCGGGCAAGGTCTTCACTGATTACAATAGCTGTCACCTGGGATAAATTGACCCCCCGTGACATGCTGGCGTTCAATAGATTCCGGGCCTCTGCCAACGAAGGCGCTTTAATGGTTATCAGCGTCGAGGAATCTTTCCCGCCACTCCCATTTTCTGATCCGGCAGCCTGAGCGGCTGGTACCGCAATACGATAGGTAACTAATAAGTCCCCATCCTCAGCCCGGTCAATGCCGATTGAGATAACCCAGGCAATTTCATCTGTCTCCCGCGCCCCGTTATTGCTACAGCCGGTTGTCAGGATACATGTTATCAAAAGAATCATTACGGCAAATCGCATCTTCTTTCCCGACTCCTTTTCAGTGCCGCAACCAGCAGGACTAGCGTTGTGATGATAAACCCCGGTGCTAAAATATTCTCAAAGAGAATGTGCTCCAGTGTTGAGACGATTCCCGCATCGGGAGGCATGGTGGCGATATTAATCATGATCAGCCCAAGCGGGAGCAATAAGGGTTTGGGGGTAGGCAGCCTGAACAGCCGGGCGATGATATATAGTGTGCCATATAAACATGTCGCAATCCCGAGAATGCCGATAATTACCCAAAGTATGATGAACAAGGCTTCTAATCGTTGGACATAGCGATTGATATATATCAGGCGGGCCATTTCGTAAAACGGCAGTGTTTTCTCCAACCCAATTGCAGCACTGAAGCTCGCCACATAGACTGCATTGGCCAGTGACCGGATGATACTGCCGCCGCCAATACCGTAAAGCATCGCTGCCTGGATAGTTTGCGGGTTCTGAAAAGCGGGAGCAAGAATCAGTAAAAGGACGATCGGTACACTTGCCCCCATAAGCTGGATGGTGGGTTTGACTACTGAGGGTAATCCGCTGCCCAGTACAGGGAAAAGATATAACGGTTTTAACACCGGGATGAGGCCTGCAAACGCTAACAATACGCCGCCGATAGCGAACGGGAGTATCAGGTAGCTGGCCCGGGCAAGGCCTTCTATACCAAAATAGACCAGCAGCATCACCATCAAGCCATAATATAAGACAATTTTGGTGAATTCTGCACGAGGGAGAGCGGTAAGCAAGGTATTCTCAGCAAATTGCCTTGTCCATAAGCAGGCGATTGCATACATAGAAAACAGATAGAAAAAGCTGATTGCGTAAACCCCAATCCGGCCCAGCAGCTGTTCTGACAATGACATTAGATCGCCACCATACCGCTTGAGCAGTGATTGCTGAATCCAGATCAGAATACCGGCTGCCAATCCGCTGCTGAGGGGTATTACCCAGCTTAAAGGGCCAGTGGTCTCAGCAAGATCAGCCGGGGTTGACAGAAACAACAGCGGAAAGGTGATCGAATACACTAATCCCATACCTTCCGCCATACCCATGCGGCCGCTTTGGTAGCTCATTGCTGCTTATCGCCTCCAGAGGCTGGGGGGTTTTTCTTCCATTTGCGGCTGATGGTCGGCTGGCGACGACTGTCTTTGGTGTTCAGTTCATCAGGTCTATTTTCCTGGTTATACACTTGTCCCCTGATAACAACATCATAGCCCGCAATGGTTTTTGGCCCCAGCGGCACCATATATGGCACGCCAAAAGACTTCATTTGGCACAGCAGGACCACCAGGCCGAGCCAGGCCATTGCCAGGCCGACAAGCCCTATTGCTGCCGTAAAGATATAAAAAATAAAGCGAACAATCCGGACGGCTGCTGCCATGCGATATTCCGGGATGGTAAATGAGGCCAGGCCGGTAATAGCGATAATGACAACAACGATTGGGCTCACAATACGGGCGGTTACGGCTGCCTGGCCAAGGATGATGGCCCCCACGATACCGATAGTCGGCCCCAAAATGCCGGGAATCCTGATCCCCGCCTCGCGGATCAGCTCAAAAGAAATATCCATAATTAGAATCTCGAACCAGGCTGGGAACGGAACGTTTTCCCGGGAGCCGGCGACAGCCAGCAGCAGTTCTGTCGGCATGGCTTCAGGATGAAAGTAGCTTATGGACAGATAGAGTGAAGGCAGGACAGTTGCTATCAGGGCCCCAAACAAACGTAAGGTACGTATTAGGTTGGTAATGCCGGATTTTAAGCTGAAGTCTTCACCAGAATGAAAGAAGCTCAGGAAAGATACCGGTAAAATCTGGGCGAAAGGATTACCCTCCAAAATAAGGGCGACACGCCCCTCTGTTAGATGGGAGGCCACCCGGTCAGGCCGTTCGGTGGACATTGTTTGTGGAAACACGATGGTTGGAGAATCCTCAATAAACTGTGTCAACTGCGCCGAGTCGCTGATATAATCGGTTTCAATTCCCTGAAGCCGCCGCCGGACTTCGTCCACCAGCGAAATATTGACTATGGAATCAATATACATGATGGCACAGTTAAGCTGCCCGCGGGTGCCAACGATAACCATCTCGGTAATAAGGTCACTGCTTCTTAGCATAGACCGTACTAGCCCGGTATTGGTGCGCAGGTTTTCGCTAAAGGCAGCCAGTGAGCCACGAACCGTTTGTTCGGTCTTGGGCGAATCAACACTACGATGCTCCCAGCCTTTGGTTTCGATAATAATTGCTTCAGCAATCCCGTCGATGATGAGGGCTGTATCACCGGTGTTAATGCTTTCCTGCAGACTTTTTAACGTATTTACCCGCCGTACCTGACCATTGGGAATGACCTTTTTTATAATCTGCCCGATTGTGTCCCCGTCGTAGAGCTGACTTTGGGTCCCCATCAGCGGTTCAAGCACGAAACGGTTGAGTTTTTGGCTGTCAACAATCCCTTCCATATAGATAATCAGGCCTGCCGCACTTTGACATTCTCCCACCGCAATATCTCTGATAACTAGGTCTTTATTGCGGGGAAGCCGGTAAATGCTTGCCAGAGCCTGCCTATTTTCCTCCAGGCTTGTGCCAATTCCAGCGTTGGCAGGGTCTTGACCATATTCGTAAGCATAGATTACCGGCGACAGTTCCTGCCATTGCTTCTCCAGCGCTGACAGTTCGGCTTTGAAGGATTCAATCCGGGTAATTAACGAATCCTGATCGATAGCAGCTGATACCTTTTCTATATATAACGTAAGCCGTTGGGCGAATTCTACCATTGCCGTAAGATGACTCAGATCGACCTCTTCTAAAGAGTCTGGTTGTTCGCACTTTTGGGCAGTATCATATGGCCTTGTTTCATCTAAGACGAAGAGGTCCGGGGTTGTCGGCGGTGTGTAGTCGATTAGCTGCTTAGACCGCTCCCATACTTTAGCAAACATATTCTTTGTCATGAGATACCCTCATTTTCCTAGTATTGGTAGTATTCGTAAAAACGGCAACTTTATTCGGACAAAGAAAAAACGCAACCATCTCATAGTTGCGTTTTTTCCGGAGAATCATTCAGTTTTATTTATCACAGATGCTGGAGCAACCTTCTTCTCGGCCTTTTTCTTCTTTTTCTCTTTGTTCTTCGGGCTTTTGTCTCCCATATCGAACATCTCCTTTTTAACGATAAACCTAGGTAAATTATACCACAGTTCATCATCCGGCATGGTGATGCCCAGGTCCATATCGCGGCATACTCGATGCTGTAGACAGCTGAGTCCTGCAAATAGTATCTTTTTGATAGAAAAGCTTACTATCTCGTTAGAATACTGAGCTCGGCTAATAAAATCAAAGGGCTTCGGACCTTATTAAAGAATAACCGTAGACCAACAAAGCTTTTAGCCCAGCATACTTGGCAGTAAGCCTTTGCGTAGCATAACATAAGCAATCGAGCGGTCAAAGTGAAAAACAGGGATTCTTCTTATAGCTAAATGATTGTTAAACATTGCAAATCCGTATTGAGTGGAAAACCCGCCGATATATCCGGCTTGTGTAGCAGCCTGTGTGGTATCTGGCCGATAGCTGCCACAGGGATAAGCGATAAAGTTAACCGGCTTTCCTAACGTCTGTTCTAACGCAAACTTAGACTGATTCAGTTCGTTAGCAACCTCCTGGGGGGATAATTCCGCCAATTGCCGATGGGTAACGGTATGTGAGCCAAAGTCCATGCCGGCAGCTTCCATCTCACGGATTTGGGTTGCTGCCAGACGATCATTATTTCCCATCATGCCTGTAATGATATAGAAACTCGCTTTCATGGAGTATTTTTGCAACACCGGAAAGGCATTGGTATAATTATCGAGATAGCCATCATCAAAGGTAATAATAAGCGGCTTGTCGGGAAGTTGTAAATGGCCGCCCCACAAGCGTTGTTTAACCTGCGCAAGTGACAGTGTATTATAGCCTTCCTGAGATAGGCTTTCCATATCTTGCTCAAACCGTTTGGTGCTGATTGTTAAATCGTCAGTCTCAGGACCAACACGATGATAGAGCAAGACAGGTATGCTGTTGATCAGTTGATCAATAACCTTATATTCAGGAACCAAAGACAGACCTAACAGGGCCGTCATCGTACCTATGCCCCCTGCTATAAACTGACGTCTGGTAATCATTAGAATACATCTCCCTCAAATGATGGAACTCACGTTTCTTAGTGTTATTTACTTATTGTCTATCCCTATTTTACTGCAAAAACAGCTAACTGTCACTTGTCATAATTACCTTATTGTTTACTTTTCAAGCAAAGGTACTGTGAGGCTCCCCATAGGCATAAGTGTGATACTGGGCTGAGGCCCTAGTTTAGTGAAGGCCAGTTCCAATGCCGCTACGATATCCCTGGCCGGTGTAAAGAGCAGTAGTTGAACAAGCTCCGGCGCCATCGACGAAACCAAAATAAACTGGGCTTTTTTCATCAAGCGTGTGACCGCATACGCTTTATGGGCACCAATCTGGAAATCAGCCCTAATGGCGCTTTCCACTTGTTCTGGCGTTCTATACTGCTGCATTGTCTGTTCATATGTCGCTGAACCAGAGCCCTCCGCACATTCTCCCAGGATAATCACCACACCGCCTTCCCGTACCGCACACCAGGCATTATCCATCGTCTTCTGTAACTGATACACGTTGATATCCTTGGGGAAACCGCCACAGGATGCAATCACTAAGTCCGCTTCTTGCTGTATCCGGGCCCCATATACTTCTTCAACAAGTTTGCAGCATTGCAGATGTGCCTGAATATAGTCTCCGGCAAAGACTTTGAGGAATTCTTTCTTCTCATTAAGTACGACGTTAAGCAAAAATGAAGGACGGCACATTTCAGTTCCCTCTACCTGGTCATGATAGATTGGATTACCCGCTAACTTACCAATTACGGCATGGGGATCAAGCATCAGGCTATGGTTTTTTCTAACAGTCTCATAGTAGGCAACACCCGGGAGAATAGCCTTGCGCCCGCCGCCAAAGCCCGCAAAAAAATGATGTACTACACTGCCGGTGCACACTATATGATCAACCTCGGTCACACGTTTATTAATAAAGACCGGTGTACCGTAGGAGGTCTCTCCCAAATAAGCAAACTGGCTTTTATCCTTACAGTCACTATTATACATCTTAACACGTTTAGCCACTTCCGGCCCCACTTCCCCTACCATCTCCGTTTCAGTCATCAGGCGATGGGTGCCTAAAGCAAAAACAATGCGCATATCTTTATCCGGAACCCCTGCCGCATTCAGCTCATCCAGCAAAGTCGGCATAAAAATGTGGCTGTTGGCTACCCTGGTTGTATCATTGACAATGAAAGCCACTGTTTCCCCAGGTTTGACAATATCCCGTAACGGCTTAGAACCAATCGGGTTACGAATAGCCTCCCTGACCGCTGCTGCCGGATCAGGCAATACCGGATAATTATTAATATAAAGCTCGTTAATTACTAAAGATGCATCAATAGAAAAACTGACTTTACCCCTGCCGTATTTATATGTATAATCCTTTTTCATATGAACCGCCTCTCAAAATCTATTCATTAACTTTATACTCTTAATTTACATTATTTTTCTCACAAACTAAAATAACAATATTAAATATACTGATAGTCTCTAGCTATTAAGCCGGGATTATGTATGCTAGGCATGTTATAGACACTGCAACAGAAACAGGGCTCCCCCTTGACATAGAGAATCGGTTCATGATATTATAGTGCCAAAATTATACATAATCTATATACTACTCATCGACTAAGTAGCTGATCGGTAAATGAACTGAAGGCTGGGCAGAAATAAAATCTGTACCGGTTTTTTTTATTTTGAAAACAGCAGCCTACTTTCTTGTTGTTGACTTGCTGCAACAAATAGCGGTGGACATGCCGGAAATGGAGTATTGATATGAGCGTTGATTTTTATACCACAGGGATGATTGAGGACAGTAAGCTAACCTTTGCAGTGATATGTGCCAGCTTTAATAATCAGTGGATTTTTGTCCGTCATCGAGATAGAGATACCTGGGAAATTCCCGGCGGGCATCGCGAATACGGCGAAACCATTATCGAAACAGCTAAGCGGGAACTATTTGAGGAAACCGGCGCACTGCAATTTGATTTGGATATTATTTCTGATTGTTCAATAGAAATATATGGTGGAACACGCTATGGAAGACTATTTTATGCAGAAGTTCAGAAAATAGGTAAATTGCCGCCGCTGGAAATAGATCAAATCGAATATTTCACTGAAATTCCTGACCATTTGACGTATCCGCATACTCATCCATATTTATACAGGAAAGTATTATTGAGAGGTACACGCTTATGATTAATTACACACCAATTGGTACCATTCATTCTCCATTTAAAGAACCAAAAGGAACACCTATTCAGCCAACAGCAGCGCTGGATATTGCCGGTGTCATTGAAATAAACCCCGAATATGCTGAAGGGTTGAAGGATATTGAAGGATTTTCTCATCTGATTTTGATTTACCATTTCCATCTGTTGAAAGGTTCATCGCTATTGGTAAAGCCTTTCCTGGACAATGAATTACACGGAATCTTTGCTACACGATCCCCAAGCAGACCGAACCTACTTGGTTTTTCGGTAGTACGTCTTACCAGGGTTGAAGGAAACAAACTTCATATTCTGGACGTAGATATTGTAGACGGAACCCCGCTTTTGGATGTAAAACCATATGTATCCAAATTTGATAATAGAGAAACTGTAAGAAACGGCTGGTTTGAGAAAAATATCCATAAGCTTTCCATAACAACAGATGACGGACGCTTTGTAAAATAAGGGCCTTTGTGCCACAAAAGGGGCTGCCTCAATTATTTATTGAGACAACCCCTCGAAAACTAGTTATTTACGTGCTTTATCAATACCATCAAGTACTTCCTTAAAATCCGTGCCATATTTATCAATTACTGGTTTAACAGCTGCCTGCCAAGGTTTGAGATCTTTTACCTCAGTGATTGTTACACCGGCTGCACGAACTTTGGCTTCAGCTTCTTTTTCAGTCTTAGCCCAAACTTCTCTTTGATAGTCTACCGAGTCCAAAGCGGCTTGTTTAATAAGTTTTTGATCCTCGGGGGTCAGTTTATCCCAGGCAACCTTACTGATTAATAAAACCTCAGGAATCCGCTGGTGAGCATCAATTATATAATGCTTAGCTGACTGATAGTGGTTTTGGGCAACAAAAGTCGGGTAATTATTTTCAGCGCCGTCAATTACGCCAGTTTGTAAAGCACTGAATATTTCACCTGCCGGCATTGGAGTTGCACTGCCACCTAAGGCAGCAACCATTTCCATGTTAATTTTATTTTGCATAACACGAATTTTTAAGCCTTTTAGACTGTCGATACTGGTAAGTGGTTTAACGGAATAGAAACTACGGGCACCACCTGTATAATAAGACAAACCTTTCATTCTTGATGGTTGTAAATCGTTTAACATCTTTTCGCCCATTTCACCTTTAAGAAATTTCCACATATGGTCTTCATTATCAAAAATATAAGGTAATGAAAATACACTCATTTGTTTGTTAAATTCCCCTAATGGTGATGCACTTACCCGTGTAAATTCAATAGCACCTAATTGGACTTGTTCAAGTACAGCTTTTTCTTCCCCTAATTGTGCTCCGGGGAAAACCTCAATAGTAATACGACCATTTGAACGCGCTGCAACCAACTCGGCAAATTTCTTGTCACCCAAAGTTACCGGATGTTCAGCCGGATTACTTTCAGCCAGACGGAATTTGTACGTGGCTCCATCTTTTTTGGCATCAGCTTGCTTGGAATCATTTTGCCCACAACCTGTTAACAGCATAGATGCGGTTACTACCACAGATAATGCTGCAACCAAAATTTTTTTTGTGTTCATATACTATCCCCCTTGTTTTTTTGGGAGTTATCCCCTATGAGGTTTAACAAGTCTAACATACTATAGAACACATCTCTCAGTAGATTATATAGAAAATATCAGCTATTATCCTGGTTCATAATGCAATCTAAAAATTCGGAATATTAATTATATTTTATGGTAATAAAACAGTTAATAGAATAGTGATTTTTTAGATAATTTTGTGTTTTATTTAGATTTTATATAAAAAAATAACCGCCTCCCGACTAAGGGTTGCGATTATCCGGTGTAAACAAAATCCCGCTCAACGGTTTCCGATTGGCCAACTGAAGAGGCCTCCTGTTACTTATAAAACGCTAGCTAAGCGCCGGGTTCATGGCTGTCCGCTTTTGTTTTCCCGGACCTGATGCCGATAATCGGGAAGTTCCAACCATATTTAATACAACAGATGCGCAGACCGGTTGTAATTACAAAGCAGAGGTATAACGGGATATTGCCGGCAAAATAAAATTGCGAATAGTAGAAGCTGATCGCGCCCACAATGGTAGTGATGGCATAGACCTCCTGGCGAAAAACATACGGAATTTCTTTGACAAATACATCCCGCATAATGCTGCCACCAATGCCGGTGATGACGGCTACAGTTGTTACAATAATCACCGAATCTAAATTCTGCTGCAGTGCAAGCTTGGCGCTGGTTGCAGTGAAAGCCCCCAAACCAATAGCGTCAAATATCTGGATCGTATATTTAAATTTATCAAGCCAGCGATAGGTAAAACAAACGCCAATCGTGGCGATAGAGCTAATAATAAAAAAGGTAGGATCGCGAAAGGTGAGCGGCGGGGTATTGCCGATAATTACATCCCGCAAAATACCGCCGCCAATAGCAGTAGTAATCGCCAATACCAGGACACCGAAAACATCAAGCCGCTTTTGTATCCCAGTCAAAGCGCCTGAGATAGCGAAAGCGATGATCCCTGTAAACTCAAATACATTCCAAGCTGTCATTTGTTCATTCTCTCCTATAATTAACTGTACAGGTAACAAAAACCCCTATAACGACAGAGTGTTATAGGGGTTTCCGGTTGGATACTTATTCTATAATCTGGTCTGGTGTTGATTATTTGATTGGCAGTTCTACTCTACAGTCACGCTCTTGGCTAGATTCCTCGGCTTATCAACATCGCAGCCACGGGTAACCGCAGCATAATAGGCTAATAGCTGCAATGGGATCACTGCTAGAATCGGCGTGAGGAATTTATTAGTGGCAGGGATAAAGATGGTATGGTCAACGTATTTTCCGAGTTGCTTATCACCTGCGAGGCCAATGCCAATGACGACAGCATCGCGGGCTTTGACTTCTTTGATATTGCTAAGTGTTTTCTCATAAACGTCATGCTGGGTCGCCAATGCAATGACCGGCACACCTTCAATGATCAGCGCTAAGGTGCCATGTTTGAGTTCACCGGCAGCATAGGCCTCGGCATGGATATAGGATATCTCTTTGAGTTTTAACGACCCTTCAAGCGCTACGGCATAGTCTAACGAACGACCGATGAAAAACACATCTTCATTGAAACCGTATTGCTGGGCAAAGGTTTTAATTGGCTCAACATCCTCTAACAGCTCATGGGCCTGGTTTGGCAATTCACGCAGGGCGTGGCACAGTTCATGCACCTTATCCTGAGCCAGGGTGCCTTTGATTGCTCCCATATAAATGGCCAGCATTGCCATAACAACAAGCTGGGTAGTGTAGGCTTTAGTTGAGGCTACTGCAATCTCCGGGCCGGCCCAGGTATAGATAACCTGATCAGCCTCACGGGCGATTGACGAGCCGACAACGTTGGTGACAGCCAGGGTGCGGGCACCTAAATTTTTAGCTTCCTTCAAGGCGGCCAGTGTATCTAGCGTCTCACCGGACTGACTGATAAAGATGGCTAACGTCTGCTCATCAATCAGCGGGGACCGGTAACGGAATTCGGAGGCCACATCGACTTCTACCGGGATGCGGGACAGGTTTTCAATCAGGTATTTGCCGACAATACCGGCATGATATGCGGTACCGCAAGCAACAACGGCAATCTTTTTAATGGGAACAACATCATCTTTGGTCCACTTAAGCTCTTCAAAGGTGATGCCGCTATCATCTTTGGCGACACGGCTGGACATCGTTTCGCGGACAGCTTTCGGCTGTTCATAGATTTCTTTAATCATGAAATGCTCATAGCCGCCTTTTTCGGCTGCTTCAGCATCCCAGTTAACCTCAAATACCTTTTTGGTCACAGGCACACCCTGGCGGTTCATAACCCATACCGACGCTGCAGTCACAATAGCCATTTCGCCATCACTTAGGATATAGGTTTTGCGGGTACGGCTGATGATCGCCGGGATATCGGAAGCAATGAAATTCTCCCCCTCACCTAGGCCAATAACAAGCGGGTTGTCCTGCTTGGTGCAGATCAGTTTTCCAGGCTCATCCTGGCACATAAACACAAGCGCATAAGAACCTTCGATCTGTTCAAGCACTTGCTTAACAGCAGCCTCAAAGTCACCGTTATAGCACTCTTCGATCAGGTGGGCCACAACCTCAGTGTCTGTTTCCGAGGTAAATTTGTGACCTTTAACAATAAGCTGCTCTTTGAGGTGCATATAGTTCTCAATGATGCCGTTATGCACGACAACAAATTTACCGGTGCAATCGGTATGCGGATGGGAGTTGGCGTCAGACGGACGACCATGGGTAGCCCACCGGGTATGACCAATGCCAAGGCTGCCGCGCAAGGGATTCATTTCTACCTTTTTCGCCAGTACATTCAGGCGACCGACGCTTTTATCAACATGGATTTTGCTACCGTCAAACACGGCAATACCTGCCGAGTCATAGCCACGATACTCAAGTTTGCTCAAACCTTCCAACAGGAACGGTGCGGCCTGCTCAGGACCTATATAACCAACAATTCCACACATATATATAAACCTCCTAAATATCGATAGTCAAAACACAAAAAGTTTCCCCTGCTGTCACCTCTGTTGATAACAGCTAGGGATTCTGCACGCTGCCGTTTTGTCCCGCAGGTCGCCCTGTGGCTTTGTCGGCTCAGCTTACGGCTGCAGCAGCCGAGAGGTATCCGCTGACTGCTCGATAAACCTCTTCCTCGTCTGCTTGGATTACATCCAAGCACCAGCGCTTTTCGATTAGTTTCTGTCACAATAGTTGTAATTATCCTGTATTCTTCATATTCTCCCCCCCTTTAATAACCATAGATATGCAAAGGAGCACTATATAGTGCTCCTTGCCATATCTATCTTATTTTAATACAGTTTATTGCATTGGTCAATAACACTAATCCTGTTCCTGTCTAACAATATCGGCGATGCTGCCAACAATGCGTTCCAGGTCAGGTAGTGACGGGCCTTCGGCCATTACCCGGATCAGTGGTTCAGTACCAGAGGGGCGTACCAGTATCCGGCCATTATCACCTAATTCATCCTCACCGGCTTTAATTGCGGCTGCTATATGCGCGTTGTTTTCCCAGCCTTCTTTGCTCTTAACCCTGATATTAACTAAAAGCTGTGGGAATCTTGTCATTACTTTAGCCAGGGCTGACATCTTCTTGCCGCTTTGTTTCAGGGCATCAGCAAGCTTTAACGCCGTAATAACACCGTCACCGGTTGTACTGTGCTGGCTAAAAATAATATGGCCTGATTGTTCCCCACCCAGCACCAGATTGTGTTTTAGCATGGCTTCAAGCACATACCGGTCGCCCACCGGTGTCACGAGGACCTTGGCCCCGGCATTTTTGATAGCCTGGTGCATCCCGATATTACTCATAACTGTAGCTACCAGAGTTTTTTCAGGCAGCATGTTGTGCTTGAGCATCTCCAGGGCGCAAATAAGCATGATTTGATCACCATCAACGGTTTCACCTGTTTCATCAACAGCCAGGCAGCGATCGGCATCACCATCATGGGCCAGTCCCAAATCGGCATTATGCTGGGCAACAGCAACCTGCAACTGCTGAAGATGGGTCGAGCCGCAGCCAGCGTTAATATTGACACCATCAGGACGGTCATTAAGGATAATAACCTCAGCTCCCAGCTTTCTAAAGGCTGCGGGGGCTGCCTCATAAGCCGCGCCATTAGCGCAGTCTAAGACGATCTTAAGACCGCTTAGCGGCTGTTCGACCGTACCAACGGCATAATCGACATATTCCTCAAGCAGATCATGTTTAGTAGTAATAAAACCAACGCTGTCAGCCGTAGGCCGGGGCATCGCATCAGGCTCGGCCTCAATAAGCTCTTCCAGTTCGTTTTCTACGGCATCAGGCAGTTTATAGCCTGTACCGGCAAAGAACTTAATGCCGTTATCAGGGTACGGGTTATGTGATGCCGAGATGACAACACCGGCCTGAGCGCCGTGCTGCCTGGTTAAATAGGCAACCGCCGGGGTTGGCACAACTCCCAGGAGTACAGCCTCACCGCCTGCCGAGCAAATCCCTGCCGCCAATGCTGCTTCCAACATCTGCCCGGAAACCCGGGTATCACGGCCAATATAAAAAACCGGGCGTTTATGTTCCTTGCCAAAATAATAGGTAGCTGCCCGCCCCATTTTAAAAGCCAGTTCAGGAGTAAGTTCGACGTTGGCTAACCCCCGCACGCCATCTGTTCCAAACAGTCTTGCCATATATGTAAATGCTCCTTCCAGGTTGTAGATTTATAATCTAAAAATCAGGCCTTATATACGTGCATAAAACTAATAGCTGCATTCATCCCATCAAGCGCAGCGCTCATAATGCCGCCGGCATAACCGGCACCCTCACCAATAGGATATAAGCCGGCTGTGTTAATTGACACAAAATCCGAACTGCGCACAAGGCGGACAGGTGCTGATGTTCTGGTCTCAACCCCGGTAAGCACAGCACTCGCATGGTCAAAGCCCTTAATCTTACGGCCAAAATCAGGCAAAGCCTTAGCCAGCGTGGTTGTAACAAACTCGGGTAAGCACTGCCTGAGATCGGCAGGGGTTACGCCGGGACGATAACTAGGAGTGGCAAGATATTTCGCACTGCCGCTTTTGCCGGTCAGGAAATCGCCTACTGTTTGAACAGGAGCAGTATAATTATGCCCGCCTAGTGCAAATGCCAAGCGTTCATAGCGGCGCTGAAATTCAATACCGTCAAGCACATTTGGACCATAATCGGCCGGGTTTACGGTAACGGCTAACGCGCTGTTGGCAAGTCCGGAGTCCCGCTTGTACAAGCTCATGCCGTTGGTCACTACACCACCGGCTTCAGAAGCTGCCGCAACGACCAGGCCACCGGGGCACATGCAAAATGAATAGGCCGCCCGCCCTGCTGCCTTATCCTGAAATACCAGCGCGTAGTCAGCCGCCCCCAGCCGGGGATGGCCGGCTGCAGCCCCATACTGGGCTGTATCAATGAGCTCCTGGGGATGCTCAATCCGGACACCGATGGCAAAGGGCTTAGCTTCCATGGCAACCTGTTGCTCATACAGCATCCGGTAGGTATCCCGGGCGCTGTGACCAATGGCTAAAAATAGTGTGTCACATGATATGTGGCGGCTATCATTTACCGTAATACCGGTAAGCTGTCCGTCCTTGCTGGTAATGCCTGTCAGACAGGCTTCAAACTCAACATCGCCGCCTAATTTCACAATCTCAGTTCTGATGTTTTTGACAACTTCCCGTAGTTTATCTGTGCCAATATGCGGTTTGTGAAGATATTTTATCTCAGACGGCGCACCAGCCGCTGTCATAATATCCAGTACTGCAGCCATCCGCGGGTCAGTAACCCGGGTAGTAAGTTTACCGTCCGAAAAGGTACCGGCTCCGCCTTCACCAAACTGTATGTTGCTGGCTTCATCAAGTGTGCCTGTGCGCCAGAAATCAGCGATATCGCGGGCCCGCCGGTCAACATCCCGCCCCCGTTCAAGGAGCAGCGGCTTATAGCCATGTTTAGCCAGCATAAAGGCAGCAAATAAACCAGCCGGTCCTGCCCCTACCACTACCGGCCGGTTATTAAGAGGTATCGCACCAGGCACAATCTCCTCAGTTACTGCCGGACTTAAAAGGACAATATCTTTGTCACCGGCTAACCGGGCTAACGCCTGCCCTGACGGGATTTTTAGCTCAACTGCCAGGGTATAGACAAAATTAATATTATGTTTTCGCCGGGCATCAATCGCCCGGCGGATAATGACCACTTGACTGACTGTATCAGGTGCCAGGTTCAAACGTCTGGCGGCAAGCTGTTCCAGTGGCGTATCATCGGTTAACGGTATGCGAAAATTACTGATTCTAAGCAATAGTTCCTGTCTCCTTTAACGGGGCCCGACTTGAATCGTGACAATGACTGTTCCCTGGGCGCCGGCCAGACCTTCCGGCATTTCAAGTTTAAGTTCCCTGGTGGTATCTTTACTGATATCACTTAAATTAAGCGGTTCGGTATAGATAGCTTCAAGCTTATCAACACCTTTGCCGGGTATGATCTCACGTACTTCCAGTTTCTCGGGCTTGGTCACAATACTCTTAATGACAAGGCCTGACGGCAATTCGCCCTGGGTAACAGGTTTTACGTCAAGCATTTTCTTAGCTATCCCAGCGGTTATACTGACTGCAACACTGGTTTTCTCCGGATAAATGGTAAGCCCTTCGACCTCTTTACCTGCCTGGGTTACCGGTACAAGCGGCGCACCTACCGTAAACTCCGCATTTTTTCCGGCTAAATCAACAGAAGCAATAACCTTTTCCACAGTTCCTACGATATTCTTCGGCCCTTCAACCGTCACCTGCCCATAGGAAGCCACCGCTTTGCCCACAATGGACCCTTTGGCGGCAGCGCCAGTCAGCCTGACCTCAACAGGTACCTGCCGACTGACAGTGGTATCAAGTTTGAACTGGACTTTATCAGGATTGACTTCAACCAATTCCAGGCTTGAAGGTATCACTGCACTGACTTTGATATTGTGACGGCCTTCTGTTAGACCCTTAATATCAATATAGGCCTTGAGGTCTTTATTGAGCACTCCGGCTACGATGCTGCGCGGACCGCGGATCTTTACCCGGACTGAATCAGGCGCATCAACAACAACATAAGAAGTTGCCGCATTGCGCACCTCCAGCGGAATGGTGAAAGACGATTCAATGGGCGGATTTTGCTCATTTATGACATATAGCCATAACACAATCGCCAAAATAATGGCCAGAATTTTGGGTGTAATATTTTTAGTTTCTCCTGGTGCTTTAAAAAACTTATCAAACATTATGAAGGCCTCCAGCTGAATAGATCGCTGAGCGAAGAGGTTTTAGCAATAAATAGCGGCGCAAGGTGTTCTTTCAATTTTTCAGCATCCATATACCGGTGCAGCCTGCCGCCCCTGGCCAGCGAAATGATACCGGTCTCTTCGCTAACAACAATAACGACAGCATCTGTTTGCTCGCTGATGCCAATCGCGGCCCGGTGTCTTGTGCCAAGTTCTTTGTTAAGGCTCCGGTCATCAGACAGTGGCAACAAACAGCCTGCCGCCTGTACCCGGTTGCCACGAATAACGACAGCACCATCATGCAGTGGTGTATTGGGAATAAAAATGTTGATTAAAAATTCACTGGAGACCAAACCATCCACTTTGATGCCTGTTTCAATATAGTCATTAAGCCCGGTTTCACGTTCAAGAACCATGAGTGCCCCAATTTTGTTTTTGGACAAATCAGTAACTGTTCTGCCCAGTTCATCAAATAAGGTAGCTTTCTCCTCAGCATTTAATTGAGCACTATTGTGAAAAAATCGGCCCCGTCCCAGATGTTCAAGCGCACGCCTGAGCTCTGGCTGAAAAACAACAGGCAGAGCAACAAGCACTACTGTCATCGTCTTTTGGAGCAGCCAGTTAATGACGTTGAGCTCCAGCCATTTGCTGATAAGTGTAGCCAATAAAAGGACAACAAGGCCTTTTAACAGCGCCACAGCCCTGGTTCCACTGATCATAATATAGAGTTTGTATAAGAAATAGGCGACAATTACTATGTCAATAATATCTAGGAAACTGATTGTAGAGATTATTCCCCGTATTTGCAATAACATTCTGAACACCTCAAACAGGAGTTAAAATTCCAGTATAACTATAATTCTATTCTACCCAATATCAGGAAAACCTTTTAGATAATTGTCCATTATGAAAAAATAAAGTAAAAGTCCTATGTCCCGATAGACCAAATTAGGCT
>NZ_DATMXX010000049.1:0-5662 GCF_035561255.1 Sporomusa sp. | reverse complement strand
GATTATTGATATCCCGTTCGGCGAACATAAATTTAATTAGCAAAAGAAGTCCCAGGCGGTAGCGCCGCCAGGGACTTCTTTTTTGGCTCAATGCCCAAAATATTTTAATGTCTTGTCAAGAACCTGGGTCAGCATTTCTTCGCCAGGCATTTGATTGGTATTAACAAATTCTAAATCAAAGGTAATGTTATCTAATTTGATAAATGGCACCAATTCATGATTGGTTTGCAAAAACACAGACTTGGCAAAGGTATGAACAACCGTCTGCAGTTTGTCAGCAGGTGCGTTGCTTTGTTTGCCATAATGATCAAAAACGCCTTGTACTGAGTCCACGCAATTGCCGCTCTCATCATAGATAAAGGTATATTTGGGATTTGCATTCATTTGAATAAGCTCATCACCTAAGCCTGCCTGTTCTTTAGCCTCTTTAACCCAGGCTTTGTCTACGTTGATCTGGACATTACCGATAACAGGCTCCCAGACGTCAGCGGCAAGCGGCGCAAAAAGTTCATAGAGAATAATACCGGCGTTGGCGGCCATATCCTTAATATCTTTCTTATATACCGGCTGAGTCACAATGACACCCATGACCTGGCCCGGTATATCTCTGACAATCCGTAAGAAGGTAAATAGCTCACCCAGGCTTACCTGCTCTTTAGCCTGAATAATTGTTTTATAGGTGATATCCCCATCAGTAAACTCCCAGTACACATCGGTTTCATGGGTTGCTGTCCGGCCTTCAATCACGGCGTTGTACTGAGCTTTAATAGTTTTAACGGCAGTTTCACCGGCAATGGCTTCGTATATGTCACGCACAGCCTGCTGATAGATATTTTGGGTTGTCAATATAACACCACCATATTTTAATTACACATTATATATTTTACCGTCATTTAAGCATAAATACAAACTTTTCTGCCTTGTTCTTAAGTCCACTCCTCACTGGGTCTATATATGTCACGCCGCAAGGTGTAACTCCGGTTAAAACCACCCGGTAAGGCCTTGTCTTCTTCCCTGATAAACTGTTCGGTTTTTGCACTTAGGTTATCCAGATAATGCAATATCTCCGCTTCCAGAATCATCGGTTCCACCGGGCTTCCCCATTCAGCCTGCCCATGATGTGAATAGATACAGTGTTTGAGGATTAAGCGGAGCTCCTCCTCAACACCAACTTGCCGGCACGCCTGCTCAACCATTTCCATACCCAGATAGATATGACGCAGGAGTTTTCCTTCTTTTGTAAAACCAACCGGCATCCCAAAAGCATCCACTTCAATCTCCCGTACCTTGCCGATATCGTGAACTAAAGCTACTGCCAATAAGATATCCTTATTGACCCTGGCATAACGCGCACAATAGTCCTGGGCACTTGCAGCAACCTCTAGCGTATGTTGAAGCAAACCCCCGATACAGGCATGGTGATTCTTGACAGCCCCAGGGTGACGCTTAAATTTTTCAACAAACAATTTGTCGCCAACAAAAATGTAGTCCAGGATTTGTTTTAACGATTTACATTCCACGCCAGCGATCATTGCCGTTAACGCCTCATATAACTGCTCAATATCCTGTGATGCCATCATGCCCAGTTGTTTTAGAGCCTCATCAATCTCCTGCCGGGAGGGTATGGAAACATTATCGATAATTAGCTGCGGGGCCTCTTTAAAGTGATCAAGCGTGGCCTCGATGCGCAATACAAAGTTTTCTTGCAAAGTTATAACTGATTCATTTGATATATCCCAGTACTTAGCCGGCACATCAAGGCTATGGTCGCTAATAAAACAATCACCGTAGGTCTTGCCATTTTTAGCTGTTTTAACCTCAAATCGCGAGATACGGTATATACCTGCCAAGCGGGCTCCCTTAGGATTCTTGACCAGTTCGCCAAGCTTCATAGTAATTCTCCTCCACCAGTAGTCTATTGTCTGCCTAAAACACGAACAGAAAATATCTTTAAAGATTCTGCCGATGGCCGGCAAAATCCTGTCAGAGCAATAAGTAAATCTCCATACACAGAATTTCATCGTGTATACCGGCTACCCATGCTTGCTATTTATATCAATGAGAACAGCTTACACCTTGTACGCATAAAGAATTTGCCTCCGCGAATATCGTCATCATCAGTCTTGTGCAAGTTTTTGAATAATCATCAGCTAAATTACGCATTTATATAGTAGGGAACTATTATCCCGATAACGTGATTAAGGGGGTTATGCAATGGGCGGGAGAACTCTCGATCAGTTTCGTAGCCTGCAACGGGCTAAATCCAAAGGCTCGCAATCAACTCAGCAAACAACTAAAACTGCTGACGATTATCAACCCAAGCACACTAAGCCTATCCAAAACCCTGAATAAGTCTAACCTCAACCTTTGAACACGCCTTCTGATTTCTTCCACACAAAAAACAGACCTCCGTACAACCGGGGGTCTGTTTTCTTGCCGTACTCTACACCCTGGTGCCTTATTTATTTACCTATTCCTGGTTTATTCATTCACCTTTTAAGCTCATTGCTAATATAATATACCAATAAAATATAAGGGGGAATTATGTTGGCTTCTTACGATAAAATTGTAAAATATATTGTGGAAAAACTTCAGATGGCTCTTTCTCCGCTTCAACAAATAACACAAAATCAAGAGATTATTATTGCCCAGAATAAGCAAATGATTGATTTACTGGCAACGCTGAGTAACAGCCGTGAGACTGGTATTGTACAAAAAGAGGTTGTGAGCAACGAAACAGTTTCTGACCAGGACACTCCCGCAGAAGCGTAGAGATTATTATCCAAGATCCATACTATGATGAAATCGGTAAGAACAGGACACACTAACACCGGAGGTGGTAGTGTGTATTCTATTGAAACTGAATCCCAAAAACCAGACTTTATCGAAAACTTCGAAGTAATGCTGCCTGTTAATCAGGCGCATGGTCCCGGGGAATACGAACAGCCACACAAACCCTGGTCAAAAGTGTTTGAAGATGATGATCTGGAAAAGTAGCAGGCAGGCAACTCCCGCCTGTTTTTTCTTTCAGCACTATAATAAAAGTAGCCACTCGGTCCGAGTGGCTACTTAGCCTGATTTACTTAAAGATTGCAGAAATCGAACTGCAAAGCGTATAAACGGTTAGCAACGCTGTAAAAATTACGATTGGATGATTGCGGAATCGAACCAAAGCTATAGATCACCTCACATTGTTTAGCTACTTCATACTATTCCCAATTTGTCAGTATGCTAAACAAAATTATGATCATCATTATTTGTCAGCTATGATAAGAACATCTTTGGACATCATAATTACGGAGGTGATACTATGAGAAAGAATAATCGTAAAAATGAGCAATGCTGTAATGAAAAGGATCAGAAGAACCTTGAATTCGCTCGTGAAATCGCCAATATTAACGAGTGTCGCAATGAAAAAGATTGCGGTGGCGGATGCGGTAAACGGTAATCCCTCTCATATTTCATTCTCTGCTTTGGTAACAACCGCTCTCTCAGGGCACTCGTTGGAGAATTCAACGGGTGCCTTTCCCTATTTAAGCCTCACCAAAAAAGACAACTGCCATTCTTGTTGTAGGCTAGTATATCCCAGTAACAATAGCACTTTCTTTATTAGCTAACCCCTTACTCAGAACTAGGGTTTCGCTGATCTTCCGGTCGTCAGACATCGTATACACACCGATATTTCTAATTACATATGCGGTTAAAAAGGTCTAACTAGGGAACAATATCCCAGAGGTGATTTACATGGAAAAATCTGTTGAGCAACAGAAAGTTGAATCCAATGCTTCGGTAGGGTACGGTCCTAATAACCCTGAGCCGCTAGCCTTTAAGGAATCAGAAATTCCCAAAGAAAAAGCTGCAAACCATGCAGCTGCCGAGTACAATACCACACCTGATGTTAACCCAAGTGCCAAGTTGGTTAATAGGACTGAGCCATAGCCAAACTCCTAGGTATTATTTACGTAAAATAGCCCCCGGGTTCTTCCCGCGGGCTATTTACTACTTCATTATAGTATATCGCAATAAAACCTTCTCATCACCACCTGAAGCCCGCAAATAATCAGCACCAATCCGATTTACCCTGATTCCGCCCCCAAACAGTTCTTTCCCGCCGATCAAATCGACCTGTGGTCGGTACTTCTGTGCAGCAATCTCATTTAATCTAGCAGCCAATACCGCTTTATCCTGTTCGCGCTGCAAAGCTATTTCTTTATTAACAAGGTCAGTAACATCTATGGTTGTAATTGTTGAAACCTCGCCAGTTAACTTACCCTTTTCGAACTTACTGCTCTCCCCGGGGATTCCTTGCATCTCGAAGCTTTGTCCGTTGTACCGCATATAGACTGTCGGTGTTTTGACTTCTATATCTACATCTGTTTTTTCCTGTACAACAACTTCTGTACCGGACACAGCGTCCTTATAGATAATAGTCTCTTTCGGTATATAAGCCAATTCTGTTATCGTCTTAGTTTCTGTCTTCACGACTGGAGGCTTTTGCTTTTCCATATATAATAACTGTTCTGTGCTGCTTAGCCGCTCCTGGGTTCTGGCCAAAGCCTCCCTAAGTTCCAGGACATACCAGGAATACATTCCCCAGGCTCCTAGACCGAGACCAATTAGAAATATAGCACCGGTTAGTATAGCCGCCCAACTCTTGGTTAAACTAAACACAACTTCTCTCTCCTTTTTAGACGCCGTTCACTTAGGACGGCGTTATTTTATTTATCCAGCATAGTCAGTGCATCCTTACGCTCATTTTCCCACCAGGCAAATAATCCTGGTCTTTACATCTCCCTTTTATTGTCAATATATTTTTCGAACATGCTTCCTGCTACCAAGGTCTGCTAAAAATACGGCATGAGTTAAAAACCGCATTTACAGACTGACGTGTTGAGACTGCTACTGAGCAGGTCCGAGCCATTAGCTGATTGTCATAAAATGGTTGCTATTCCAAGCAATAAATTTTGTTATTATCGGCAAACTACAGTATGGAGGTGATTAATAATGTTTTGTCATAATAATTCACGTCGTGGCTGTGGAATGAACGACTCCTCATTATTAAGAGTCCTGACAGTCGGTGCTATCGTGTATGTTGGCTTAAAGGCTGTACATCATTGGAAGCATCATCACTAGGACTAACCTCTTAAACCTGGGATCATACCCAGGTTTTTATATTGTCCATGCGATCCCATCATCCCAAATTTTTTAAGCTTAATTTGTTATTAAATCGCTGCTCTCATAAACATTTGATTCCCACACATACTATAATGGGATAGTCCAATGTCCACGTTGCAATATAAAGGAGGCGTTACGCTTTGACAACAATAGCAATTGCAGTACTAATTGTAATCGGTATATGTTTCTTAGCTGTCACGTACTTCGACAAAGTATCCTATCCCTGGCAATAATATTGCCGCTTAGGGGGGCTTATTACAGCCCCCTAAGTAATGTCCAAGCTATAAACATAAAAAAGCACCCCGAAGGGTGCTTAACTATTAAACTTATTTAATTTGCTATAATTTGCAATTCATTATAATCTTCGAAGTGATCCAGAAGGCCAATCAACGCATTCTCAACATTCGGAAGGGTTACAACCAAAGGGTTATTTTTATTACACAAGTGAAGCTCGAACCCAAATAGATGTCTGTCATTAACATGATAG
>NZ_DATMXX010000048.1:0-18899 GCF_035561255.1 Sporomusa sp. | reverse complement strand
CACTGACACTCTGCCCAATTCAAACTGGCGGCTTCGGTAACGGAACCATTCAAGTAGTAAGCGGCCTTCAGCAAGGGGACCGGATCGTAATCGCCGGAGTACATAAACTCAAAGAAGGGCAAATGGTAAAATTCGGTGGTGACTCGTTATGAATGGTTTTAATTTAACAAAATGGTCTCTTGAACATAAACACTTTATTTATTTCTTTATCTTTCTTTTCTTTCTTGCCGGCATCTTTTCTTATAATAAGTTAGGTCGTATGGAAGACCCTGATTTCACCATTAAACAAATGGTCGTTACGGTTGCCTGGCCAGGAGCTACTGCCCGTCAAATAGAGGAACAGGTTACCGACAAGATTGAAAAAAAGCTCCAGGATTTACCTGGTCTTGATTTTCTGAAAAGCTATTCTACTCCTGGGTACAGTGTCATTTACGTTAATCTCAAAGATACGGTACCGAAGGCAGACGTCCGCGGCAGATGGGTAGAAGCCCGCAATATGGTCAATGATATGACCAGTTCATTGCCAAGTGGAGTCATGACTCCTCAGTTTAATGACCGGTTTGACGAGGTATACGGTGTAATCTATGCCTTAACTGGTGACGGCTATTCTTATGAAGAAATGCGGGAAAAAGCCGAAAAAATTCGCCGCATCCTACTTGGTGTTGCCAGCGTAAAAAAAGTGCAATTATTAGGGGTCCAGAGTGAAAAAATCTATATTGAAATAGAAAATAGTAAGCTCGCTCAATTAGGAATCGATCCCAGCTTAATCACTGCCACCCTGCAGACCCAGAACTCCCTGTCTGCTGCCGGTATGCTGGAAACCGCCACTGATAATATGTATTTGCGGGTTACTGGTATATTTGAAAATCTTGATCAGCTGCGCGAAACGCCGATTCAAGCAGGCGGCCGTACTTTCCGGTTAGGCGATATAGCCAAAGTCACCCGGGCCTACGCCGAGCCAAGCGACCCTAAATTTTATTTTAATGGCGCTCCGGCTCTGGGAATTTCGCTGGCCATGGAACCAGGCGGTAATATTCTTACCCTTGGGGGAAACCTTGAGAACACAATTGCGCAGATCAAGAAAGAACTGCCTGCCGGACTGGAGCTTCATCAGACTGTCAACCAACCGAAAGTAGTAGAAACCTCAATTAATGAGTTTGTTAAATCGTTGACTGAAGCGATTATTATTGTCCTTATTGTAAGCTTTGCCAGCCTTGGCGTGCGTTCTGGTATAATCGTGGCGTTATGCATCCCCTTGGTTATTGGGATAGTATTTACCTTCATGAACCTTATGGGGATTGACCTGCAGCGAATATCTTTGGGAGCCCTGATTATTGCATTAGGGCTGCTGGTTGACGATGCAATTATCACCATTGAAACCATGGTTGTTAAGCTGGAAGAAGGCTGGAGCAGATTTGATGCAGCTTGTTTTGCCTATACCTCTACCGCATATCCGCGCTTGACTGGTGAGCTTGTTACTGTCGCCGGGTTTATTCCTGTTGGTTTCGCACCAGGCAGCGCTTCTGAGTATTGTACCACCATCTTCTCTGTTGTCGCTATTTCGTTACTCACCTCATGGATCGTCGCCGGTACGGCCACGCCACTATTAGGTTACTTATTCATAAAAATTAAGCCTAAAGCCCATGACGAAGATGGGGCTAACTTACATAACTCTAAATTTTATCTATTGTTTAAACAAGTTTTAATTTGGTGCCTGAGCCACCGCAAACTAGTGTTAACCGCTACTGCAGGATGCTTTTTTGCATCGATTGCTTTACTGGGATTAGTTAGACAAGAATTTTTTCCTGCATCTACCCGCCCGGAGCTCATCATCCAGTTACAACTACCAGAAGGTGCTAATGTCAAAAGCAGTGATGAAATCGCGCGACAGTTTGCTGAAAAATTAGCCGGAGATCCGTTGATTGAGTTCTATACGTATCACGTAGGTGAAGGCGCTCCCCGTTTCGTCTTGAGTTTTGAGCCTACATTTAACAAACCTAATTTTTCCGAGTTTGTTATTGTGGCCAAAGATGCTGTGGCCCGTGACCAATTGCAGATTAAGCTAAATAAGCTTTTAAATGATGAATTCCCCGAGGTTCTGGCCCATAGTAAGGTTATCGCTAATGGCCCGAGTGCTGACTATCCGGTTATGCTGCGCGTAAAAGGTGCCGACCACGATAAAGTCCGGGAAATTGCCAAACAGGTTGAAAAAATTATGGCGGCTAATCCCAGCGTGAAAAGTACAAATTTAAACTGGTACGAAAAAAGTAAAGTGATCCATCTGGAGATTGATCAGGACAAAGCTAGAAAGTTGGGTATCGCTTCTCAAACTTTGTCCACTTCTCTTCAAGCACAGTTATCTGGTGCGCCCATTTCCGAATTTCGGGACGGTGATAAAACCGTTAGCCTGGTCTTTCGCTTTGATGCCGCGAATCGTAATGATCCATCCCGTCTGAAAGACCTCAACATTCATATTGGCAACGGTAAGTATGTTCCTCTCGATCAAATTGCAAAAATCAAATTTGATGCAGAAGAAGGGCTGATTTACCGGTATAATCTAAATCCCATGATTATCGTTCAGGCAGAAATTAAACCCGGCCTAACCGGTGACGATGTTACGGAACAAGTATACAAGGGTCTTGATGAACTGCGGGCTTCGCTGCCGCTTGGCTATAGCATCGAATACGATGGCTCGAAGGAATCCAGCATCAAAGCTTCCGAGTTTATCTCCAAACCTGTACCGGTAATGATTATAGCGATTATGATCCTATTAATGATTCAGCTGCAGAATATCCCTAAAATGGTATTAACTCTGCTGACTGCTCCGCTTGGTATCATTGGTGTTACCATTGGACTGCTGATAACAGGAAAGCCTATGGGCTTTGTCGTTCAGTTGGGGATTTTGGCCTTGGCCGGAATTATTATGCGAAACTCGGTCATCCTGATGGATCAGATTGATCAGCAGCAAGCTGCCGGCGAAACATTATGGGATGCCATTATTAATGCAACTCTCATACGCTTTCGACCCATATTATTAACAGCGGCAGCGGCTATCCTGGGGATGATTCCCCTGGTTTCCAGCATCTTTTGGGGGCCGATGGCTGTCGCTATTGCTAGTGGGCTATTTGGTGCAACGATATTGACACTCTTGGTATTACCCACAATGTATGCGGCGTGGTATAAAGCTAAAATCTGAAATTGTGGGCATCTCAAATGAAGTTCGCCTCCACCTGCTATTTATAGCCGGGTGGAGGGAGCCACCTTCCCTTTGTAAGATAGAGTACATAAGGGTTATCCAAAGGGAATAGAAAAAACCCCGAACAATACATTTGTGTATAATGGGAAGGTCGGATATGAATGAAGCGTCCCGGGAAGATTTTTCTATACCTGTGCGTAACAGGACTATCGGCAACACGGGTTTGGAAAGCTTGATCCCTGTCCCTGCGTTTTCTGCCTGCGTTTTACAGGAGATTATTTTTAAGTAAGGAATGTATATTGTGCAGACCTGTAATTACACATTGTTTCAGAGTGTGACGATAGTCGAATAAAACCATTGGCAAGAAAATTGGGACCCACGTAGGTAAATCGCCTCCGGGCCTGATATATGCAGTAACTATTATATTGATACACTCTTATGGCATAGAAATTGCTATAGTATAGTGATATATTGAACGCAAGCCTGAATATGGTACATGGCAGGATTAAAATGTAAGCAATGCATTGCAAATTCTAAATATACATGTAGCCATACGGCCTTATGTTTCAAATAATATAGTAAGGAGAGCTAGAGACTATGCTTAAGACTCGTATTACTGAACTTTTGAACATTCAATACCCAATCATGCAAGGGGGACTGCAACATTTAGGCACGCCTGAACTTGCTTCGGCCGTCTCCAATGCAGGCGGCTTAGGAACTATTAATGCTTTGGTTTATCCAACTATTCCTGAATTCAGGGCTGCAATCAGGCAGGTTAAGGCTATGACCAACAAACCTTTTTGTGCCAATGTGTCCATGTTGCCTACACTCTCGCCCGGAGAACTGACTCCTGAGTATTTTAAGGTAATTGTGGAAGAGGGAGTGCCGGTCGTGGAAACTGCCGGGAGAAACCCTAAGGATTTTATACCCATGTTGAAAGCGGCAGGAATTAAACTTATTCATAAGGTACCATCTGTAAAGCTCGCTAAAAAGGTGGAAAACATTGGTGTTGATATAGTGACAATTGTAGGTCTTGAATGTGCCGGCCATCCCGGCATGGATGATGTTACCACAATCGTTCTTGGTAATAAAACAGCGAAGGAACTGAACCTGCCTGTGTTAATTGGCGGTGGTATTGCCGATGGTGCCGGGCTTATGGCTGCTTTGGCTTTGGGTGGTGAAGGGGTTGTGATGGGGACCCGGTTCGTTGCTACGGAAGAGTGTATTATTCATGCTGATTTTAAAAAATGGATAGTCGGGGCCAGTGAAAACGACACTATTCTTATCCAGCGTTCCATTAAAAATATGGTTCGGGCAATGAAAAATAAAGCGGCTTCTACCTGCCTGGAGATGGAGAAAAACGGTGCCGGTCTGCAAGAACTGCTGGCGATTATCTCTGGCAAGGTAGGAAAAAAATCCATGCTGGAGGGAGATTTAGACAGCGGCATTTTTGCTGCCGGGCAGGCTGTCGGTTTAATTAATGATATAAAGCCTGCTAAACAGGTAATTGATGATATGATTATGGAAGCGGAACTGATTATGAAACGACTCAATGGAATCTATGCAAAACAGCAGTAGCCTGCAAACCTCAGTTATTATTGCAAACAAGGCAGGCCGGGGGAGGAACTGGCAGTGGTGTTTGAAAAACTCAGTTATGAACAGAAAAACGGGATTGGGTCGATTACCCTGAACGACCCGGAGAACAGAAATATTATTTCCGGTGTTATTGTCGATGAATTGGAACAGTGCCTTGATGCGTGTGCGGAAAATCCGGACGTGCGGGTTATTGTTCTCAAGGGAGCCGGCAAAGCCTTTAGTGCCGGCGGTAATATCAATCGCATGAAAGAAAGGATTGATGCCGGCAGATATGCAGAATATGGGACCGGCATCAGGAAACTCAGCCGGATTGTAGTAAGGCTGCGCAATATCCGTAAGCCTATTATTGCCGCAATTCATGGGGCTGCCGCCGGCGGGGGGCTCAACCTGGCATTAGCCTGTGATTTTCGCATTGCAGCTGATGATACCAAATTTGTTTTTGCATTCGTCAATATCGGTTTAGTTCCTGATGTGGGCGGACCACTGCCGCTTGTCAGAATGGTTGGTGTGGCCCGGGCTACGGAACTACTGATGACTGGCCGGCTGTTTACTGCCAGAGAAGCGAGTGACTGGGGGCTTATCAATGAAGCAGTGCCTCTGGAAGAGCTGGAGGAAGCGACTATGAAACTTGCTGCTAAGCTGTCCCAGGGCCCAACTTTGTCGTATGGCTGTATCAAAGCTATGATCAACCGGGTTGCCTTTAGCGGATTGGAACTTGAACTGGACAATGAGGCTGAGTATCAGGTTCTGTGTGCCGGCTCCGAGGATCATAAAGAAGGCGTTAATGCTTTTTTAGAAAAGCGGATACCTGTTTTCAAAGGACGTTGAAACCAAATAAGTAACCGATAAATGAACTATAGACAGGTAAAAGCGGAAGAAGGACAAAAAGTGTCCTTCTTTTTGTCTTGATAGAAGAGTTACTTTCTGCTGGATAAGAACATCGGCTTTCACTTTCGTCAAAGCCAAGGGCATGTATTACAAAAAATAAGAGCAATAGCAGTATTTTGTCGAATAAAGAAGGAAAAGATATAAGTCTTTTCGAATAATACAGAAAACAGGGTTAATCAATATGACTTTCGGTGAACTGCTTCCTATACAGTATTATCTACGAGCAGCACAGTATTTTCTGATATAGAGGCAAAAAATCTTCTATGTTGCAAAATACGGTGTTGATGGATAATCGCCTGGTAAGCTGGTGTTAGCCAGCAAAGCCGGAATGCATGAGGCAATCTTTTAGATGCTCGCTAACAACTTGGCCAGGAGGATTAAGAATGGAGATACTTAAAAACAATGATTGGTGCAAAATTAGTGAGGCTTATCAGCTATTTATCAATACAGGGCATATTGTACCAGGGGCAATCCGGCCCCGGGTTGAGGACTCGTGGCGGCGGAGCCAGCGGCAGTCAATCAATCCCTGGACACCGCGTCCGCAACCCATTGATGATGCGGAATTTGCAAAAATTATGCTTGATAACGCCGAGCTAGTCGAGTTTGCCAGGCCGGTTATGCAGTATATGCATGCCACCAACACGTGCAATTTTGAAGATAATCTTGTTCACCTTGTCGAAAAAAATGGCACTGTCCTTGAATTCTGCTCGCAGGCACGCTTATATCCGAACCCGCGTAAAAAAAGAGCAACAGAGGCTGCGTTAGGAACCAGTGTTACCTCAATTGTATTAGCTGATCAGGAGCCGATGGAATTAGGTGGATCGGAGAACTACAAAGTATGTTATCAGACTTGCTTTGGCGGGGCCAGCCCAATTAAAGATGCCAGTAAAAACCTGCTGGGCGTGCTTACACTCTATAATAATAATTACGGAAAAATACCGGAGCAGCCATTGAAGTTTGTGATAGCAGCAGCCGAATTGATTGAAGATTTGCTTAAGGACAAAGTGGCCGCCCGCAAGCAGTCAGTTGAATCGAATGATTACTTTACGAAAATGATAAACTGCATTAGCGACTATATTGTAGTCGTTGATAAGAACGGTCATATCATTAATTGTAACAACAAATTTGCAGAGCTGTTAGAAAACAATAGAGGTAGCTTAATTGGTGAGCATTCCAATAAGCACGGAATAAATATGGCGAACCTAACCGGCAATTCCATCTGTTTGAATAAAGGTTTATTTACAATTACTGCAGATAACCGGCAAGGCTATACCTGCCGGCTGCAGAATAACAAGACTGTCAGATGGTTGAATAACCAGGAACATACTTTACTTTTGTTCAGTCTGGCAGATGCACTGAAACCGCGTACAAAGATTGCCCAGGTTAAAGATACTATTACAAGCTTTGATAAAATCATTTATGAGAGTGACACTTTTGCCAGGGTCATTAGTATGGCTAAACGAGCGGCAATCGTGCCAACCAATGTACTGCTGGACGGTGAAAGCGGAACCGGAAAAGATGTGATTGCCAGGGCTATCCACAATGGCAGCGCACGGGCATCACAGCCATTTATTGCGATTAATTGCGGTTCGATGCCGAAAGAGCTTCTGCAGAGTGAATTTTTTGGTTATGAGGAGGGCGCATTTACCGGAGGTAAAAGAGGCGGGCAGGCAGGCAAGTTTGAAATGGCAGATGAAGGAACTATTTTTCTGGATGAAATTGGTGAGATGCCTTTGGAAATGCAGGTCAGTTTGTTACGGTTCCTCCAGGACCGTACTATTACCAGAGTCGGAGGTCATCTTACTAAAAAAATCGATGTGAGAATTATCGCAGCCACGAACCGGAACCTAAAAAAACAGGTTGAGGACGGCTTGTTCAGGGAGGATTTATACTACCGTCTAAAAGTAATACATATTACTTTACCTCCCTTGCGGGATAGACACGCTGATATTCTTGTAATCGCTGATTACTACCTTGAGCATTATGCAAGACTTTATCGATTAAGAAAAATGACACTGACCGGGGAGACGCGGCACTATCTTTGCCAATATAACTGGCCTGGCAATATCCGCGAATTAGCGAACGTAATCGAGAATGCCGTAGTTTTCACGGATGGAGATCAAATTACTCCGGATTTACTGGCAACTGAATTGCTCGAATACCTTCCGTGCGCTGACGAAAACTCGAAAAAATTGAAACAGCAAGAAAAAGAGATAATTATGCAGGCATTAAGTGCTGCCAACGGCAATGTTTCGAATGCCGCCAAATCCATTGGTATATCACGAAATACAATGTATCGTAAAATTGATAAATATGGATTGCAGTGTTTGCGCTAAGTATGTTGTTTGCTCTGTAAGTCTATTTAATAAAGTAAAAATCGCTGCTTGTCTCAGTCGAGGCAGGCAGCGGTTTTATTTTAGTTGAGAGTCAAGACTTCCGACTCTACAGGCAGCATTTATTCAGATGGGGCAGACTCTCCCCTGATATTTCACTATGCTGAACGAGGTTCACTTTGGTGGTAATGAGCATCTGCTTTTTTGTTTGCAGAGTACGCTCCAAGGACCGGGCAGCGGGGATATGGTTCAATGGTGTTGTGACACTTTGTCCCACTATTGCGCAAAGTTCTATTTGACCTCTTGATAAAGGATGAAAAAGAGTAAGGCTAAATACCCCCGATTGCTGGATTTTTGGCTAGTTGCTGATTCTGGGTTCAATTGGCATGATACTTGCTGTAATAGTAGTCGTAATGTGCAGAACTGTTATTGAAATGCTAACAAGGGGGCGGTTCACTAGGAGTTCCGGAGGTAAAAACAGAGGCGAAAGAACGGCTGTTTCTTAAGAGGCCGGGCAAGCATTTATTAAAAACTAGACTAGAGAGGATGAGCACAATGGGCAATATTTTTGATGGATTGCGGGTTGTTGATTTTACCAATAATATCGCCGGACCATTTCCCACCGCGATTTTGGCTGATTTTGGGGCAGAAATTATAAAAATTGAAAGACCAAAAAACGGTGATAGCAGTAGGTCTTATTTGCCAATATTGGATGGTGTGGGCCTCCCGTTTATCTGGGGGAACCGGGGCAAAAAATCATTGGTCTTAGATATGAGAGACCCGGAGGGGGTAGAGATCGCTAAAAAGCTGATCACTACTGCTGACCTGGTTGTAGAAAGTTTCAAGCCCGGGACAATGGAGAAATTCGGTCTGGGGTTTGAAGCATTGCAAAAGATTAATCCCACGATTATTCTTTGTTCAATCTCAGCCTTTGGCCAGACCGGGCCCTACAGCAACAAACCTGGATATGACACAATTGCCCAGTCTTATAGCGGGATTATGGATATGACAGGAGACGCGGACGGATCACCTACCAGGATTGGTTTTGCCATTGCCGACTATAACGCGGGAATATTTGGCTATGCCGGCATTGTATCAGCGCTGTATCACCGCGAGCGCACCGGGGTGGGTCAGCATGTTGATATTTCCCTCCTGGATTGTATAACAGCCTTCAATGGACAGATAGAATCTGCCGGGCTAGGCAATAAGCCTACCAGATCGGGCAACCATCATGGAAGCCTGGGGCCTTTCGGCGTTTATCAGGGCAACGGTGGGACAGTTACCATTTGTGCACCTGAAACGGGGCCGTGGACTACGCTGTGCGGCGTGATGGGCAAACCGGAGCTGGCCACAGACCCTTTGTTTGCCAATAACACCGCCAGAGTTAAAAATTTGGCATTGCTTGTCGGCATTATTGAGAGCTGGCTGAAATCTTTTCCCAGTGTCGATGAACCGGTTAGCCTGATGGATAAAGCCGGAGTGCCTTGTGCCAAGATTCTCAGCACTGCGGATATGCTGAATGATGAACAATTGAAAGCACGGGGAATGATCACTGATCTGGAGACCCCGGATGGTGTAAGTGTGGGTACTGTAATTGCCAGAGGAAATCCGCTCAAATTCTCGGCAGTTAAAGCAGTTCTGAAAAAAGCGCCGGCCCTCGGCCAGCATGAGGCTGAGATCCTGCAATCAATCGGGTATGATGAGGCAGCAATTGCTCAGTTGAAAAGCAAATGGAGCGTATCCTGATTTGTAAGGGCAGTTAGTTAGCTTGGGGATATACTAAGCATTTTGGTCAGCAGAATAAAAAAGGGGTTGTTAACAATGGCATTCGGGATTACTGAAGAACAGCAGCTTATGATTAACATTGCCAGGGAATTTGCTGCTAATGAGGTACGGCCACGGGCCAAACAAGTTGATATAACTGACGAACGTCCGCTTGATCTCTTTGCCCGGGCGGCAGAACTGGGCTTACGGGGGATTTTGATCCCCGAAGAGTGGGGGGGGCTTGGGGCCGGGCTTTTAACGCAGGCGATGATTTCAGAAACGCTTGCCCAAGAGGGCTATATCGGTGCATCACTGGTAAATAATCTGATGGCGACACCAATATTAAAAGTAGGGACACAAAAACAAAAAGAAAAATACCTGCAGCGACTGGCCAGTGGTGAGATTAGTATGGGCTTTGGTTTTACTGAGGCCTCGGCGGGTTCTGATGCTGCCAATATAGAAACAACTGCGGTTAAAGACGGCGATACATGGGTGCTTAATGGCACTAAGATTTTTATCAGTATGATTAACGCCGATGCTTTTTTGGTGTCGGCTAAGACGAATGAGACGGCTCCGGGCGGGATATCATCCTTTATTGTGGAAAAGGATTTCCCTGGTTTTTCCATTGGCGGGCATTATAAAAAGATCGGTATGCATGGTTCCGATACTGCTGATCTTTATCTTAAAAATTGCCGGGTTCCTGCTGAAAATATGATGGGAGTTGAAAACAAAGGTCTGCATGTGGTGTTGTCAGCTCTTGATATCGGACGTATGAATATTGCCTCCGCCGCGCTGGGGTTGGCAGAAGGCGCTTATGAACGGGCTGTGGCTTATGCCCGGCAACGGGTCCAGTTTGGTAAACCGATTGCCCACTTTCAGGTAATTCAGCATTATGCAGCCGATATGTTGAAAGACATTGAGCTGGTAAAAGCCATGATTTACAGAACAGCCTCTAGATATGATGCCGGCGAATCAATCAGCCGGGAGTCGGCAATCTGCAAACTGGCTGCAACAGAAATGGCTTGCCGGGTGACTGACCGGGCTGTCCAAATTTGTGGGGGCTACGGTTTGACGGAGGACGGCGGTATTGAGAGGTACTTCCGTGATGCCCGGGTGTTGCCGATTGTGGAAGGGACCAATGAGATCCAAAAAATGATTATTGCCAGGACAATTTTTCCTAAGAAATAATTCCCGGTCGAAGCGTTATCCGCTGTGGATTGATGCGAAAAAGTGAGATACCAATAAGCGCAGGAGGAGAGAACTGTAGATGCCAACAATAATTGCCTGCTATAAATGGGTTGTGGATGAAGCCGATATCAAGATTAATTCTGATAAATCTATTGATTGCAGTAAAGCAAAATGGAAAATCAGCGATTATGATAAAAATGCAATTGAGGCAGCTGTGCAGGCTGCCCGGGTATTGGAAGGAAAAGCGGTGGCTCTGACCTTTGGGGCGGGGCAAGCCAAGCAGTCTTTGAAGGATGCGCTTTCACGGGGGATTGATGAGGCGTGCTGGATTAATAGTAGCTTAGCTGCTGACGCAGATGGCTTTATAACAGGGAAGGCTCTGGCGGCTGCGGTTACTAAACTGGCTGATGTCAGCCTGGTAATCTGTGCCGAAGGATCCAGTGATACCTATGCGCGCCAGACGGCACCGCGGCTTGGGGCGGCACTGGACTGGCCTGTCATATCTTCTGTAGCAAAAATAGAGATCAACGGAACGGTGTTAACAGCGCAACGGCGGCTGGAAGATTGTATTGAAACCGTTCAAGTCGAGCTGCCCGCAGTGGTGGCGGTCCTGCCTGAAATCAATGAAGCGCCGCTGCCCAGTCTTAAGGCTGTAATTGCGGCTGCCAAAAAAACGGTTACCGAGTTTACCGGTGATGAATTGGGGATTGCCGGCTTACAGCCGAAAACACGGATACTAGCAACCCAGGCGTATACGATGGAACGCAAAAATATTGTTTTTTCCGAAGGGGATGGTCCCAATAAGGTGAAGGAACTGGTTGCCTACCTCAAAAAGGAGGGAGTTCTATAATGGCAGGCATATACATTTATAGCGATAAAACCGAGCTGGTAGCAGAACTGATTGGCTTTGCCCGGGAATCAGGCAAAGCGGCTTACGTCATTACTTTTGATCAACAGGCTGCTGCTGCTGCTGCGGTATACGGACCTGATCAGGTATATCTTTTTCAGGGCAATAGTCCGCTAGTCGAAAATTACGCCAAAGTGATTGCCCGGTTTCTTAGCCGTGAGGGCGCAGAACTGCTGGTAGTTGGAGCAACCGCCCGGGGGAGGGATATCGCTGCCCGGATTGCCGGATATCTGGAATGCGGTATGGTCAGCGATGTAGCTTCGCTTGTTTGGGAAAATGGAAAGCTGCATAGTGAGAGGATGTTATACGGCGGGGCGGTAACCCAGTCCGAAATAGCAACAGACCTTGTGGTAATTACCGTTCCTGCCGGTAAATTCGAACCTGCAAAAGCAGGTTCTTCTGAAATTACAGTCCTGGATGTTGAAGCAGACCCGCGGGTCGTGCTCACTGGCACATCACCGGTTAGCAAGGCCGGAGTGGATTTGTCTGTTGCCGATAAAGTCATATGTATTGGTGTAAGTATGGAAAAGAAAGAAGACATGCAGATGGTCTGGGATCTCGGACAGGCACTTGGGGCCGAGCTTGGCTGCACCAGAGCCATTGCCGAACAACGGCAGTGGCTGCCAAACTATATTGGTATATCCGGCATAACCATCAAACCTTCCCTCTATGTTGCGGTAGGGGTATCCGGACAGGTTCAGCACACCGTGGGAGTGAGGGACTCCAGGATTATTGTCGCGATTAATTCGAATGAAAAAGCACCGATTTTTCAGGCCGCCGATTATGGTATTGTCGGCGACATGTACGAAATTGTTCCGCTTCTTACCCAGGAGATAAACAGTACCAAAAGTAGATAGCATTTTAGATAAGGGAAAGGGGGATGTGCTATGAGCATAAAAAAAATTACGGCACCGGAGCTTTTGAGCTTAAATAAGTTTATTGTTGACGAAGATGAGCCGCACATAGAAATTGATAAGGAAATCTGTGGAAAGTGTGTCGAGAAACCTTGTCTCTATGCCTGCCCTGCTGCCCTTTACACACTGGAGAAGTCCGGCGCAATGAGCTTTGATTATGCCGGGTGCCTGGAATGCGGCACTTGCCGGGTTGTATGCAAGAATAAAGGCATCGTTAAATGGGTCTATCCCCGGGGGACTTTCGGGGTTGCTTTTCGTTTTGGCTAAGATTAACTCATCAAACAGATAAAGCAATAACAGTGACAGGAGTGCTTACATGAGTGCCGATGAAAAATTTGACGCGATAGTGATTGGAGCCGGTCCGGCAGGCGCTGCCTGTGCGTATGCGTTGTCCCGGCAAGGGAAAAGTGTCTTGATGATCGAGCGCGGCTCCACGGCCGGCAGCAAAAATGTAACAGGTGGACGGATTTATTCCTATGCCTTGGAAATGCTGGAACCCGGTTTGACTAAGCGGGCACCGCTGGAACGTCATGTAATCCGTGAACAGATTATGCTGCTTGGTGCGAATAGTGCCGTAACCCTGGATTATACAGACTATGCTTTTGGCGGGGAAATACCGCAATCATACACGGTGCTGCGGGCTCCCTTTGACGAGTGGCTTGCGGCTGAAGCTGAGGCACAGGGTACTTTGCTTGCAACAGGAATTTTAGTTGAGGGACTGCTTGAAGAAGATGGTAAAATCGTCGGGGTAAAAGCCGGTGAAGATGATATGTATGCAGATGTTGTTATTGCCGCTGACGGTGTGAACTCGCTTATTGCCCAGCAAGCCGGGCTGTTTGGTGACATCAGCGCCGGGCGGGTAGGTGTGGGGGTCAAGGAAATCATTGAACTGCCGCATGAATTAATTGAAGCCCGGTTTAACCTGCGTGGTGACGAGGGGGCGGCAAGAGTGGGTATCGGTTGTACAGACGGTATTGCCGGTGGCTCGTTTCTCTATACCAACCAAGAGAGCATCTCGCTGGGAATTGTGTTTAATCCCGAACAGGCTGGCCGAAGCGGCCGGAGCATTCACGAAATCTTCCAGGACTTTAAGCTGCATCCGGCGATTTTACCACTTATAGAAGGTGGTAAAACAGTCGAATATGGGGCACATCTGGTACCGGAAGCCGGCCTGAGCGGTGTACCGCAAAAACTATACCGGGAAGGTCTGATCGTGGTTGGTGATGCTGCCGGGTTTTGCATGAATACCGGCACAATGATTCGCGGGATTGATTTGGCTATTGTCAGCGGGCTGGCTGCTGCACATGCCGTCCTCAAAGCCGCCGGCCCGGCTCAGAGCGGCCAGTTGTATATGCAGGAACTGCAAAATTTATTGCTATTACCAACAATGAAGGTTTATGAAAACTTTCATCATATCCTGGCAATTCCCCGCATGGTCAAAGAATACCCTGTGCTTGCCAACGATATCTTCAAGCTTTTGTTTGCAGTTAATGGTAAATTACCGGAAAAAATGCCTAAAGCCATGATGAATATTGTGAAACAGCATATATCTTTTCGACAGTTACTGGCCGATGGCTGGAAAATGTTTAAGGCCGTATAAGGATTACAATGGTAGAATGTTTTTATTTTTCTCAGCCCTGGTTACGCCCGTATTATTAGCCATGCCAGGTCCCATTTAAACAATGTTTGTTACTTTTTTAACGCAGTGTGTGTCCGGATATGGAACTGGTGTTTAAATTAAATAGTTAATATTTTAGGGGAGGCAGACGGAATGAAAAAAAGATTTGTTACTCTGTTCACAGCGCTGGCTACGCTGTCTATGACTGCTAGCGGCTTGGCGGCAGCGCCCAATCCTTTTGGTGATGTTCCAGCCAATCACTGGTCGTATGCGGCAATCGACAAGCTTGCTGATGCCGGCCTGATTGACGGTTCCGGCGATAATGCACATGATCAGAAGATCATCACCCGCTATGAGATGGCAGGTATGATCGGGCGGGCTATGTGGAATGCCGGGAAAGCTGATGCCGACAATAAAGCGCTCATTGAGAAGCTCTCCCAGGAGTTTACCAATGAATTAGAAGGTTTGCGCGTGATTCCCCCTGCTCCCAAGGCAGAGAAGAAAACCGGGAGTATAGCTGTTAGTGGTGATGCCCGTGTGCGTTGGATTGATAATGGCTCAGGCGATACTAAATTTACCGAGCGCCTGCGCCTTAATCTTAATGCCACCGTTAACGAAGATACCGGATTTTACGGTCGTATCATGGCTCTTAACCATAATGAGTTCGGGACCTATAAAACAAGTAATGATACAGACCGGATCGTTGTAACTGACGCTGCCTTTACAACCAAAAATTTCTATAATAGCACAGTTACTGTTGGCCGTTTTACCCAGCAAATGGATCCGGGTGGTTACTGGATGAATACTGTCGGCGGTGTTGACGGTATAAAAATTGCGACAGGAAAAGTTCTGAAAATGTCTGCCGGTTTCGCTAACTTCGGTCCGTATGCCGCTATCCAGAAAGGGTCGGTAATTGTCGATCCGGTAACCGGCACAAATGAAATTAAAGATGCTTTTTTTGTCCAGGCCGAATATCCGCTCAGTCCGGCTACAACTGTCGGTGCCTGGTGGTTTAAGGAAAAAACCGGTAATGACAGCAAGTTTGACGTGAAGTCGCTAAGTGTTACAGCGAGCTTATCATCAGATGTTAAACTGCTTACTAGTTACGGTGAAAATGCCATTGAAACCAACAGGCAAACCCCGGCGTTTTACCATCTGCGCCTGACCTATGGGGCTGTGAGTCCGGCAAAACCGGGTTCATGGAGTCTGGCTGCCGATTACCGGAAATTTGAACCGGGTGTTAATAACTCTGCGTATACCTCGGCCATGGTGGGGTCGGTTAGTGATGTCAGGGGCTGGGCCCTGATTGGCAGCAAAGCAATTGCAAAAAACGCCGTGTTTAGCACCTTCTATGGTTTTAACACGAAAAAGGTTTCCAATAATACGGATATAGATAATTTTACCCGCTGCCAGATTGATTATAATTTTTAAGCATGGAGAGACTGCCGCAGCCTGTTTTTCTTTGAATACTCCTGCTGCTGAGATTGGCAGGGGTGATGCAAGTATAGTTTTGAATTAGAAAAATAAAATTATAAAATTGAGCCGGCACAATCACCTTATGCTTAGCGTGCCGGTTTATGGGAGGGAAACATATGGCGGAAACCAATAAGCCGACAGCAACTAAGGGTGTACTATCAATAGCAATGATTAAAAAGCTGATCGGCGCTGTAGTCGGCATAATTCTTGGAGTATATATTGCCGGGATTGGCGTGCCGGAGGGGTTAACAACCAAGGCCATGTGGGGAATGGCAGTGTTTATATGTGCCATTGTATGGTGGATTGCCGAAGTATTTCCTGACTATGTTACTGCGCTTTTGATGTGCAGTGCCTGGGCCGTTTTCGATATTGTCCCTTTTGGGACTGCTTTCGGTGGATTTTCCAATGCCACAATCTGGCTGCTGATAGGTGCGTTTGGGATGGCTGCGGCTGTTGGCAAATGCGGGCTTTTAACAAGGATATCGTTATATCTGATGAATCTGTTTCCACTGACCTTTAAGGGGCAAACCCTGGCTTTGATGGTTACGGGCACGCTTATGACACCGTTAATTCCCAGTGGCTCTGCTAAAATTGCCGTTTTAGCCCCTTTTGCCGCAGCTGTCAGTGACAGTATGGGCTATAAGAAAAAAACTCAGGGTGCCGGGGGGATCTTCGCCGCCATGTTTCTTTCACTGGGGTGCATACACCCGCTTTTTTTAAGCGGATCGTTCATGTGCTATTCAGTTGTAGGGCTGCTGCCCAAAGATATACAATCCCAAGTAACCTGGACTTCCTGGTTTATCAATGCACTTCCCTGGGGAATTACAGTATTGGTGTTGGGGTATCTGGCTATTTTGTTCTTATATAAACCCGAAGAAGAAAAAAGACTGGCGTCTACTATGATTAAAGATCAACGCGCCGCGCTGGGACCGATGAGCAAAAATGAAAAGTATGTTTCCGTTGTGCTTGTATTAACATTACTGATCTGGATGACTGAAGTGCTGCACGGGATAAATGCTACTATTATTGCGATTGCTGCCTTGGCGGCGTTGCTTGGCTATAATGTAATAGATAGAAATACCTTTAAATCTGGTATTGCCTGGGATGCAATTATGTTCATTGGCTGCATCTTTGCAGTCTCCGGTGTTTTTTCGGCTCTAAAAATTACCGGTTGGATCGGTAAAGTTCTGGGGCCCCATGTTGCACCACTCCTAGCCGGTAATATCTATCTTTTCCTGGCTGTATTGTGTATTGTTATTTACTTAGTCCGGTTTGTATTAGCCTCACAACTTGCCGTTATCACTATTTTTACGCTGTTGCTTACACCTTTAGCCTTAAAAGAGGGTATCAGTCCCTGGATCATGGGATTTACTTCATTTGTTGCTATTAATGTATGGATTTTAATGTATCAAAATGCGCAGTATCTGGTTGCGTTTTTTGGTGCCGCCGGGGGCGAGATGGTTAATCACCGGCAAATGATTAAGTTATGTGTCGCCTATATGATTATCTCAATCATCGGCTTGCTGGTCAGCATACCGTTCTGGAAACTCACAGGCCTGATTCAGTAGCGTAGACTTTCCCAACGAGGTGATAATTTGAGCAATTCAGCGGTCGATAGCATTAATACCCGGTTACAGTCCGGGTATGCCAGGCATCGGTTAGCGTTGATATTACTGATAACCTTACTAATAGCATATATTGACCGGGTAAATGTGGCGGTACTTGTTGTTGATAACACATTTCTGACTGACATGGGGATTGCCAATGATCCGGTAGCCAAAGGATCACTAATGACGGTATTTCTGGTCTGCTATGGAATCGGCAGTGTTCTACTCAGCCCGGTAGGTGACTGGCTGGGGCCAAGAAAGGCCACCCTGATTTCTATCTTGTTTTGGACGCTGGCATTGATATGGGGAGGATTCGCCACAGGCCTGGTGACAATGTTATTGTCCCGGGCCCTGCTGGGGATTGGCGAGTCCATGCACTATCCTATGCAAAGTAAATTTGTGAAAAATTGGTTTCCTCCGCATGAGCGGGGGAAAGCCAATGCAACCTGGCTTATCGGCCTAAATATAGCACCGATGGTTGCCATGCCGTTGTTTGCCTGGATGATCGCTGCCGTGGGCTGGCGGGACAACTTTTTTTTCCTGGCAAGCCTTGGTATTATCCCTTTGTTCCTGATCTGGAAGTATACTGCTGACCATCCCCACCTTTATCAGGGAATCAGCCCCTGCGAGCAGGCTTATATAGAGGCGGCGCTCAGTAAAGAACAGGCAGTGGAAGGAACTGCTGCGCCAACCAATGCCTGGCAGTCTTTTTTGATTGTCACTCGTGATTATCGCGTCTGGCTGCTGGTGCTGGCCTATTCGGGGACAAGCTCAATCTACTGGGGGGTAATTACCTGGCTGCCATCTTATCTCAAAGAAGCCAGGGAGTTCAGTTGGGCTGCTATGGGGGCATGGGCATCCCTGCCCTATATAATGGCTATTGTGGTTAAGGTAGGGGCCGGCTTTGCCATAGACAAGATAGGGCGTCCGGCTTTATTCCTGGCAACAGGCTTATTGGGCTCAGCCATTTTCATCTGGCTTGGCGCTTATGCGGAAAACAATATTATTGCCACAATCCTGATTTCCTGCGGCGTCGGTACACTGGCCATGGGAACCCCCTGTGCCTGGGTGCTGCTGCAGCAGCTGCTGCCGGGTAAAGTTGCCGGGACCGGAGCCGGATTTATGAATGGTGTCGCCAGTATTATATCGGCAGCTTCCCCCTTAATGGTCGGTTTTTTCATTGCCCTTACCGGCAGTTATATCGGCGGCTTGATGTACATGGTGGGTTGGGGCGTTTTTGGTGCCGGCTTATGTCTTGTACTGGCATGGAAGCGATAAACTGTGTAATCTCAGGTCTGATTCCAGATGTCTTGCTTAAAAATTGTGTGTTATTCTTAGTGAATTATGTTTTAGTTAAGAGTAACAGGCTGTTTTTTAGAAATTGGTAAGACAATTGCAAAGCAATCTGGTAA
>NZ_DATMXX010000047.1:0-15272 GCF_035561255.1 Sporomusa sp. | reverse complement strand
CACAAAACGTTAATATTATAGCCCGTGTCCAATTTCTACATACAAGGTTAAATCGCAACTGTAGACTTATGGTTGTTTTTTTGTTTTATAGGCTTCATATCTGCGTTTTCCTTCTTCAAAGGCAGTTTTTTCTTCCGAAGTATCTAAAATAAGTTCAGGAACAATATTGGGTCTCCCCTTTTTATCAAGTGAAACCATAGTAAAAAATGCGGATAATGCCCTTTTCCGACCTTCGCACTCTAAATCTTCAACTTCCACTGTCACAGCGACTTCCATTGAAGATTTACCGGCAAAAACCACTTGACCTGTACATATAACCAAATCCCCAATAAATATCGGCAAATGAAATTCTAGCTCATCCACTCGTGCTGTAACAACATTTGAACGGGCATATCGTCTCGCAGCAGCATATGCGGTTGAATCCATTAATTTCATAATCTCCCCACCATGGATATTGCCCGCAACATTAGCTTGGCTAGGCATCATAACCTCACTGATTACTAAACGCGATTCTGACGATGACTTTTTCATATTAATTACTCTCCTTCTTATCCCGGTTACCAAAACTTTTGCATCAATTAATCATCGTTTTACGTTAAAAGAAAAAGCCGTTCTATAGACTAATATGTCCTAAAACGCCTTTGTTAAATTACAATAGCATACCTATATTGGATTTGTCAATGTAGGTTCACCCTTAGCATTAAATCAGTAAACTACCGGTCAAGCAACCTGCATAACACTGAACACTCTAATTCTCGGAACAGGAAACGGCTGTTTTCGCTGTCCAAAACGATGCCTACTCATTATCAACCTTAATTACCACACTACGTACTGGTACTTCTTGCTTGTATGTCCGGCTCATCGCAATATCTACTGCCTCCTTAGCCGTATCGGCATAGTCAAGCTTGACCCACTTTCTTTCATCAAGATAGGAACCGTCATAGGCCATCTCGCGAACTCTTGCAGCCCAGCCACCAGAAGCTTCGACAATTACGACAGGCTTACGGTTTAAGTATGCCGCAGATAACTCGCCCAGTGTACCATTGCCGCCTGCAATCATGATTATTACATCAGAAGAATGTACTAATATCAGACTTCTATAATCAAAACTTAAGCCTGTAGTAATAGGAATATCAATATACTCATTTGCTACCTCCAAGGTGTCACCAGGGAGAATGCCAACAACCAATCCATTTGCTTGCTTTGCCCCACGAGAGACAGCCCCCATTACCCCACTCGTTCCACCAGTAAGCAGGATTGCGCCATGTAAAGCAATTTCCTTTCCAATTTCCTCAGCTAATATACATGTTGCTTCCGGGATTTCACCGGATTGTCCAATTACTCCAATTCGTATCAAGATCATCCCTATCCTTTCAGTTATATTATCCTTTTCTCCATATATCATTCCACCTTCTCCCAGCAAACCCTGCATATTGCTCCTGGACTCGTCAGAAGCTCCTGTAAATAGTACCTACCAAGGACTACTGCATCTGGAGCTATTCTTTATAACACTAAAGCAGTTTGGCATTTATACAGAGAGACAGGTCCTGCCGAACCTGCCTCTCGTCTTTTATGAATCCTTAATTATTACAATATCCAGTCAACAATTACACCTAATACTATTGTCCAAAATACCAACCTAAACCACAAAGGCCACGGCTTTACCGTATTTGACCTCTTGTAAAGCCAATCCCGGATAAATACCATAATATCGCCTCCTTAATGTAACATTAGGCAGCTATTTGTAGAATCCTGCTAGTAAAATGTGGTCCTTGTCTATTCTGCCTGTACTACTTTCAAAAAAAACTTGCATAAAAGTATGTTTATCAACTAAAATAACAATGAAAGGGGGTTGTTTCTTATGCCAACCTTCCGTATCATCATAAATGGTGAACCTACCGGGAAGTTAGTCACTGGCGCCACTTACATTGACGCATATTTTTTAGCAGTTCAAACTGTGCCGCTAGCTTACAAAAATGACTTTAAATTAGAACAGGAAGAATCAGAATAACATATCCCCATAGTAAGTGTATAGTTACTGTCAGGTACGCAAAACGGACCTGACTTTTGTTTTTCCCTTATCAATGGTGCGGACATCTGAATGACACCGCATGTATGTCCAACTCTAACATGGGGAAGCTAATACCGGAGGTGATATTCGTGGACAAAACAGTAAAAAAAGCCGTCGGGGAAACGGTCCTTAAGCCAATTGTACCGGAAACAGAACCCGGTGACGGAGCATATATAGACACCTTGAAGCAGCTACAGGAAGATAGGGAAAAGGCTGACTAACTGCCGCCCCTCCCACAGCCCGAATCTCCCTTTAGCTGGTACCAAATTGCAGTTTAGATATGATGCTGGCTTTATCTTAATTACAGTCACCTCTATAATTTTAAATTACCAGCTATCAAAATTTTTAATTGGGGCAACATAATCATCGGGGGTGATAATATGAGAAACGAAAACCCTAATAACAAGCAACGCCGTAATGAAAAGGATAATAAAAACCTTGAATTCGCTAAAGAGTTTAGCCTTAAAAAGCAACTCCTTAATGAAAAAAATTGCGGTGGTGGTTGTGGCGGTAATCGTCCTATATAATTCACTTTCCATTTTGAAAACGGTGGCTATAAGCTACCGTTTTCACTTATATAGCCCTGCCTTAGACAAGCCTAAGACAGGGCTATATAAAATAACTAACATTCGTCCTATCGGTCCATTGCTTCAGCAATTCTAACCGGAGCAAAGCTCCGCCGGTGGTGAGGACATGGTCCGTATTTTGCCAGTGCGTCCATGTGTTCCTGGGTACCATACCCTTTGTGGCGGCCAAATCCGTACATTGGGTATTGGTAGTCCAGTTCATTCATTAGTTGATCCCGTTCCACTTTAGCAATAATTGATGCTGCAGCAATGGAAGCACTCACCTGATCACCACCAATAATGGCTTTATGAGGAACAACAAGATTAGGTAAAGGTACAGCATCAATAAGTATTGCCTGTGGCGCCGGCGACAATCCTGAGGCCGCGCTGTACATGCCACTTACTGTCGCTTGGTAAATATTAATCTCATCAATTGTTTGAACGCTGACTATACACGAACTGACGGCAATAGCAGCATCCTTAATTTCTTGGTATAACTTCTCACGTTGTGCGGCTGTAAGCTTTTTCGAATCATTTAAGCCAGGCAAATAACAATCAAGCGGCAACATAACAGCAGCTACAAGGACAGGGCCTGCCAGCGGCCCCCTGCCGGCTTCGTCAATACCTGCAACCATAGAATAACCTTCTGTTTTTAGTTGATGTTCATATTCATATAGTGCCTGAATCCGCTTCCGCTCTAACTGAGCAGCCTGTCGGCGAACCTCCCACCTATCTATAAGGCGTTTTACCGAAAGACGTGCATCTGTTTTAAGACTATTTGTTATATGTAGTGAAAGGTCTTGCTGCGCTAATAGCGTTGTAATCTGCGCCACTGTCATCTGTGTTGTATCCAAAATACTACCCCCAAGTGAAGATGCTGTTAATATTCTTGATAAACTTAAGTAATCCTGCCATTTCAACAAAATAATAGAACGGCCACAAATCGTTAGCCGTTCATTTTATGACTTTGTGTTAAAAATGTCGCTCATCTTTTAATACCGGGTCAAAGTTGCCATCTGCAGGCTGGTCAGGGTGATCCAGCGTAAATTGACCAAGCTTGCCTGAACGGAAATCAGTCAGAATAATTCTTCTGACCTTTTCATGATCTACGACCCCGCCAACCTTCAGACAACCCCGCTTAGCCCCAATTAGTGCTAAGATCTCGGATGATTCTTCCGGCAACTGGGTTTCACTCAGCTTATAGCGTTCACACAGCCGTTCAGCATAGTTTCCTCTGAGTATTTCTAAAAGTTTTAGAATAACCTTCTCCATATCATAGATATCGTCTTTAATTGCACCTGTCACAGCTAATTTAAAGGCGACTTCCTGATCGTCCATCCTCGGCCACAATACTCCGGGAGTATCTAATAACTCAAGGTTCTTACCTACCTTGAGCCACTGCTGCCCGCGCGTTACTCCAGGCCGATCCCCGGTTTTAGCAGTTGCGGTACCTAACAGCCGATTAATAAGCGAAGATTTCCCCACATTGGGAATCCCCAGAATCATTGCCCGCACGGCTCGGCCTTTTATACCTTTAGCCGTAAGCTTGGCGATCTTCTCGCTGGCCTCTTGTTCAACCTTGTTTACTAATTCTTTAGAACCTTTGCCGCTGGCAGCATCTAAAGGGACTGTAGTAAACCCCATGCCCCTGAAATGGTGAATCCACTCGGTCGTACGCGCCGACTCGGCTAAGTCTGATTTATTAAGCGCTACTACCCTGGGCTTAGTTCCTACAAGCTCGGCTATAATCGGATTAGCACTGCTTACAGGAATACGCGCGTCTAATAGTTCAATTACAACATCAATAAGACTTAACTGTTCACGAATCATACGCTGGGCTTTGGCCATATGACCAGGAAACCAGTGAATGTGCATTAAGTCACACTCCTTACCTAAGAAACCGAATACTATAGTGTATAGCTACGGCAATGTTTTTATGTGGTCAATCGGCCAAAAAACTGTAACGGCTTTACCTTTAATTAACTCCAGCGGCACAAAACCCACATCTTTAAAACGACTATCTTCAGAGTTGTTGCGGTTGTCGCCCATTACATAGATGTGTCCTTCGGGAACTGTGGCCGCAGGATAAGAGCCCCGGGTACGTTCTAATATATATGACTCATTCAAAAGCTGTCCATTAAGAAAAACTCTTCCGTCTTTAATCTCAACAGTATCCCCGGCTACCGCAATTACCCGTTTTATAAAATCGCGACTGGGGTCACGTGGATAACGAAATACTAACACTTCACCCCGTTCAGGAGTCTTAAACCGGTAAATGAATTTATTTACAATGAGTCGTTCGCCGTTTACGAGCGTTGGCCGCATTGACGGCCCCTCGACCATATATAATTCCACAATAAAATACCGGATAAAAAATGCCAGAACTATGGCTATGAGAATAGATATTATCCAGTCTTTTACTTCTTCACCTAAGTTGGTATTACTCACAGCCTTCCTCCTTTCAGCATAGAGATGCCTTCACTTCACCCTGTGTGGATATGAAGAAAAGGGACTGAAATCAGTCCCTGAACACATTTGCTTTTAGCGTTTTTCCCTAATACGGGCGGCCTTACCGGTGAGGTTGCGCAGATAGTAAAGCTTAGCTCTACGAACAATGCCACGACGCATTACTTCAATTTTATCAATACGCGGAGAATGTACCGGGAAGGTACGCTCTACTCCGATGTTGTACGAAACACGTCTTACAGTAAAAGTCTCGCGTACACCGCTACCCTGACGATTAATTACCACGCCTTCAAAAACCTGAATACGTTCACGAGTTCCTTCAACAACCTTTACATGCACCCGCACAGTGTCACCTGGTTTAAAGGACGGGATATCCTGCCGTAGTTGTTCTTGTTCCAAAATCTGAATAATATTCACTTAATTTCCTCCTTATATCAGACGTTCATACCATTTGCAGAGGACCGTCCGTATTACACAAAAAATAGTATACCACATTTTACCCGGGAACTCAAACTAAAATACTGATTTAATCATTTTTCCACCATAATTCGCCCAACAGACGGTCAAGAATGATCGCAACCGCCGCACGAACAGGAAGGTGATTGTAGCTTCCCGGGCCATAAATAGGTTCCAGTATATAATCAAACTGCTGCATTACTGAATTCTCCATGCCCCAACCAGTGCCAAACAAGAGTAGGCACGGTCTGCCAGTGTCACTTATTTCCTGCCGAAGTCTACCGTACGAAACCGTATTGGTATACTTACGGGCATCGGTAGTAACAACCAGCGGCTTTGCGCCTTCCTTAGCCGTTATATAATCGACTGCCGCAGCAATATCAGGAATAACTTCCACTATGCTTAATGCCTCTTTACGGTCAGGATTATACTGTCCACCATAGCCTTCTTGCCAATAGTTGATGATTTCTTCTGCTAATGCCTTCTGGCTATCCAGTGGATGGATAATGAAATATTTCAGCAAGTCATATGTTCGAGCCGTACGGGCAATATCATGGATATCAAAATTAGTAATAGCAGTCGTAACTATCTCATTATTTTTATTATAAATAGGGTAATGCACTAAACCTAAATATACAGACACTGCCATATTCAGCCTCCGACCTACTCAGACTTTATTTCCTGCAAAAGTTTATGATCAAGAGGACTAAGCTCTACGTTATTTAACAAATCAGGCCGACGCTCAAGCGTAGCCCTGAGCGATTCCTTGCGCCGCCATTTTTCAATTTTAGCATGGTCACCTGAAAGCAATATCTCGGGGACTTCCCAGCCGTTAAACTCACGTGGACGCGTATATTGCGGATATTCCAGCAGTCCGTTATAAAATGAGTCGTGCTGCGCGCCATCATCAGCACCAAGCACTCCGGGAATCATACGTGCTACCGCATCAGTAATTACCATTGCAGGGAGTTCACCGCCCGTTAATACATAATCACCAATTGAAATAGCTTCATCAACTACATGCTGGCGTATCCTTGCGTCAATGCCTTCATAATGACCGCAAACAAAGATAAGCTGCTCATAGCCGGCAAGCTCCCGGGCTTTAGCCTGGTCAAAAGCCTGGCCGCCTGGACACATTAGTATTACCCGTTTGCTTGTAGTATCACTTGCATTAACGACACTTTCCACAGCACGAAATATTGGCTCAGGCTTCATAACCATACCTGAGCCACCCCCAAAGGGAGAATCATCAACAATACGATGTTTGTCGTAAGTAAAGTCTCTGGGATTGGTCACATGTACAGAGATAAGCCCGCTAGCCTGGGCCCGTTTTAGAATACTATGGCCTAGTGGACCGGTAAACATCTCGGGAAACAACGAAATAATGTCAATACGCATAAACGTCCTCGTTAATCCATTTCTTCCTGAAGTTTTACCAGCATCTTCTTCCCGGCAATATCAATCTGCTTTACTACATCTTTTATTGCCGGAATCAATAGTTCCTTCTTGTCTTGTTGCTCAACGACATACACGTCATTGCTGCCTGGCTGCAGCACATCGGTTATAACTCCCAGCAGTTCGCCTTGTTCGTTGAATACATTAAGACCAATAATATCGAAAATATAATATTGGCCTTCAGGCAGTTTAACTACATCTTCACGCCTAATTTTAATCAGCTTACTGCTCAAAGGCGCTGCTTCATTCATGGTATCAATGCCGGTAAACTTAAGTAAGATAAACTTTTTGTGGGGCCGTGCTGACTCAAGTTTCAATTGACCTACATCGTCAACATATACTGTTTTAAGTTCATGGAAACGCTCAGGGAAATCAGTAAGCGGGAATATACGAACGTCACCCCGCACACCGTGCGGGGCAACAATTTTACCGATGGTTATCAGATCAGTTTCAGACATACTAGCTACGGAAAGCAACGATTTTGCCGTCTTCCAGCAGAATCTCAGTTGCCATCAGTTTATGCAGGTCATCACCAATGCTTACTGCAACGACTCTATCCATAGTCCCCTGAACTATCTCTGCACCGATTTCCAGTTGTGCTGTTTCTTTTAGCTTTTCCAACATATGATTTTTAAATTCAAAGCGTTTTTGACGTTCAGCATCAATCTGCTGACGAAGGCCAACAAGCCCTTGTGCATCTTGTTTTGCCTGCTCAGTCATCATGCGCTTGGCATGAAACTCAATCTGCTGGAGTTCTAGATCTGCTTTCTTTATGGCTTCCTGAATTTCGGCCGCCAAGTGCGCTTTGAGGTCTTCTGTAACTTTAGCTTTAATGGTCACCGGACATTTAATCGTCAAGCTCTCAATGCTAGCCATTTATTCCACCCCTTTGGTTCAGATTAATAGCTTATTATAATATTTCCACCATTACTCGTTTGTTTTCCCGGGTGGCGGCAGCTTTGACTACAGTGCGGATAGCCTTGGCAATACGACCTTGCTTGCCAATTATCTTCCCCATATCTTCAGGGGCCACATGCAGTTCATAGACTGTCCCCGAATTATCGGTTGTCTCATTAACATTGACTTGTTCCGGGTTTTTCACTAATGCTTTGGCGATAACTTCGACTAATTCCTTCATGTAGTTATCACGCCTCGTTTCTACGCTTCTTTCTTAGTACGCTTTACTTCATCCCATTTTTTCAGGACGCCTGTTTTGCTGAACAGATTCTTAACAGTATCAGTAGGTTGAGCGCCTTTTTGTAACCATTCAAGGGCTTTTTCTTCGTCAATCTTGATTACTGCCGGTTCAGTTGTAGAGTCGTAATGTCCCAGATTTTCAATAAAGCGTCCGTCCCGCGGTGAACGGGAATCAGCCACTACTATACGGTAGAAAGGACGTTTCTTAGCGCCCATACGTTTTAAACGGATTTTAACTGCCATTATAAGTCACCTCCTTCACAAAATATCCAAATTTATATTTAAGATGGCTAAGGCATAAAGGGAAGTTTAAAGCTTGGCTTTTTTCCGCTTTTTTGCATTTCCTGGATGCGCTTCATCATCTTTTTGGCTTCACCAAATTGTTTTAGCAGTCTGTTAACATCTTGAACCCGTGTACCGCTGCCAAGAGCAATGCGTTTACGCCGGTTGCCGTTAATAATTGATGGATCCCGCCGCTCCTTTGCCGTCATTGAGCGGATAATAGCAATAATATGCTTTACTTCTTTATCATCAATGTCCATGCCCTGAAGCTGTTTCAGCTTGCCCATCCCAGGGATCATCCCCAGAATCTGATCAAGCGGTCCCAATTTGCGAACCTGTTCAATCTGCTCCAGGAAGTCATCTAATGTAAACTCCTCTTTGCGCAGTTTCTTCTGCATTTCCTGAGCTTTTTCTAAATTTATGGCAGACTCAGCCTTTTCAATAAAACTGAGTACATCACCCATGCCCAGAATGCGCGAAGCCATACGGTCAGGATGAAAGGGCTCCAACGCATCAAGCTTTTCGCCCATACCGGCAAACTTGATCGGTTGCCCGGTAACAGCTTTGATAGAAAGCGCAGCACCGCCACGGGCGTCACCGTCAAGCTTCGTCAGGATAACACCATCAAGCCCAAGATCGTTGTTAAAGGACTCAGCAACATTAACAGCATCCTGGCCAGTCATAGCATCCACAACCAGCAAGATTTCGTGAGGCTTGACAGTCTGCTTTATTGATTTAAGCTCATTCATGAGTTCTTCATTAATATGCAGCCGTCCGGCAGTATCAATAATCACTATGTCTCGGGCCATCATCAGCGCCTGGTCAACGGCTTTCTTGGCAATGTTGACCGGATTCTCCTGTCCCATAGTGAACACGGGGATTTCAAGCTTTTCGCCTAAAACCTCCAACTGTTTTATCGCAGCAGGGCGATAAATATCGGCAGCAACCATGAGCGGCCGTTTGCCCTGGCGTTTTAACAGATGAGCCAGTTTTCCGGCTGTAGTGGTCTTACCAGCCCCCTGCAAACCAACAAGCATAATGACTGTCGGCGGCCGGGAGGCGATAGCAATACGGCTTTGCGTCCCGCCCATCAGGTTGGTAAGTTCTTCGTTTACAATCTTTATAACATGCTGGGCAGGTGTTAGGCTGTCAAGCACCTCTTGACCTATGGCCCGTTCTTTAATTTTAGCCACTAAGTCTTTTACTACTTTGAAGTTAACGTCAGCCTCCAAGAGAGCCATCCGTACCTCTTTGAGAGCATCAGTAACATCACTTTCCGACAGTTTACCTCTGCCACGCAACTTCTTAAACGTCTGCTGCAGCTTATCGGCCAAACTTTCAAAAACCATATATATGTCACACCTCCCGGGTGTCTTCTAACAACAAATTTAACTTAATTAGAGCCTGACTCAGCTCAGGCATATTCCTTATAGTAAGCGGTAAATGTCCCAAACTGCTGACAACCTCAGCAATCAGCTTGCGCTCATCGCTATACCGGGCAGCCAGTCCAAGTTTTTCTTCATATTCCTCTAACATTTGTTCAGCCCTTCGCAGAATATCATGCACGGCTTGACGCGATACACCGAATTCATCAGCGATTTCGGCCAGCGATAAGTCTTGCAAATAATGCATATTCAGGCAGTCCCGCTGTTTATCAGTTAAAAGCGCGTTATAAAAGTCGTAAAGCTGCCCTACTCGCAACACTTTATTTAGCATACGATCCATACATTCACCTGCTTAAGTGACAAGGTAAATTCCTTTACACCACAGATTATATCTAAAACAACAAAGCATGTCAAGTAAAATTACTTGTCGGCAAATAGAGCACCGGCAAATTCAGCAGCATCAAACGGCCGGAGATCGTTTACACCTTCACCCACCCCAACCCATTTAACCGGTAAACTAAGCTCATTATTAATAGCAATTACCACGCCACCCTTGGCTGTACCGTCTAATTTAGTCAATACTACACCAGATAGCCTTACCGCATCACCGAACAATTTTGCTTGGTTAATCGCATTTTGACCGGTAGTAGCATCAAGCACCAGTAAAGTCTCATGCGGCGCATCAGGTATTTCTTTAGCGATTACCCGGTTAATCTTCTTCAGTTCTTCCATCAAATTTGATTTAGTATGCAGGCGTCCGGCTGTATCAATAATAACTATATCAACTTTACGTGCTTTAGCAGCTTGAACTGCATCAAAGGCTACCGCTGCCGGATCAGACCCTTCAGCATGCTTAATCACTTCAGTACCTGTCCGCTGCCCCCAGATTTCCAGCTGATCAATAGCGGCCGCCCGAAAAGTATCAGCGGCTGCAATGAGAACCTTTTTTCCTTCTTCATGATAATAGCTGGCTAACTTACCAATTGTAGTTGTTTTGCCAACACCATTGACGCCAACAATTAACATAACGACTGGCGGCTTGTAAAAAACTGGCTCAGCCTGAGCTTTACTCAGCAGCATCGCACTGATTTTAGTTTTTAAAAATGGCTGAAGATCATCTGGTGAATTAATCTCTTTACTCTTGATACCGCTACGGATTTCTGTCATTAATCTGGCAGTAGTTGGTACACCAACATCTGCTGACAGCAATAGGGCCTCTAAGTCATCAAGAAATTCATCATCAATAGTAGCATAGCCAATTACCAACTGCTCAATTTTTTCAGTAAAACTTTTCCTGGTCTTTTCCAGGCCAGCTTTTAATTTATCAAAAAAACCCATCACCATATTCCCCCAAACTATTTAAAGACTTATTTATTATCCTGCTCTGTCCATAAATTTCACCGAAATCAGCCGGGATATTCCAGACTCCTCCATTGTTACCCCATGCAATACACCAGCTGCCTCCATAGTACCCTTCCGGTGAGTAACTACAATGAATTGGGTACTTTGAGCATAATCCCGTAAAAATTCGCTGAAGCGCTGCACATTAGCTTCATCCAGCGCGGCATCAATCTCATCTACTACACAAAACGGTGCTGGTCGGTATGTCAAAATTGCAAACAAAAGGGCAATTACGGTAAGTGCCCTCTCACCGCCTGATAAAAGTGCCAGATTTTGCAACTTCTTTCCCGGGGGTTGCACAATAATATCTATTCCGGTTTCAAGAACATTACCTGGCTCGATAAGTACAAGCTCTGCCCGGCCGCCACCAAATAATCGAATGAAAACCTCCCCAAAATACTGGCTTATCGCTTTAAACGCTATGTTGAACTGGCGTGACATAGTAGTATCGATATCTTTAATTACTGATGTCAAGTAATCCTTAGCCTGCATTAAATCAGTTGATTGTTCTTGCAAGAAATTATAGCGTTCCTGAACCTTATTGTATTCATCAATAGCCGTAGGATTTATTGGCCCAAGTTCAGCAATTTGGCTTTCAGCGTGCGCGATCATTCGCAATAACTGCTCAATAGAATCTTGTTTTCTTAGCTCGTGAGCTTCTTCAATCGTTAATGCCAGCTGCCCGGTAAGCTGATCGTAACAATTCGTTGTTTCATACTTATATTTAGTTATAAGAAGATCTATTTCATGAAGACGTGCTTGCAAGTCGCTGCTTTGCCGGCGTAACTCTTTTAGTTCTTTATCTAACCGCTGTGAATTTACCAGTAATTCCATTTTGACGGCATAATACACCTGCCGGACTTCTGCTAATTGACCTTTCGTAATCACCAGTTTCTCCTTGCACTCTGCTAATGAAGCAAGTTCAGTCTGAGCTTGTCCAATCTCAGCCTGAAGCTGGTTTTCTTCGGTTCTAAGTCGGGTAAGGTCAATTTCCAGGGAGACATGTGTCTGTTTGTATTGCTCACTGGCAGAACGGATAGCCGCCATATCCTGGGATACAACACTTACCTTAATCTTGGCATCGGTTAACGCTTCATTTAAGGCCTGCTGCTCAGCTTTAACAGTCTTAAGTTTATTTTGCCAATCGGCAACCTTAGACTTATGACTAATTTCCCGTGTTTCCAGCAAAACAATAGCCGCTTTACTATCCTCAATTCTTTGTAGACACTGGCCACGCTCATGCCGGCAATCGGCGATTTCGTCACCTACACTTTTAAGCATCAGCTCACATCTCGCGGCATCAACTCCAGCCTTATCTATATAAATAGTTAACTCAGCCTGGCGAAGCTCTGCCTCGTTAGATTTGCCTTCAAGACCGGTAAGTTTAGAATTAATCTCTGTAATGGCAGTAATTATAGCCGTTTTTTCTTGTTCATTTAATAGTAGTTTTTCCTTCAAGGACGCTAACCCCTGTTTAAGAACAGCAATTTCATTATTCCTGGAAATAAAGCTTGCGTCTTTTCTTCCTACACTGCCACCAGTCAGTGATCCCCCGGGATTCACAATTTCACCATCAAGTGTTACAATCCTAGCCGAAAAACCACCACTACGGGCAATTTTAAGTGCATCATCAATTGTTTTAGCAATGATTATCCGGCCTAAGAGATAATTAATTACAGGCCTGTAGCGGTCATCAACACTAACTACATCAGCAGCAAAACCAAGCGCGCCTGACTGACTGGCAGCTAATATCTCCGCTTCTCTAGGTTTTGACAATCGGATTGTATTTAATGGTAGAAAAGTTGCCCTACCCAGATTTTTCATTTTTAAAAAACTAATAGCCTGTTTAGCTGTTTGATCGGTATCTGTAACAAGATGCTGCTGAGCACCCCCGAGAGCTACCTCAATGGCATTAATATATTTATCCGGAACTGATATCAGTTGGGCAACAGCACCGCAAATACCATTACGCCAGGAATCCTGATTCTTTAATATCCCTTTTATAGCCCGTCCAAATCCCTCTAATTCATACTGCATGCTAGCCAGAACATTTAGACGAGAAGAAGTCTCATTCACACTACTGCTGAGCTGCTGTTCAGCATCTGATACATTCTTCAAATTATGTTCTAAAGGAATTAGCTCCTGCCGCAAAGATGCCACCTGTCTTTTTAACGCCTGTTGCTCAGTAGCGAGAGAATTCATTTCGTTCTGCAACTCAATTTTCCTAACATTAAACTCAGACTGTTGCTGCATATAATTAGTATATTCGTCATTAAGCTTATTCTGTCTTACCGCTAAAGCAGCCAAATCACGCTCATGGATATGCAGGTTGTTGCGTTCGTTAACAGACTGTTGTAAATGGTCAAACGACTCTTCCTGACCAGCTGCAATTTGCTGCTCAATCTGCCTGATAGCGGCAATAAATTGATCATTCTGGTTGTTCCTGTCAGTTATCTCTTGTTGAATAACAAGAAATTGCTGTTGTTTAGTTGCCAGATTGCTCTGTAGTTCAGCTAACCTGGCCTCTGCTGCTTCGTGCTCAGCCACAAGCCGTATTGCAGCATCATTGAGACGCGCTTTAGCCTTCCGCCCCTGCTCAATCCGTTCACTCAGTATTCCACCCCGACTATCAAGCCGTTCCACTTCAGTGGCAACCTCATTAATCTCTTTATCTGTGTGAACAATTTTTTCATCAGTTTGGGCAATCTTAAGCAACAATGCCTCTTTTTCGTTATCAGCTGAAACTAACCGGGTATTTGCAGCAATGCTGCGGTCAGTTAAGTGGGTTTGCTCCAGATTAGCGCTTGCAACCAGCCGTTCTGCTTTTTCCAAGCGTTCCAGCAGTACTGTAGCTTGGCAGGCTATCAGCTCCGTGTTTAGCTTGTTAAAAGCGTCGGTCCTGGCTGCACTTTCTTTTAACGGCTCAAGCTGGCTTTCCAACTCAGCAGTAATATCTTTAACCCTGGTGAGATTCTGCTCTGTATCATCCAGTTTACGCAAAGCTTCACGTTTACGTTGTTTATATTTAGTTATACCGGCTGCTTCTTCAAATAACAACCGCCGTTCCTCCGGCTTGCTGCTTAATATTTCGTCAACCTTGTTTTGCCCTATTACGGTCATCGACTCACGCCCAAGCCCGGTGTCAGCCAGCATGTCATGGATATCCTTCAGACGGCAGGCCGTTTTATTGATATAATATTCACTGTCTCCTGATCTAAATACGCGTCTTGTGATTGTAACCTCATTGAAGTCTAACGGCAATCTCCCGTCACTGTTATCAAAAACCAGCGAGACTTCCGCTACTCCTAACGGCCTGCGGTTAGCGCTTCCTACAAATATGACATCTTCCATCTTAGTACCCCGCAAGGTACGAAGACTCTGTTCACCAAGCGCCCAGCGAATAGCATCAGAGATATTACTTTTACCGCTACCGTTTGGACCGACAATCGCGGTTATTCCTCGGCCAAACTCTAATTCTGTTTTTTCGGCAAACGATTTAAATCCATAGGCCTCTAGTCTGCGCAGCAACACAAGAATCACCCTTACCTGTATATTTAGGTCAATCAAAATTTTACCACGAGCAGTATGGTAATACAAGTAATATAAAAAAGCCTGCAGCATATGCACAGGCTTCTTCACATTAGGTTACATGATTAACGGGGTTCAACAATGAATCTAATAGCAGTACGTTCTTCCCCGTCAATGGTAATCTCCGCAAAAGCTGGTATGGTAATCAAATCAATGCCATTGGGAGCGACAAAACCACGTGAAATCGCAATAGCCTTGATAGCCTGATTAACCGCCCCTGCACCTACTGCCTGCACTTCTGCGGTACCTCTTTCACGCAAAACTGCAGCCAGAGCGCCTGCTACGGATTTAGGATTTGATTGTGCAGATACTTTCAGCACTTCCATTTTTCGCTCTCCTCCTTTGAATTCAGGGCCTATGCTAAAAGGTATTCTGCTTATTTCCTAAAAATTCCTTCTTTTACAT
>NZ_DATMXX010000046.1:0-13224 GCF_035561255.1 Sporomusa sp. | reverse complement strand
AAATACAGTATTATCAAATTTTTCTTCAATACCGGCCCTAAGACCGCCAAAAACTGAGTCCAACGATGCTAATAATGCAACCGACATAAATTTAGCATATTCAAGTGGCACGGTAATCGGAAAAACGATACCGATAATTATACCTATAATAAGTCCGGTAATAGGTAATACCATATTAACGACCACCTTCCTGAACCGGCTTAGCAAACTCAAAACGAAACGCCCCCTTATATGCGGGGACTTTTACACCATCCTGCTTTTTGATCGTTACCTGTATACCCCAAAACTGCAGTGTCTCAATTACACCGCCGCGCATTTTGAGTGCATTTTCAAGTGTTGTCGGCTCTCCGATAACACTAACCTCATAAGGAGGTGAATACCGTGAATTGTTAACCGACAGTGTCGGTCCGGCACAACGAATCTCGGAACTGGCAATAAGCCTCTGTTCATTAATAGATATTGCCTCTGCACCTGCTGCCCATAATTCATTAATTACCTTTAATATATCATCATCATGAATTAAGTACAAATTAGGATTTTCCCCTGGTTTAGACGGACGCTTGCTGTCATCAATAGTTACAATAATACCAGGCCCTTCAACAGCCACTACGCCCGCCCCCATCCTTACCATTTCGAACTCCTTGGACGCTGCCTCCGCACCAGAAGTGCGCTTTAGTTCTTGAACCTGATTAATTAGCGCGTCCCGTTCTTTTTCTGTCTGGCTTAATCGTTGGGATAAATCTTCCACCCGCTGGTATGGAATACTTGATCTAATATCCTGGGTAGTACGAAATTGTACCGCCAGCATAATACCCAACACAACACAGACCAAGGCAATAGCAAATTGCCCTTGTTTGATAGGTAGCAAAGTATCGTCTCCTTTCAAAATTCCCTCATCTGTCACGTATCTTAATAATCGGTGATTTATAGTTAAGATCTATATATTGAACAACCATCTTTTTGACTTCAATCTCCTGTAATATCTCGCCTGTAAGCTTCGCTTTTTCCGGAAGACGCTGACTGTCACCTACCCGAATGTGTACCGAATGTATCGTGTAAGCAACAAGTTCGTCCGGCGACTTAATATTAACCTCTGATAACTGGTTTAGCGCAGTTTCATCCAATGCCGCAAGATATGTCAGGACACTGGAAAGCCCAGGGTTGTTTACCTGGTCGCCCACATAAACATTTCCCAATCTCACCCCGGTAATCACAGGGACTTTTACCTCTTTGAGGTTTTTTAAAGCAGCTAAAACCATGCCTTGACGGTCAATTTCGACAAACCCGTACTGACTGGCAACAAAAGCCAGCGGCTGACGCTCTTTAATGTGGATAGATATAGTAGCAGGGAAACTTCTTTCTACCCTAACCTCAGCCACCCGCAGGTCACTCATCAACCGGTCTTTTATATCAGCCGTCTTCAGTCTAAAAATATTTACTTGCTCAGGAACACCTGCAACCCGCAGTACATCTTCAACAGTGATATATTTATTACCTTCGACTAATACTGTCCCAACTGTAAAATATGGCGAATTTACAAATAAAAAAAATGCTATCAGCGATGCTAAAGCCGCCAGCAAAGCCGCAAAGGTCGAATTGCGCCGCCGCCTGGCCGCTTTCAAGCGTTCTGCTGTCTGCATGCTATCACTCCTGTAGACATCTTCTGCAGTAATTATACAACGGATTGCCCGCTAGATAAAGTGAAACTTGCTTAGAAGGAAATGCCAATGAACTTCTAAGCTTAGTTGAAGCAATCCAGGAGCTAAGCGGCCACTATACCGTCACTAAGAAGCGGAGTATAGTGGCGCTTAGCTATCAAATAAAGTGAACTTGTCTAACAGCACATGTAAAAAAACGGGCAGTATCAGTCGACGCTGCCCACAAGACGTTTAATCAACGGCTGTCAATAGAATCCGCTCACACAAATCAGTAAAGTGTATGCCGACGGCAGCAGCAGCCTTAGGTACCAGACTGGTAGCTGTCATACCCGGAATAGTATTAACTTCCAGTACATAAGGATTATTGTCCTTGTCAAGCATTACGTCGACACGACCAATCCCGCGGCAGTTTAACAGCTTATATGCGGCAAGCGCTACCTGCTGAACCCGGAAAGTAGTCTCAACCGCCAAGCTGGCAGGTACAATATATTCGGTAGCACCTTTAGTATATTTTGACCTATAATCATAACGTCCTGACTGTGGAACAATCTCGATGATCGGGAGTACTTCAGGCTGATCAGTGCCAAGTATAGCAACAGTCAATTCTTTTCCTCTAATAAATTCCTCAACAACAATATGGTCACTAAATTTAAAGGCTTCTGTTATGGCAAAATCAATATTAGAAGGTTCTTCCACAATTGTCACCCCAATACTTGAACCCTGGGCAGCAGCTTTAATAACCACAGGTATACCAAACTCCATGTGAATCTCACTGGCCAAGTTCCCGCCGGCCTCCTGCTTGCTATAAAGTCGCGAGCGAGGCGTTGGTATTCCTGCAGCCACAAATAAGCGTTTTGTTACTGCTTTATCCATAGCTAAAGCACTGGCCAACACACCTGAACCGGTGTATGGTATGCCTAACATTTCAAGTGTACCTTGCAGAAGTCCATCTTCGCCGTAGAGGCCATGAATAGCATTAAACACTACATCAATCTGTTCATTCTTTAATTGTTCGACAAAGTTTCGGGGGATTAGGTCAATACCTACGGCATTATATCCTTTTTCTTGCAGTGCCCCCAGGATCGCTCTCCCAGTATTCAGTGATACCTCCCGCTCAGCCGACGGCCCACCCATGACAACTGCAATTTTTTTATTTTTCATTCAATATCCCCCCTTCAACTACCCTGTTACCCGTACAATCTGTGCCCCTAAAGCCTGCAGTTTTTTCTCTATGTTTTCATAACCCCGATCAATATGATAGACTTGCTCAACCTCAGAGGTTCCCTTAGCGGCTAAAGCCGCTAGTACTAAGGCACTGCCAGCCCTTAAATCAGGTGCCGCCACGATGGCTCCGGTTAAACTTGGAACACCGCGAATAATAGCAGTACGGCCTTCAACTTTGATTTTAGCACCCATGCGGGTGAGCTCATCTACATGCTTAAAGCGATTCTCAAAAATAGTTTCCGTAATAATACTGGTACCTTTGGCAATAGTAACCAGCGACAGCATAGGGGCCTGCAGGTCGGTTGGAAATCCCGGATAAGGCAAGGTTTTAATATCAACACCTCTAAGTTCCCCCGCTTTTATCCTGACATAATCCTTGCCGGTAACTATCTGAGCCCCAATTTCTTGTAATTTATCAGTGACCGAAAACAAGTGCTCTGGAATAATATTTTCAACGACAACATCACCACGCGTCATAACACTTGCCATTAAAAAAGTACCTGCTTCAATCCTGTCGCACATTACGGTGTGCTCCGCAGGAGTAAGTTTTGCAACTCCGTCAATTCTGATAGTGTCCGTACCAGCACCGCTGATTCTTGCGCCCATTTTATTCAAGATTGATTGTAAATCGGTTATTTCAGGTTCACGGGCCGCATTGCGGATAATCGTTGTTCCTTTAGCCAGTGCGGCAGCCATCATTGCATTCTCAGTCGCACCAACACTTGGAAAGTCAAAATTGACCTCGCCGCCAGTTAATTCTGCCGCTTCTGCCTCAATAAAACCAAAACTTTCATCAACTTTTGCGCCGATTTTTTCGAGAGCTTTGATATGTAGGTTAATTGGTCTTGGACCGATAGCACAACCACCAGGGTAGGAAACTCTGACTTTACGAAATCGCCCTAAAAGCGGCCCCATCAAAAATACCGAAGCCCGCATTTCCCGCATAAGATGCTCGGGTATTTCGGCCTTGCTGACATTAGTAGTGTCAATCAGCATTGTATGGCCTTGCCTGGATATTTTAGCCCCAATCAGTGTCAAAATATCCTGCATGGCTTGAATGTCACGCAAATATGGAACATCGTGAATAATACTGACGCCTGAACACAGGAGCGTTGCTGCCATAATTGGCAACGTAGCGTTTTTAGCCCCGCTTACCCGGACGTTGCCACATAGTTGTACTTCTCCTTTGACGATAAATTTCTCCATCGTCTTCCCTCCCAGACAAGTACAATCACCCTTATTTCTATCTCTCTAATCTCTAATAATTGTCTACAGATTACTACTGCTGATGCATAAGCTTCTCTACCAGTTCTTCTCCTGTTTGATAGATATTGCCAGCTCCCATGGTCATTACTAAATCTCCGGGCTCTACAATTTCAGCTAGATACCGGGCAATTTTATCTTTGTCCGGTATGTAAGTAACTCGTTGATTGGTTTGCCGCTCAACCTCATTCTTGAGTGTCTCGCCGGTTATCCCCGGAATAGGCTGCTCTCCAGCTGAGTAAATATCAGTAAGAATCAGCATATCAGCCGCAGTAAAAGCACTGCCGAACTCCTTACTCAAAAACTGGGTACGTGTATATCTATGCGGCTGAAAAACGCAAATCAACCGTTTGGGTTCCGTTTGACGCGCACCTAACAAGGTGGTCGTTATTTCTGTAGGATGATGAGCATAGTCATCTACTACCCAAACGCCATTTACCCGACCTTTAGACTGAAAACGACGTTTAGCTCCTTGAAACTGGCTTAGGCCTTCAGCAATTTGAGAAAAACTCAGCCCTGCTTCAACCCCCACAGCCACAGCAGCTAAGGCATTCGCAACATTATGCAGCCCTGGAACACAAATTCTAGCCGTACCTAAAAGTTCATCACGGTAATGCACATCAAAGATTGTCACCGGACCATCGGATTTTATATTACGCGCAGTATAATCAGCATCATGCTCAAGCGCATAGGACACGTAACGCTTTTCAAGTTTAGACGCCATATTCCGGACATAAGCATTGTCGAAACACAAAACGGCTAATCCATCAACCGGCTTGAGCTTATGTAAAAATTCATCGAAAGTGCGTAATATATTATCCATAGTCTTGTAGTAGTCCATATGATCGTTCTCAATATTAGTCACAACAGCAATATGCGGTGCAAGTTTCAAAAAAGAGCCATCGCTTTCGTCGGCCTCAGCTACTAAATAGGAACCATGACCGAGTTTTGCGCTGCCGCCAATTGATTCTAGCTCACCGCCAATAATGATCGTCGGGTCCATACCCGATTTCTCAAGCATGAGGGCAATCATCGAGGTAGTTGTGGTCTTGCCATGAGCGCCGGCAACAGCTATTCCCTGTCGTTTGCGCATTAGAAATGCCAGCATATCAGCCCGGTGATATACAGGAATCTCCTTGTCACGTGCAGCTTTAACCTCCGGGTTTGTTTCGGGGATAGCTGTTGAAACAACTACAGCTTGCGTATCACCAATATTTTCATAACTGTGACCAATATGCACCCTTGCACCAGCCTGCTCAAGCTTGGAGGTAACAGCCGATTTCTGAGCATCAGAGCCTGAAACAGCATACCCCATATCAAGCAATACTTTTGCAATAGCACTCATACCGGAGCCACCTATACCAATAAAATGAATTTTCTTTACATCATCTACTAACAACAGTATTTCTCCCCTTTCTTGCGCACCCCGTCTCCGGCGCCCGCATCCGGCAGAAAGAGCTGCTCCTAAACTACCCGGTTGCCGCTCTGGCATACCACATAGTATGCGCTGCCCACATCCGGTGTTACCTTTTATTATTTACTTTGCAGCTTTATTAGGCAAAGGGCCAGCCGGGCAATTGCTTCAGCCGCCTGAGGCCGGCCCAACTCTCTGCTCTTTTTAGCCATACTTGATAATATGGCCGGATTCTCTAGTAGGTTCTCAATGGTATTTATTAGCTTAATCCCTGTTAATTCTTTATCAGCAATAACTGTTGCCGCCCCCTGCCGCGCAAGAGCTCTGGCATTGAAATCCTGATGATTTTCGGCAGCATAGGGATATGGTATCAATATTGAGGGAATACCTCTGGCTGCTAATTCCGCCAATCCCACAGCCCCCGCCCGGAAAATCGCTAAATCCGCGGCAGCCAAAGCTAGGGGCATATTATACAAATATGGTTTGATGATAATATTTCCACCACTGGAAATGTCTATACCAGCTTGTTTAATATTGCCAACTATGCTATTATACTCGTTTTGCCCTGTTACATGCAATATTTGAATGCGTGGACTCTTGTTAAAATGTTTGTACACATCAAACATAGCATTGTTTATACTGCGGGCCCCACGGCTACCGCCAACTACCAGTAACGTAAGCTTATTGGGATCTAATTCTAACTCGGTTTGCCCCTCCCGACGAATAGCCGACATAATCTCCGGTCTAATAGGATTGCCTGTAAATACAAGCTGATCAGGCTTGTACTGCTTAAAATATTGCTCAGCTTCCTTATATCCTACAGCAATTTTATCAACAAACCGGGATAATATTCTATTAGTTATACCAGGTATTACATTTTGTTCCTGAATGATGGTTGGTATTTTAAGCAGGCTGGCCGCCAGCAGCACCGGACCACACACATAACCGCCAGTACCAATAACAACATCAGGTTTAAATTTTTTTATAATTTTTACTGAACCCCAAACACTACCGGCAGTATTAAACAGTGTCTTGATATTCTGCCAGGAGATTCGGCGTTCCAGCCCCCGTACTTCAATTGTTGTAAAATTAAACCCTTCTTTGGGCACAATATCAGCCTCAAGGCCCTGTTTAGTTCCCACAAATAAGATTTCGCAATTGTCACTCAACCTGGCTACTTCTCTTGCGATAGTAACGGCGGGGTAGATGTGACCACCGGTTCCCCCGCCAGATATAATCAGGCGCATATGGTTGCCCCCTAAATTCATTTCAAGTTTACATATCGTGATATATTAAGCAGAATTCCTACCCCCGCAAGCGTAAAAATTAGCGCAGAACCGCCAAAACTAATAAATGGCAATGGTATTCCTGTAACCGGCATGGATGCGGTAACCACCGCAATATTCATAAGGGCTTGCAAAACGATGATACTTGTTAGGCCGCCAGCCAATAAACTCCCAAAAATATCTGGTGCTGAAATGGCTATTTTATAACCCCGCCAGGCAAAGAGAAAGAAGAGTATGATCACAGTAGCTGTACCGATAAACCCCAGTTCTTCCCCTAATATAGCAAAAATAAAATCGGTATGCGGTTCAGGCAAATACAAAAACTTTTCCCGGCTGCGGCCTAAGCCAACACCAAACAAACCGCCTGATCCAATAGCATACAAAGACTGAATGATATGGTAGCCGCTGTTTAACGGGTCAGCCCACGGATCACTAAAGGCTAACAATCGTTTTAGCCGGTATGGCTCTGCAATAATCGCAGCAACTATTGCGGCAACACCGACGGCACCTAACGACCCTAAATGTGATAATCTGGCACCTGCCGCAAATAACAAAATAAACACCGTACCACCAATAACAAGTGCTGTTCCCAGATCAGGCTCTTTTAAAATTAGACCAAATACTACCAAGAGCATCAGTAATTGGGGGACAATCCCTTTCATAAAGCTGCCAATTTTATCCTGCGATTTTGCCAGGCTATTGGCAGTAAAGAGCACCATACTCATTTTTGCTATTTCTGATGGTTGCAGATACAGTGAACCAAAACCTAACCAGCGCCTTGCACCATTGACAACTTTGCCTAAACCCGGAACAAGGACAAGTATTAATAGAATAAGGGTAATTATCATCGCGGGTTTCGCCAGGGGGCGCCATGTATGATAATCAACGTTCATCGTAAATAGCATGGCCAGCACTCCCAATGTGGCCCAAATCATCTGGCGTTTTAGAAAATAGTAGCTGTCATTATAGTTGACATACGCAGAAACCGCACTTGAACTATAAACCATTACTATCCCGAATCCTAACAAACCAATGATCGCAAAAAAGATGACATAGTCGGGCGACTTAGGTCTGACCGCCAATCTCGCTCCCCCCTTAACCTAACCGGCGCACTAAATCCTTGAACACGTTCCCCCGTTCCTCATAGTTATCAAACATATCATAGCTGGCACAGGCTGGCGACAAGAGCACTACCTGCGGTGGCTGAGCCAGACTACGCGCAAGTGTGACTGCTTCAGTAAACGAAGTCACATTGTGAATATTTTTTACCCCATGCTGAGTTGCAGCCTCAGTAAAGCGTTGTTGCGCTTCGCCCAATACAATCAAATGGTCAACCCGCTCTTTGGCCAACTGCATGAATTCGGTTAAATCAGTATTCTTATCCCGGCCGCCGGCAATGAGAATAATATGACCGGGAAAAGCCTCAAGCGCTTTTATCGTTGATTCAGGGTTGGTAGCTTTAGAATCATTATAATAGCCTACACCAGCAATCTCAGCCACAGGTTCAATACGATGCTCTACACCCTGGAATGTTTTAAGGACTTTAGCCATATCTTCAGGGCTAGCTCCTGCAAAATAGCCAACAGCACAGGCAGCCAGTGCATTCTCTACATTATGTCCACCTTTTATTTGAATATCATTGATTGTACAGATATCAATAAGTTTCTCTTCCCACTTCAGGATAATTGTTCCGTTATGTTCAAAAATCCCCTGATCAAGTTGCTGTCTGCGGCTGAAATACATTGTTTTGCCTAATGCCCGTTCAGCCATCCCCCGTACGCTGACATCATCATAATTAAGGATTAAGTAATCATTTTTATCCTGATTGGCAAATATCCGTTCTTTCATTTCCTGATATACTGCCATGGTGTGATGTCTATCCAAATGATCTGGTGTCAGGTTTAAGACGGCGGCAATATGGGGTCTAAATTTTGTAGCCCCCTCCAGTTGGAAACTTGATATTTCAGCAACTACAAAACCATCAGCATCAACCTCAAGCGCCTGCTCAGACAGTGCAGCACCGATATTTCCCCCTACAGCTACCTGCCGGCCAGTAGTCTTTAGTATCTCGCCAATCAGGGTTGTTGTAGTTGTTTTGCCGTTGGTACCGGTAATTGCAATAATCGGCGCACTACTCAGCCGATAGGCAACCTCCACCTCGCTCATTACAGGTATGCCCCGTCTTTTAGCGGCAGCAACCAGCGATACATAGATAGATATCCCTGGTGATAACACGATATAGTCTATACCGTCTAACAATAGTTCAGTTTGATTGCCCAGCGCCAAGACAACACCATTTGCAGCTAGCTGAGAAAAATCTTTATCCATTTTATCGACAGACTTGGCATCACTTAATGTAACATGTGCTCCTAGCTGTTGCAAGATATTAGCCACCGAAATACCACTAACACCGGCACCTAATACCAAAATTTTCTTATTAAGAAATTCTGTCTGTTTATCCATTCTACATCCCCCCAGACCGGCTAATTGCCACTAGACTCAAAGCCACGGCGGCAAACACAGCGCCAGCCAGCCAAAATACCGTCACCACTTTAGTTTCTGACCACCCGGATAATTCAAAATGATGATGAATAGGACTCATTTTAAATACCCGTTTACCTGTTGACTTAAAAGAAATAACCTGAATAATGACTGAAAGCGCTTCAATGACAAATACGCCGCCAACAATAACCAATAAAAATTCAGTTTTAGTCATTACAGCAACAGCTGCGAGGGCACCACCTAAAGCCAGTGAACCGGTATCACCCATAAAAACCTTAGCCGGAAAAGCGTTATACCGTAAAAAACCCAGACACGCCCCAGCTAAAGCTACACAAAAAATGGCTAAATCAGGTTTGCCAAATGAAAGAGCCACAACAGCATACGCTAATGCCGCAACTGTTGTCGTGCCGGCAGCTAAGCCGTCAAGACCATCAGTGAGATTAACAGCATTTGTCGTTCCAACAAGTACAATGAAGATTAACAGATAGTATAAAGCCCCAAAATCAATATTAACTCCAAAACCAGGGATCCAGACATCTGTACCACGACCAAAGTAAATACTTGCAATGTAGGAGAGCGCCAGCGCCATAATGATTTGCCCCAGTAGCTTTTGCCTGGCTTTAAGACCGAGTGAACGTTTAAGTACCACTTTAATAAAATCATCAAGAAAGCCGATGAACCCATGTCCTAATGTAACAAATAAGGCTAACAGTACCTCCGGGTGTTTGCCGGCAAATACAAGACTGGGAATCGTAAGCGCCACCAGAATCAAAAGCCCACCCATGGTAGGAGTTCCGGCTTTGGCATAATGTCGCTCAGGGCCTTCTTCCCTGATGCTTTGCCCAAATTTTAGCCGCTTTAATATAGGAATAACCAACGGCCCTGCCATTATAGCGATGGCAAACGCCATCACGGCAGCATACAACAATTCCTGCATCGTAACCTCCTGAATTGGCTCGCTATCGCAGCGATGTACTAGCAAATGCTTCCAGCATAATTTCCATCTTCATGCCGCGAGAACCTTTTAGCAAAATATAATCACCAGGCTTCATCAGACAATGTAATGCCGCAATTGCCTCTTTGTGACTGGTAAAAGCATGGGTGATTTTAACACCATGCTCGGCAGCAGCATCCACAATATGTTTTGATAATTCCCCCACTGTAAGGACAATGTCTACTCCTTGTTCAGCGGTCTGTTGTCCGATCCTGCGGTGAGCCGCAACAGCAGCAGCGCCAAGTTCCAGCATATCACCTAACACTGCAATCTTCCGGCCTTTGCTAATATCTGACAACGTATTAAGTGCTGCTGCCATTGATAGCGGGCTTGCATTATATACATCATTGATAACTGTATAATCGCCATATTGTTTTATCTCAAGACGCATCGCTCCGGGAATAAAATTGCTAATCCCGAGTTTTACGTCATTTGTCTGCAATCCTAATTCCAACCCGACAGCGATAGCCGCCAGTGCATTATACACATTGTGTACACCCACCGTATGTAAAATGACAGGAAAAGAGCCACGGGGGCTGCAACAATCAAAGGTGGTTATTAATTCATTGTTTTCCCCGGTAGATATGTTCTCGGCACGCACAGCTGCCTCTGGGCTTAAGCCATATAACACCACTCGACCCTGCGCCCGTTTCTGCATAGCCCGAACATGTGGATCGTCGGCATTAAGCACCACTAAATCATCATGTGCGATTGCTACTACTAATTCAGACTTAGCAGCAGCGATATTCTCAATTGAACCAAGAATTTCCATATGAGTTTCGCCTACATTGGTCACTACCCCTACTGTAGGTAAAGCGATTTCAGTCAGATCATGAATTTCCCCACAAGCGCGCATGCCCATCTCAACAACAGCAGCTTCATGGCCTGGCTCAAGTTTTAACAGGGTTAGGGGCAGGCCAATCTCATTATTAAAATTGGCCTCTGTCTTAAGCACACTAAACCTGCTGGCTAATACAGCAGCAAGCATATCTTTGGTGGTAGTCTTACCGTTAGAGCCTGTTACAGCGACTACAGGGATATGATACCGTTTGCGGTGAAACCTTGCTAATGCCTGCAAAGCAACCAGAGTATCCTTCACTTCTATTACAGTTACGTTTTCAGGCACAGTTGCCGGCCTGCTAACAATGACACCAACTGCGCCCTTACCGGCAGCCTGAGCAATAAACTCATGCCCGTCAAAGCGTTCACCCGCTAAAGCAATAAACAAATTCCCGGGCTGAGCAGTCCTGGTATCTGTGGAAATACCACGAAAAAATTTGCCGCCGGCGGCACTGATCAAACGACCCTCGGTAGCCTTTAACACCTCAGTTAAACTAAAATCAGGCATTTGTTCTCATCTCCCCGATAACCTCACGAGCCACCTGACGATCATCAAAATCAATCGTTCTATCCTGTAATATCTGGTAAGTTTCATGCCCTTTACCAGCAATAAGTACTACATCCTGTGGCCCGGCCAATTTAATTGCCTGAGTAATGGCCTGACGCCGGTCAATGATTATTTGATAACTTTTGGCAGCATTAGCACTCGTCATACCGTCTTTAATACCCACTTCGATATCTTCCAGTATTTTTCCTGGTTCTTCACTGCGGGGATTATCTGATGTAGCCAGTACGATATCGCCATATAACGCGGCCAATTTGCCCATAATTGGTCGTTTAGTACGGTCACGGTCCCCACCACAGCCAAATACTACAATAATTCTGGCTGTCGCAAACTGTTTGGCCGTTCTTAGGACGTTTTCTAAACCATCTGGCGTATGAGCATAGTCAACAATGACTGTAAACGGTTGGCCGGCATTCACTAATTCAAATCTCCCAGGTACACTGATGAAGCTTTCGAGCGCGTGTTTGATAATGGCTGGTTCAACTTTTTCCGCCATCGCAACCCCGGTTGCCGCTAACACATTATAGACATTAAACATGCCGGTAATACTTAGTTTCAGCGGCATAGACCCGAACGCTCCATTGATGCTAAAACTGGAACCAGCCGCTTCTACCTTCAGACTGTCGGCAGTTAAGGCGGCAGAGCTATTAATGGCATAACTGATTATCGGGCAATCCGAATTATTTGCCATCGTTTTACCGGCAGCATCATCAAAATTAATAATGGCTGCTTTACCGCTCTTCTTACTGCCAGGTCTATTTAAGCTCCGGAATAACTCTGCTTTGGCCTCAATATAATTTTCAAATGTTTGATGAAAATCCAGATGATCTTGCGTCATATTGGTAAATACGCCAACATCAAATTCACAGCCGGTTACCCGGCCCAACGCCAAAGCATGTGACGAGACTTCCATTATTGCATATTCCATACCACTATTGACCATTTCAGCCAGCATACTTTGTAGTTCGATTACATCAGGCGTAGTATTTTTTACTGGCAATATTTTATCGTCAATCATTGTCTGAATCGTACCAATTAGGCCTACCTTATAGCCGGCCTGCCGTAAAATACTTCTAATCAGGTAGGTTGTCGTTGTTTTCCCATTAGTGCCAGTAACGCCAATCATTCTTAACCGCTGACCCGGATAATCAAAAAAATACGGCACAACGGCCTGCATTGCCGTACGGGTATTCTCAACTTTAATAATAGTTATGTCGCCATACGCTGCTGTTGGTATATCTTTTTCTACAAGCACCGCCACTGCGCCTTGCGTTATGGCATCAACAACAAAATCGTGCCCATCAACATGAACCCCGGTTAGACAAACAAACAAAGTACCGGGAACTACCTTGCGGGAATCGTGGGCCACTGCCTTAATTTCTCTGTCAAGTCGACCATATATTGCTGCATACGGCAGTAATGCCGCCAGTTGCTCTAAGTTTTTGACCATAACTATATCCTCCTGCCCACTACAAAAA
>NZ_DATMXX010000045.1:0-4177 GCF_035561255.1 Sporomusa sp. | reverse complement strand
GTATAGGGGTGATTGAACATTTATGTCGTATATATCTGAAAAGAGAATTGTTTTAATTGTAAGTGCAAGGATCATTGGTATAGAGAATAGGGTATTTCAGGAAAAAGAAAACTTCTCGGTAAATGGCTCCGGAGGACAAGTATTATGCAGTTAATAACAGTGGCTGGTCCTCCTTCGGCAGGAAAAACATCAGTCATTCTCAACATTATCAAAGCAATGCAGGCAGACGGTGAAACTGTGGGCGTTGTAAAATTTGACTGTCTGTCAACACAGGACCAAAAGTTATACGAAAAGAATGGTGTAGTTGTAAAGACTGGATTATCGGGTAATTTATGCCCTGATCATTTCTTTGTAACAAATATTCAAGACTGCCTGGAATGGGGTATCAGGCGGAAGCTGGATGTTTTAATTAGTGAGAGTGCTGGTTTGTGTAATCGCTGCTCACCACATCTTCGCGGTGTTATGGCTGTATGCGTAATTGACAATCTTAGCGGTGTCAATACCCCGCGCAAAATCGGTCCTATGTTGAAATTTGCTGATGTTATCATAATAACCAAAGGGGATATTGTTTCTCAGGCAGAGCGGGAGGTATTTGCATTTCGCGTTAAGCAAGCCAATCCTGGGGCGATGATTGTTTATGTTAACGGTATTACCGGCCAGGGCGCTCCGGAAGTGAGCCGCTTGTTCAAAACAGCAGCGCACTGGGAGACTCTCAGTGGCTGTAGTTTGCGTTTCTCTATGCCGGCGGCTGTTTGTTCATATTGCTTGGGACAAACGAGAGTGGGGGTGGATTTTCAAATGGGTAATGTGCGCAAGATGGATTTACTATAAAGGCAGGAAGCTGATTACGCAATTATAAAAAAAGGGGGATAGTTATGTGGAAGAATTTATCAGCCTTATCTTTACGCCAATTATTTATTGATTATCCCTATGCTATAGATTTCTTTTCGTCTTTGCCGACTGTCATACAGGATACAGATAAGACAGTTCAAGAGTATTTTGAAACTATTAATGATGAACTGCTTCAGGATTTGGGATTAGGGTATCAGGAACTTAAGACACAGTTTAATTTTTTTATGGTCCAAATGGAAAAATTAAAAGAGCAAGAGAAGATCATCAGGGCAGTAACCATTTGTGGTGGTATTGATAAGAACGGTAATCAGGAGAATTTTGATATTACAATCTGTGCTGGTGAAATCATTTGCATAGTTGGTCCAACCGGTTCTGGCAAGAGCCGGTTGCTGGCAGATATAGAATGGATTGCACAACGGGACACTCCGACGAGACGCCAAATATTGGTAAACGGGCAGGTTCCGGATATGACAACGCGGTTTGCGGTTGAACATAAGCTAGTAGCGCAACTTTCACAGAATATGAATTTTATTATGGATCTGACAGTACGTGAGTTTGTCGAAATGCATGCCGAGAGCAGAATGGTTGAACATGATCAGGAAATTGTCGAGAACATAATTAGTAAGGCCAATGAGTTGACTGGTGAACCCTTTCAGCCAGATACCCCTGTTACCTCGCTAAGCGGGGGACAATCACGAGCGCTTATGATTGCTGATACAGCGTACTTGAGTTCATCACCGATAATTTTGATTGATGAAATTGAAAATGCCGGAATTGATCGTAAGCAAGCATTGCAGCTTCTTGTTGACAAGGAGAAAATTGTTCTTATGGCCACTCACGATCCGATTTTAGCACTAATGGGTGACAAAAGGATTGTCATAAAGAACGGCGGGATAAGCCGGGTTATTGAAACCACCCCGGCGGAGAGGAAAAACCTGGTTAGGCTTGAGCAAATTGACCGTCAGATGGCCGTTATTAGAGAATTGCTGCGCAAAGGCGAATGCATTAATGAGATTCCAAGCGAGATCGATAGTTAAAAACCGTTGTGGAGGAGGGAATATAGATTTGGAACTTAGTGATTTAACCATTGGGCAGCTGATAAAAAACTATCCGGCTACTCGAGCTGTGTTTGTTCATAATGGTTTTCCTCAGCTAGCAGATGATGGGGTATTGCAACAATTGGGACCAGTCCTTAAACTAAAAACGGCTTTAAAGACCAAAGGGATCGGTGTTGAGGCGTTTACTAAACTGTTGGAAGAGCGGATTGCCGATAGCAGTTTTTTTCATCGGCTGGAAACAGTGTCAGCTGCAGGAAATTCCGGGAGACTCAATATGGTAGCGCTATTGCCTTGCCCGTTAAAGATTCCTCTTCAAGCAGAATTAAGCCGGTTTATTGAAAGCCTGCGGCAGTCTAGGGAAATCAGATTAGAGTATTGTACAGAAGCCTTCTCCACAAATATGGTCAATTATGAAGAATATATTAAATACTTTGAAGACCCGGACGAAGTTCCGGATATTCTGCTGACAGCCGGATATAGTTTTTTTAATCCGCTATTTATGGAACGTTTTGTGCAAAATAATGTATTTGCTCAGATTGGATATGAACAAGTTGACCCACGACTAGAGCAAGCAGGATTGATTGATGCGGAGGGGCATTTTGCGGTAATTGCTGTAAATGTTTTGGTAATCGTTGTTGATATGCAGCGGCTGGGAGGCTTGCCTGTACCTAACAGTTGGAGCGATTTATTGAAACCTGTTTATGAAAAAAAGGTAGCCATCCGTGGTCATAATGAAGTCTTTTGCGACATTGTGCAATTAAATTATTATAAAGAATATGGCGAGGCCGGTTTGGCTGCTTTAGCACGATCTGTAAAATATGGTTTACATCCTGCGCAAATGGTGAAAGAATTAAAGGGTAGTCGTGACGATGTCCCGCCCATACATGTCATGCCTTATTTTTTCGCGAAAACCATAGCTGACCATTCTCAAATTAAAACAATTTGGCCAAAAGACGGAGCCTTGGCCTTTCCGGTTTCGGTGCTAGTTAAAGCAGATAAAATGGAGTTGTATAAAGAACTGGCAGATTTTCTAACAGGGCCGCATATTGCCAAGGTTTGCGGTGAAGCGTTTTTTCCATCTGTGCATCCTGCGGGTATGACTGGTTTTCCGGATGATGTCAGGTTTAAATGGTTAGGCTGGGATTTTATTAAACAGCATGATATGGAAGTACTTGCCGATGAAATAAATACTAAATTTGTACAAGAACAACAAAAATGATTTATTGAAGGCAAGAAGCCCGGGTGCTGCGATGCGCACCCGGGCTTTGTCTTTTACAAGGAGTTGTTTTGGTTCGATAAGCGAAAATTTATAATGATTAACTGTCTGATTTGTTTTGCAACTCTTGAATCTGAGCTTTGAAGACCTTCAGCTCCGAGTCCAGGCTGGTTACTTTCTGAGAGGCCGCTTGTTCGGCTGCTCTTAGGTGAGCAATTTCTGCTTGTAGAGAATCAATTTTTTGACTTGCCGCTTGCTGTAAAGGCTCAATTACCTGGAGGCGTTCTTCCAGTCGGTTACGAGCGATTATTTCATTGGTGAGTTTTTCATTTAACGATTTAGTAGTACCTTTTTCGGCAACAAGCTCTTCCTGATATCTTTTTGCTCTTGCCTGAGTGGTGTCAAGCCTTGCCAGGATGTCGGCATTCATCGCTTCCAGTAAGGTGGTTTTGGTTTTGGCCTCTTTAGTGACTTCTAATGCCTGTATACATTCTTCTTCAGCTTTTTTCTTTAAAGCAGAGGCATCATCGGCAATTTGCTGTACTCTGTTAATCATACCTTCCATACCTTTACGGCATTCAACCTCGTGGATTAATTCAGCATGGATTGTTGCCGTCTCTGACTGTGCTTTTATTAACTCTCTTTTTGAGTCGACAAGGGATTTTTCCAGTTCAGCTACTTTGTTCTCAACCTTTATTGTGTATTCTTCTGATTCCTGTATTCTTTGGCGATAGTCTGTAATTGCTTGGAATTTATCACTTTCAATAATCTGCATTGCAGAAAGCAGGCTTTCGGTAGTGGTAATTATATCGCAGACAGCCTTTTTTATTACCTGCATTTGGGGTGGTTCAGTAGCTTGTTTATTATCACTGTAAATTTTAAGCATATCGTTCATAAAATCGGAAAACTTTTTAATCCCTGCTGTTTTTTGCGCTTCTTTAAGCATACTCATTAAGTTCTCGTCAACCTTGCCGCCATATGTAAGAAGTTTTCCCTTTTCCAGCGTGGGATTTTCGTCTAATAATTCATTATTAACCATTTACTATTACCC
>NZ_DATMXX010000044.1:0-10917 GCF_035561255.1 Sporomusa sp. | reverse complement strand
CCCTATTTTTGATTTTAAAGTGATACTCTTATGATAATAGCACATTTTTGGCAATCGCGTTTTGGTATGCTAAGAATAAGGCTTCAACATGGTGCCATGAAAAATACAAATCCTGCAGTTCCTCTATTTTTGGAGCAATTTAAACTTTCACAATAAATCCCTCCCATACCCTGAGCCATTTGCCGCCCGACTGCGACTTGAAATACTATTATATTTAAAGCAAATATGCTCTCTTAGAAGGACTATCCCAAAACGAAGAAAATAGCATTTATTACTATGTGAACTATTACAAAAGCCATATTATCCACACATTGAATAATGCCACCAGTTAAGGAACTCTGCCATCCCAAAATTTTGTTTATGTGGAGAAGCGGCAATCCATCTCAGCAAGAGCTTGTACGCTGCCTATATACGTTTATGCTGCATGGTAAAAATATTACAGATACGGCAAAAGCTCTGTTTATCCATCGAAATACACTGACATATCGCCTGGAAAGGCTTTCTGAACTCTTTGAGACAGACTTTAACCAGATCAATTCTGATACATTATTTTATTTATTGGTTTCATGTATGTTGCTAGTTGATTCTAAACCTTTAAAAAGTGACGAAGCAGCAATTCCAGAAACTTAATATGGGTCAAGGATTAAATGGAATCATAATGGTTTCACGATAAAAAAGTCTACCAGACTATTAAGCCTTGGTAGATTTTTTTATACAATCTCTACTAGCCAGAATGCCGATTAGCTACAGCAAGGCTATGAAGAGGTAAATGGAGTCTTGCTTAGGCTGATATAGTCAACAGAAAATAAGGACCATTTTTGGCATCATGACCGAGCGGGGAACCGAATACAACCATCTTCAACTTCAGCTTCCATAATAAATCGGTTCTTTCGTCTGCAAATCACACCTTCTATGAGAGCTGTTTCAAAAATAAATGCCTTGTTTTCAATCTTCATAATACAGGTCTCCTAAGCAATAGATTCTTCACCTGCCCTACCATATCTTAGGCGAATCGCTTCAAAATCTTACCTATTCCTATAGAGTGGACACCTGCTTTGGGTATCCACGGGGCGGGACGGGTGCGGCCGCGTCAGGGGACGAACGGATGGTCACCACCCGGTTAGGCGAGTGGCCACCAGGTCCTGGCGGGAGCGGTTGGTCGCCCGCCGCAGTCGCAGACACTGAAATAAATTTACAACTTCCACTCCCCTGTACACCTTGCATTTCATTTTTATTTATGTAAAATATTTCCCAATCAAGTCACAAACAGGTTGACAAAAGTTCGATATCTTACTAAGATATTTTTATAGCCTAAACCGCTTACTATCTGTCAACTTCGGCTTTATAAACACACAAACGTCAAAATAGAATCCGTCTAGATCGCAGCAAACTACCGTAAACCCATGGTGGCCCCACTAAGTACTAAGGCTGGAATTGCAAGCATCGTACTCAAACAGGCTGCACGGGATACGGCCTCCCGGTGCAGTCTGTTTTTTAACCATTATTGCTGCAGCGCCTATCTAACCCTTTCCCACCTTCACCAATTACTAATCAACTCTTCACCGAAAGGAATGTGTTTATTATGAAAATAACCACTACATACACCCGCCTTCTGCTTTATCTTGTTCCTTGTTTCCTGTTTTTTTTCCTGATTTTGTCCGGCGTCAGCTACTATCTCTCCTCGCAGATCCTCTCTCATTCTCTGGATGACAGCATTCAGGCCATTGGCAGGGAGGATGCCGCCCAAATTACAAGTCATATTCAGGGAAGCCTCCTGCAGTTAACCGACGTTTCCATTCATCCCGCTTTTCAAAACCCAGCCAACCATCAGCAGTTGATTGACGCCTTACAGGAAACGCAAGCGCGTCTGCGCAATACGCAAACGATCGCCTATATCTTCCCCGACGGCTCGGCCCTGCGTCCTGATGGTAGCGCTTTTTCGGTTCGTGACCGGACTTACTTTCAACAAGTTATTGCCACAAAAAAACCGGTTGTCTCCGAAATCCTGACCAACCGCAGCAACGGAAAAAGGTCGTTCAGCATCGTTTTTCCGATCCTCCAAAATGGACAGCTAACCGGTATACTGACGGCCTCCTTCCCTTTTGATGTTCTGGACGGCGTCATCAAGAATTTGTCTTTTCTGCAGACCGGGTACGGGCTGCTGGCTAATGCCGACGGCACCGTCATTGCTCACCCGCGCATGCCAGAATTGGTCGGCAAGCTCAATCTGATCGAAAAAAAAGCCAGTTCCGACCTTAATTTGCAGCAAACCGAACAAGATGACCGTATGATTGCGCTCTTTAAAGCCAGCGTCAGCAGCGGGCAAGCCAGGATCGGCGTTTATGACTTCAACAAAATCACCCGTATTGCCCAAATGAACCCTATCGACCTGCCTGGCGGCCAGCGCTGGATTCTGTTGCTCACTGCCCCAGAAGCGGAAGCCCGCCAGCCACTGGCCATGCTGTTGCGCACCCTGGCTGTCACCATGCTGATCTCTTTGATTTTGGCAATCGGCGTCATTTTGCTCATCAGTAAGCGCATTGCCACTCCCATCCGTCTCCTCCGGGATGAAGCCCTTCAGCTTAGCCAGGGTGATTTACGCGACCGGTCTTTAACTATTACCACCTACGATGAAATTGGCCAGTTAGCTCGTGGTTTTCATGATTTACGCGGCCATTGGCGCACGATCATCACCCAGGTTCTTTCCCAAGCCGAACAAGTCGCCGCCACCAGTGAAGAACTGACTGCCGGCGCTCACCAGTCCGCCGACGCCGCCAACCAGGTCGCCATCTCGATTGGGGCCATTGCCCAAGGCACCGACAGCCAGTCTGCTTCCGCCAGCCGCATTGCCACTGTCACGCAGGACTTAGCGGCAAAAGCTGAAAATCTGGCTACTACGGCAAACGATATTTCCAGCATCGCTTTGACTGCTTCCCAGTCAGCAGATCAGGGTCGGCAGGTTATTACCCAGGCTGTCGGCCAAATGCAAACCATCGGCGACAACTCGGCTGCGATCAGCACAACCATGAGTGAACTCGCCACAGGGTCCCAGGAAATTGGCGAAATTGTCTCCCTCATCTCTACCATTGCCGACCAAACCAATCTTTTAGCCTTAAATGCCGCGATTGAAGCGGCCCGGGCCGGCGAGGCGGGCCGCGGCTTCGCTGTTGTGGCTGAGGAAGTCAGAAAACTGGCTGAAAGCTCCTCCCAGGCCACCCACAAAATCAGCACACTGATTCAGCAAAATCAGCGTAATATGGACCAGGCCGTCGCCACCACCCAGGCCGGAACCGACAGTATCCGCACCGGTATTGATCTGGTCGGCTCTGCCGGCGACACGTTTAGCTCCATCGTCAGGGACGTGCTGCAGCTATCCGATCAGATCGGAGCTATGTCCGGCTCCATCCAACAGGCCGCCACCGCCATCCAATCCGTAGCGGTCTCCATTGGCGATATTGATGCCGCCAGTCAGGCAGCCGCCACAGAGGCAGAAACGGTATCGGCCGCCACGGAAGAACAATCGGCTTCCATGGAAGAGATCGCCGCCTCCAGCCAAAGCCTGGCCTCTCTGGCTGGCGACCTGCAGGCCGCAGTCGCCAAATTTCAGGTATAATCTCCAAATATGCACAAGCGGTATCATCCATTATTTTCCGGATGATGCCGCTTGCTTGATGGGAACATTGTACTGGTAAGCGTATTTTTTCTTCCATGTGTTGACAGAAATTAGGCATCTAATTATAATAAGGCTATGAAACAAGGAAATATGATTGCTCTTATCAGCAGCATTGCCAAAAAAGCACATAACCTGATCATCCGTGAGCTTGAAGCGCAGGGACTTGACGGTATCGTTCCTTCACATGGCGATATTTTAGCCCAACTGCTCACTGGCAAGGAATATACCATGCAGGAGCTGGCCAAAAAAATTCATCGAACCAAACCCACCGTGACCGTACTGATCGATAAGCTGGTTGATCTGGGTTATGTTACAAAAGAAAAAAGCTGTGAGGACAATCGTGTCACCTTTGTCCGGCTAACAGAGAAAGGGCGGGAATTAAAACCTAGCTTCACCGAAATTTCTGAACGGTTGAATGCTGTCGTATATCAAGGTTTATCCGACCAAGAAGCCGAATACCTGGAAGCGGCATTAGACAAACTAAATAGAGATTTAAATGAATAACCCGCTGCGGGTTTCGCCCTTATAGTTAAACCTCTAAATAACAAAGACGATTTGCTATGAAACATCTGACTATGTATGCTCACCCCAACTCTAAAAGCTTCAACTACGTAATCCTGGAAAGCAAAGGGTACGAAGTGAGTTCATTTGTTGACTATTTCCACTAACCAGCATAAAAATGATACAGGGATGGAGTCAGACTCCATCCCTGTATCATTTTTATGATTAAGATTTCTTAAGCGCATTGGTTTCAATCCAGACTGCAAATTCCTCCATGAATTTTTGCAAAAACTCATGCGTCTTCTCATTGCTAAGAGTGCCGTTAGCGTCAAAAAGATCGGCTGCATGGCCAATATAAGCCTCGGGCTGCTGCATGGCCGGAATATTTAGGAAGACCAGCGATTGCCGCAAGTGATGATTCGCGCCAAACCCACTTAAGCCACCGGGAGATACGCTCACTACGGCACCCGGTTTGCCATCCCATACACTTTGTCCATACGGCCGTGAACCAACATCGAGTGCATTCTTAAGTACTGCCGGGACGGAACGGTTGTACTCAGGCGTTATGAAAAGAACCGCATCCATATTCTTCATGCGTTCACGAAAAACGCTCCATGAAGAAGGCGCTACACCTTCATCATCGAAATCCTGATTATACATGACCAGTTCGCCTATTTCGACTTCTTCCATTACCAAAGCTGCAGGAGCCAGCGTCTTCAATGCCCGGGCAATCTTCCGGCTAAAAGATTCCTTACGCAGGCTGCCTACAAGAATACCAACCTTCTTAGACATATTCTCAGTCTCCTTTTTTATTCCTATTCTGTACAGGTACCTATGTGCATGGGGAGCAACTTACTGCTTTTGAAACGCCACCCATAAGAATATTTTAGTAAGATATCAAACTTTTGTCAATTAATTGCGCAACCGGCTGCGTCATCAGACCTCACTCAAATATAATTATTCTTTGTGAAGCCTGTTACGCGCAAGTCGCAAGTGATGAAAATCGCAGTTCGTGCATAGCGGACTTCTTGTCGCTACTCTGCCGCTTCTTTCTCATCATTTGCTATTTTGCGCATCAGCACCCGGTTAATACGCATGTTATCCACTTCCTCGATAACGAAGGTATAGTCGGCATAGTCGACCTGCTGGCCAATCCGGGGCGGCATTTCCACCCGGGCCGTCACCCAGCCGCCAAGGGTATCAACCTCCTCGGCATCCAGATCCAGCCCAAAAACTTCATTAACTTCCCCTAACAACAGGCGTCCATCAACCGAGTGGGCATTATCGGCCCGGATTTCGACAACAGGCCGCTCTTCATCAAACTCATCCTGAATTTCGCCAACGATTTCTTCCAATATATCTTCGATCGTCACCAACCCGGCCGTCCCGCCGTATTCATCAATCACAATCGCAATTTGCGCCCGGTTTTTTTGCATCATTTTCAGCAAATCACTGATTGCCATTGATTCGGGAACAGCGATAACCTCCCGTACCAGCTCACGCAGGGCGGGCGTCTCTCCTTTGGCCAGCGCCGCAAGTAAATCCTTGATGTGCACAAACCCGATAATATTGTCTTTATCCGGGTCGCAGACCGGATAACGGGTAAGCTGCTCAGCCAAGACTTTTTCCAGATTGACGGCAAAGGGGTCCCCGGCATATAAGCAAACCATATCGGTCCGCGGAATCATCACTTCATCGGCATGTCTTTCGGCAAAATCAAAAATATTATCCACAAACGTGAGCTCCGTCTTATTGATGAACCCCTGCCGCTGGCTCTCTTCCATAAGAATGCGGATTTCTTCCTCAGTATGAGCGGCTTCATGCTCACTCATCACTTGAATGCCCACCGCCCGGAGAATCCAGTTGGCAATGCTATTTAACACCCAAATTATTGGAAACATCAATTTATAAAAGGCAATAAGCGGTACCGATGCCCAGATAGTTACACTGTCCGCTTTTTGGATGGCCAACGATTTCGGGGCCAGTTCACCAAGAATGATATGCAACGCGGTAATGATCGAGAAAGCGATCGCAAAGGAAACGGTCTCAATCATGACTGCCGATAAGCCCAAATCCAGCAGCACCGGCTCGATTATATGGGCAATCGCCGGCTCACCAATCCAGCCGAGGCCCAGCGAGGCCAGCGTAATCCCGAGCTGGCAGGCCGATAAATAGGCATCCAAATGCTCGACCAGTCGCTTCGCATACTTGGCGCGCATATTCCCTTCCTGTACGAGGGTATCAATCCGCGTACTGCGCACCTTAACCATGGCAAACTCAGCAGCCACAAAAAAACCGTTTAACAACACTAAAAGCAGCACTAAAAATACATTCCACACCATTGTCGCCGGGTCCAATAAACTCCGATCTCCCGAAAAAACCGGGAGAATCGGTTCACCTCCTCTTATTCTCATAAGCAGATTCTATGAATTATCCTATCCTTTGTTCCCACAAAATACACAGTCTTTGTAACGAAAAAGGGAGTTGCCTGAACACCCCCCTTGCCGTTAGCGGCCCAACCGCTGCGCCAGTTCCTGTAATTTTGCCGCCCGCTGGGCGGTGGTAGGATGCGTACTGAACATACTGGCCAGCCAATCGCCGCCCTTAAGCGGATTGACAATAAACATGTGAGCCGTCGCCGGCGTAGCCGCCGGCAGAGACTGGTGCTTGGCATAGTACTCCAGCTTTTGCAGGGCGCTGGCCAAAGCCTGCGGCTGCCTGTCAGCAGGCCGCCGCTTTCGTCGGCCAAAAACTCGCGGGACCGGGAAATACCAAGCTGAATAAGCGTCGCCGCCAAAAGAGCTACGACGATCAGCAGCACCGTCTGCACCAATCCCCCGCCAGGGTGGCCACAATCGTGCTGATTAAGGTATCACGGTTTCTGACGTGGGCCAGTTCATGGGCCATAACCCCTTCCAGTTCCTCACGGAGATGTTCACGCTATTGGCTCTGTTTAAAGACATATTCTAAATATGCCTGTGGCTTTAATCCGTTTGCAATGGCAGTCTGGATCAAGCTGTAGATAGCAGCCGACGATTGGGCTCCACCAGGAGTATTGCAAAACAACCAGTTTTTACGACCAATGACAAAGGGCTTAATCGAACGTTCCGCCCGGTTATTAGAGAGTTCAATCCGTCCATCTGTTAAAAATGCCAACAAATACTTCTTCTGATTTTGGGCATAAGTAAACGCCTTGCCTAACAGACTCTGTGGCAAGGTTTTGCCCGAAGCGTTATCCATCCAAGTGAAAAACGCTTCGATAACGGGTAGTCCACTTTTTTGTGTCCAGTCTATTGAGGTAAGTCCACTATAAACTCCCCATGGTTTTGAGGATAATTGGCTGCTGTCCTTCCTTGCTAGCTTCTTTAGCCAAAGCTGTACTCGCCAAAAGTAAAATGAGCAGAAATAATAATAAGATCGCGAGAGTTCATAGGGATGTAACTTAATGTTGCGGTTTTTCGTCACTGGCAGCCTCACGTAAATGATCATGAGAACCCATAAGAAAGGTTCCGGCAGGAATCAAAACAAATTCCATACCGAGATCATTTACGTTTGTCTTGTTAGCTTCTTTTGTAGTTTCAACCGTAACTTTGAGTTCCGGGGAGGCTACAGTATTTTTTTTTGCTTTTTCTGTTATTTTCTCAGCTGTGACTGATGCAATACCGAAGCTTACTGACAGCATAATAATTACAGCAAATATTAATAGTAATTCTCTAAATTTAAAATTCACGATGTACCTCCCGGTTTTATCAGCATCTCAATTCATTCTTTCCCACCAGGGAGAAAAGACTTGTTGTTCATTTGCAAGCTCTACCGGCTCTCCGATCATTGGCGTAAAAAGCCTATAGTTCTTATTCTGACTGGCAGCAGTTATTCGTTGAAACGGTTCATCCCATGGATGATTGGCAATAGCGAACTTTCCTACATGCGCCGGCAACAAGGCTTGAGCCTTCAGGTCTTCGGCAGCCTGTACCGCTTCTTCTGGTGTCATGTGTACATGCGGCCAATTTTTGTCGTACTGGCCGTTATCCAAAACAACAAGATCAAATCCGTTTAAGCTTTCTCCAATTTGCTTAAAATGCGGCCCATAGCCACTGTCGCCACTGAAAAAGATCCGGCGCTCAGGGGTTACCAGTGCCAAGCTTGTCCACAGCGTCTTATTTCTGGTCAGCATACGCCCGGAAAAATGACGGGCCGGCAGCACATGAACAGTGAAATCATTTTCCAGTTCCACTGCGGTAAACCAGTCAGCTTCATGGATGAGGTCTGCCGCAAAGCCCCATTGCTCAAAATACGCGCCTACGCCTAAACCGCAGATCACCTGTTTGATTTTGGGCTTCAGGGCACTAATCGTGGGATAATCCAGATGGTCCCAATGATCGTGAGTAATCAGCAAGTAATCGATTTCCGGCATATCTTCCGCCGTATACGGATTGGTCCCCGCAAACGCCTTATTAACGAAAGAAACAGGGGCTGCATAAGAGCTAAATACCGGATCAATCAGAATCCGTTTTCCGCCAAGCTGCATATAGTACGAAGAATGTCCCAGCCAAACCACTATATCCTTATCCCTATCCAAGGCCATCAAATCTGTCTTTACGGAAGGAATAGGCTCTGTCGGCGCCAGCCGTTCTTTGGGAATAAAAAGATACTCCAACCATAACGAAACAGAACTGCTTCCCTCAACACGTGGGGGAATGGGAACTAAATTCTGAAATTGCCCGTCAGCGTAATGCGGTGAGCTCTTGATTCGTTCAAGGCGCGCACCTTCCGGCAAGGTTCCAAATTTAGGATGCTGTAGATAAAGACCTATGCCGAGAGCCAGTATAACAAGGATTATTACGGGAGCTAACAGCATTTTTCGTAACCGCCCTTTCATGCCATTCTCCCAAAAACTGATTTTTGATTAGACATAACAACCGCTAACTTGAAATTAAACCACGCGAAGTTTCGATATTTCCTCATATAATCTCTCCTCTTGAGTGGCAGGTCTTTTAGAACGTTTTTAACGATATATGAAGTACACGGGGAATAAATTGTCCCGTCCTTTAAACTACACCGTGACGTTAAAATGCTGTAAGCAGTGCGAATTACACTGCTTACGACCGGTACAGTCAGACACTTTTTCAAAGTCCTGCGTTAAATGCATCCATACTCCGGATTTCACTTAAACGAAACATCGAAGTAAAACCTGATTCTAATAGTGTTACCTGTTATTCAAAACCGTACGCAGCACTTCCTGGGCATTATCGGCTTCCTGCTTGCCTACTCTCGCTTCGAGCACGGTTATCAGGCTCCTCAGCTGCGCCTCGGTCAGTCCTACATTCAATCCCACATTAAAATGGGAGCGAAGCTGGTTGTTGACACCGTTCATGCTGGCCAAGGCCGCAATGGTCGCGATCTCTCTGCTCTTAAAATCCAGATTGTCGCGGCCAAAGATGTCCCCGAACAAATGTCCTTTTAGGAACTCATCAATGGCGGGAGCGAAGGTATAGACTGGCCCGCTGACGGGTACGCCCACCAGGCTTGTCTGAATTTCCGTACCGAGTTCAAGCCTGCTTTTGTCAGCAGGCAGAGGGCTCGCTTCCCTGCCCGGTTCGTCCTTAATGCCTTTGGCTTCGCGCTCTTCCAGGACGCTCATAAAGGTAGTAATTCCGTTCAGACTGCGGGGAAACCCACAATAAGCGTACATCTGCACAAGGATTTCCTTAATTTCATTCACAGTCAACCCGGCATCCAAGCCTTCGTGCAACGCGGTTTTCAGCCTCTCTAAATCGCCCTTGGCGGTGGAGGCCGCAATGGTGACCATACCCTGTTGTTTAGCATTCAAGCCTGAATTAATTGCTGTCTGCGCCTGTGAGACAGATGTCATGCTAAATATAGAAAGAAAAACCCCTGTTAAAATCGCAGCTATTTTTTTCCTCATCATCCCATCCCCTTTTCTTTAAAACGGTAAGGATCATATCCGTACAGCCTTAGTAAGCGAGCTTGGCTTAGTCCAAGCCCGCTCATTAGGACTAAAAAAAGAAATTACCGGTTGCTTTGGTTATCATCGTATTGCTTGTCCGTTACCTTCTCCATCCATTCCACGTTTTTGCCGTCAAGTGCTCCCGTGACTGCCATATGCGTCATTGCCGTGGTTGGTGATGCCCCATGCCAATGCTTAACGCCAGGCGGACACCAGATCACATCGCCTGCCTTGATCTCCACAACCGGGCCACCCCACTCCTGGGTCCGGCCAACGCCGGCGGTAACGATCAAATGCTGTCCTGCCGGATGGGTATGCCAGGCAGAACGGGCTCCTGATTCGAACGTGACATAGGCACCGGAAAAGTGTGCCGAATCATTGGAAGGGAACAGAGGATCTACGCGTACATTGCCGGTAAAATATTTGGCCGGGCCTTTGTAAGAAGGCTGCGAGCCGGCTTGAGTAACTGTTTGTGAATTTTTATTTGCTTCGGCGGCTACGATATTGCCTGTAAAAGCGCTCGCGGAAACGAGCAGAGAAAGCGATAGGATTACGGCTGTTAGTCGTCTCATTATTTTCTCTCCTTTTAAGTTAAGTGTGCCAGACTTGAAAAACTACGCAATTGCCGGCAGTTGCAATTTCGTCGCGTTCTCACCTCCTTGTAGTCTTCCTGCATGCCGAACCTATTCCAATTTTTCACTTAGGTTCACCTTGTTTTTGTTATTGTATATTCTTGAGTTAACTCCAGGTCAAGAGAAAAATTAAGAAAATTTTC
>NZ_DATMXX010000043.1:0-4198 GCF_035561255.1 Sporomusa sp. | reverse complement strand
CTAAGGACTCACAAGAAGGAGGAGTATATTAGAAAACTCCCGGCTGCAGTTGGCAACCGGGAGAGATTCTACAGTATACTAAATACAAACCCCTGGCAATAACCAGGAATAAATTCAGCGGCAATACACTGTAATTCCCTCTCCATCACACGTGGGTAAAAGCGGAAATTGTCAGCTAGGCAGTTCTCCTGGCTCTGGCTCAAAGCTCCTCCAACCTTCCCAAGACGCAGGGTCTCAGTGGTCTACCCTGGATTTGCTCCCCATTACAGTGACGGGACCGCGCCGGTATTACACCGGCTTCCCTATTAAACCCCGTAGGGCACCTAACTCGAATATTAAATTACGAAATACGTGTATTTTTTCACTAACTACGTTAATCCTATGATTTCTATTATAGCCTGTCAACAAGAAAATCTTTGGAGGTTATCCTGCCTGCCCTAATCTCCACAACCTAGAACAAGGACAGGCATGTTATTTCAATGCCTGCATAACTGCTTCCAGCCTAAACCTAACAACGCCATCCGGACAATCAAAATCCATCATATGTTCTTTGCTCCCGCCGAGGTTGCGCAAATCACCGCCACTGCGCACTGCTTCCATAATCGGAAAGGTCTTCAGCATACTTTTGGAACAAAAGCCGCCCGGGCAACCATAACCACATGTGTAGTTATCCCCGACTTCATGACCATTGCGGCAATACCCTTGAGGCTTATTGTCAGATTTAACAGCTAAAACAGTGATCTTAAAGTTCCATTCTTCTTCATACCAGTTTCTCATATAAATACCCCCTTGCTTGCAAAACATGGGGAGAAACGCCCGTATTTACATTTAAATGGTTAACAGCTACTGGTTTACCCGATCTGCCACAACCTTCACCACCAGACCGGACCAGGCCCGGACAGAGGGCTCCAGCTCGTCTACGGCAAGTGTCGGAGGTGAAACGTGGTATTTACCTGCGGTCAACAGCAACAGATCATTGCCGGCCTGGGTCAATTCGTCACCGCTCAACAATTGCCACTGAAACTGATCCAGCAAATGAACATACAGGGAGGTACCTGTTAGCAGCGCCGGTTCCTTGTCCAACTGCCGCAGGGAGGTTGAAAAACGCTGTTTGTCAATCATCCCGTATTCCTGCAGATATTGTTGATACAGGGTTTCTTCAGTAACACCAAAACGATTCATGCGCCGCAGCACGCTGTGCTGCTTCTGCGGGGATAACCCGGTCTGCCGCAGCAAGGCTTCTTTGACTGCCTGTTTTACGGTGCGGCCGATTAGTTCCCCCAGTTTGGAATGCTTGCCCGCATCTTCCAGATATAGCGGCGAGCCTGGATTGGCAATCACCATCGTCTGGTCTGTCCCCGAACCGGTGGCCAGCCCGTTCGAATATTTGCTGCCAGCCATCAGTTCCTGCAGAGCAGCTGTTTTGGCTTCGGTACAGGTCACCAGCGCCCGGGTCATTGTACCGGAAGGAATATCTGCATCAATGACCAGCATGATGTTAATTGTTCCCGGTTTATGTAAGGTGGTTTTCTTACCGGGGCTAAAATAAGTCGCCGGATCACCCGCTCGTCCGCCATTGCCTTCCACGCCCCCCGTAACAATAGCTGTCACAGTGAGGGTTTGATAGCTTTCGGACTGAATAGCGACATTTTCCATAGATGCGGCCGTGCCCATGCCTGTTGCCCTGGCGGGATTAAGCCCCAAATGCTTAGCCACACCCTGCAGGTAATCCAGGTAAGTAGCTCCATCCACGCCGGTTGCATTTTTCATATCATGATTGAACACAGCTTTCAGATTGTCCCGGTAGCCTCCGTTTAACCGGGAAGTACTCAGCACATTCCTGGGTTTTTCAAAGGAAATGATGACACTGGTATCTTCCCGGTACACCGTATCACCGGTTGATAACGTATAGAGTTTCACCTGTTCACTGCCAAAGCAGGGAACCACGTTATAACAAAAAATAACCACCAGCAATAACCCCAGCTTCAGATTTAGTTTCATTGTCTTCCTCCCGCCCATGCCGCCTGCGGCCTTATACCACGGTCCGGCTTGTTTTGATGCACTTAATATACAAAAACAATTCTGGTTTCGCATAATATTAGGCATTAAATCACACTAATGGGTTTCCGTTTCATGTGAAATCTACTAGTTCATTAATATAGTCATAACTGTACTATATCCCGTCAAGTGCAATCCGCAGTCAAATAAAGGACTTATATATAAGAACCCTGAGCTCCGTTGAAAAGGCTTTTGATTGAGCTTCATTCAATGCAAACCCTGTTTTAAGGCTGCTGTACTTGCCGTGATCTCCACTTATATATAATAACACAATATTGATTGCATCGGTTTTGAGGCTTCACAATTCTTGATTTTGCCAATATTTCTCGAGATCGGGCTAAATATTATACTCCACACCTTTTTAGCACAGCTTCAAACAACTCAATGAAAATATCTATTTCTTCATAGCTGATCGTAAGTGCCGGTGCAAGGGTAAACGTATTCTTATAATAGCCTCCGATGTCAAGCACTAGTCCGTATTTTTTACCACATATTTCAATGTTCCCTTTGATGGCTTCTTCAACGATTTTATCAGCAAGCGCTTTGTCTGGCGTAAAGCCATCGGATCTGGTCATCTCTATTCGTAGCGCCAAACCCAGCCCGTCAACGTCACCAATGACGTTGTAGCGCTTCTGTAACACCTTGAGCCTCCCTATCAAATATCGGCCTTTTTCTTTTACACTACCTTCTAAATCATGCTGTTTCATGTATTGCATGGTTGCAAGGCCGGCCGCCGTACCCAGAGGATTACTAGAAAATGTCGAATGGGTTGATCCTGGCGGGAAAACTTCTGGGTTAATCATTTCTTCCTTAGCCCATAAGCCGGATAGAGGGTTTAATCCATTAGTTAACGATTTTGCGAAGGTAACGATATCGGGTTTTATCCCATAATGCTCTAATGCCCACAGTTTACCGGTACGGTAAAAGCCCATTTGAATTTCATCGTCCACAAGCAGGATATTATATTTTTTTAATATCTTGTCCAGCTTGGCAAAATATTCACTAGGTGGAACAATATACCCCCCAGTTGCCTGTAACGGTTCAACATAGAAAGCAGAGAATTCTGCTTCTCCTGCTTTCGGATCAAAAATTCCGTAATATTCTGTTTCAAAGAGCTTCTCAAATTGTTTAATGCATTCATAATTGCATGTTTCACGCTTAAGTCCATAAAAACAACGATAGCAGTAAGGGTATGGTATAAATATTGCTCGATTTCCAAAATGGCCATAGCGTCGCCGATATCGATAACTGCTAGTAATTTCGGAGCACCCTAGAGTACGCCCATGATAGCCTCCCATAAAAGCGAACATCAGTGATTTACCACCTCGGTAGTTACGAATTAGCTTTATACTGTCCTCTATGGCCTGCGCACCACCTACATTAAAATGAACCCTGCCCCTAATACCAAAGCGTTTTTCCGTTTCGCGTGCAATTTCCATTGCTAGAAGAATCTTTTCTTTGTGAAGGTATTGGCAGGCAAGCTGTGGTAATCGGTTAAACTGCTCATTGTACATTGCCTCAATTTCCTTATTGCGATAACCAAAATTAACGGCTGAATACCACATCTGCATATCAAGGTAGGGGTGACCGTCTAAATCATAAAGCCATGATCCATTACAACTTTCAAAAATCTTGGATGGCTCAATATAATGTACTGTGTCACCATAGGAACAGTATTTTGATTCTAAATCTAATAGTTCTTGCTCATTAATATCGCTGTCCATATTTTTACGCTCCTTGAAGAAACATTTATTTATAATCTGCCAAAACGCATATCGGAAATTTCAAGCTGATGAAGGCCCTGAATTATATCACGAAAATTTTTGAACGTAGAATGTATGATTCCCTTATCACGACAATAGGCAATCAAATTCCCCTTGGCAAATACATAATCGGCTTTATCTGTAAGACAAAAATCACTGCAGCCATCGCCAATAAGCACTATCGGTTTTTCTTGAGATAACTTTTGAGCTACCGAACATTTACAAGTTCCAGCAAGGCAGCCCATTGCACTGTTAGTAAATACCACTTTAAAAATACCACTTTCCTCAACAAAATGATTAGCATAAATCGGAACATTAGGAAGACCAGCATTTATTAAGATTCTCTGAATAAACAAAGAAAAACCATCACTAATAAC
>NZ_DATMXX010000042.1:0-8994 GCF_035561255.1 Sporomusa sp. | reverse complement strand
CGCAATTAGTTGACCGAGTCATTGCCGAGGTTAGTCACGGTGATTTTTGTCACACGGCCATAAAAATTTTAGGCGGTACGCTTGAGGCGTTAGGTATGCCGGACGAAGGCGACAAATATCCCGGCGTATGGCTTCATGCTGCCGGCAAGTACGATAATAATCCAAGTGCGGAGTTCATCGAAATAGATATTCCAAATATGGTCGAAGCCGAAGCTGAGGCTATAAGACTGATTGGTACACCGTATGGCTATACCGATTGCATCAGAGGCGGAATATATGATCTTACGGGAAAACAGCTGCCAGGCAACAGTATAACCGCGAACTGCTCAGAAACAGTTACAAGAGTAATCAGAGCTGGAGAGTTTACGGTACTGCCCGCAGTCATACCTGACGATATTACACCAAACGATTTACGAAATGCACTAATCTAATGAAAAGCTCCTAAAAAATTTTGTCCAACTTTTTGGGGTCAATTCAGGAGGCTAACGTCTCTTCATCACCACTTGGAATACTTTCCACAACAGATATGTCGTAAGAAGGAATATATTGTCTAAATAGCCAATTAAAAGGTAGCTTGGCTTCTTTGCAAGCAAAAACTAAGCAAAGCTGCAGGTAGATATAATGATTGATGTTGATCTGTGGGGCTTAAGCAAGACGATAATATCGAATAAACAATGGCAGTTGATTAGAGAGGCTGTCAGGCGTGAGCTTGCTTTTGAAGCTATATTTGGCAACGCCATCACCGATATGGGGGAGTCCTTATCTGTATTCAATCTGCAATTACTCCCTACCGTAGCCATCGTTATTCAGGCTGATAATGACGGTATAGCCTGTTTTGACAATGCTATCATTGAGTTGCAGCAGAAAGATATCTATAATCGGGTAATAGACATGCTTCAACAGGACGTGGAGGGCATTGTTACGGTAGTTGGCCAGGAGAATATATTTGCTATTACGGCAGGTGACCGGGATGTAGTTCTGCTGCTGCCTGTAGATATACGGGAAAGTCAGGCAGAGGTAAAGACTACGGCTAAGCGGTATGGCAGGCATATTAAGGCCCATTTATCAAAAAAAATAAATTACAGTATCAGTCTGGGAATCGGTCAGGGATATGAATTTAAGCAGATACGGCAATCCTATTTTGAGGCATGTGCTGCATTAAAATACAAGTTTTATCAAAACGATGGCGCAATTATACATTATAGTGAGGTTTCCTGGGGCGATAGGGAAAGTCAGCAAATATTTATTGCTTATGAAACCAAGCTGCTAGCTACTGTCCGAAAAGGCGAGTGGCAGCATGCCGCAGTTTTTGCTGCCCACATGCTTGATACAATTGGTGGCAGCAGGCGTATACACCCTGATGTACTAAAGGTGCGGATACTGGAGCTTTTAACAGTAGTATCACGAGGTATTATGGAGCTAGGGGGTGACCCGGATATTTTGCTGGATATCAAGATCAGGTCAGGCGATGAAATCGGCAGGGTGACTACCCTGGCTGAGCTCAAGGCCTGGCTTCCTGAGATTATTAGTGAAATGTGCGGGCTGGTTAAAGAAAAGCAGCAAGCAGCCATTGTCAGGGCAATTACTCATACAAAACAGTTTATAGCTGAAAACTATTACCTTGATATATCTCTGGAGGATTTGGCAAAACGGGAATATATGAGCTCCTCCTATTTAAGCAGAGCCTTTAGCGAGATTGTGGGAACGAGTTTTACAGACTACCTAAAGGCTGTGCGTGTAAGCCGGGCACAGGCATTACTCTTATCTACCGACAAAGGCGTAGCCGAGATCGCCGCCAAGGTAGGATACCAGGATCCAAACTACTTCAGCAGGGTGTTTAAACTGGTAACAGGCAAAAGTCCGCTGCAGTATCGCCAGGGATATTCTCTCGAAAATTTACAGATATGATTGAATTTCCTATAGAAGGATAATCCAGGATCAAAATCGTATTATATATTTAGAATATTATGTAAAAAAGAAGTGCGGATGAAATACTAATAACGTAAGGTGTCTAGAAAGCAGGGTGAGTGTATGAAAACAGTCAAGAATATGACTACTGACAATAGTCAGTTAAGTAAAGAAACACTATTAAAAATTCTAGATTATTCTTATGACGCGATTTTTGCTACAGATGGTAAAGGTGTAACTATTTATGCGAATAAAGCTTGTGAAAAGTATTATGGGATTAAACCAAGCGATGTAATTGGTAAAGACTCCTGGCAGTTTATGGAAAGTGTTGGATGCTATCCACCAACTGCCCCTATCACTCTTCATAGTAAGGATAAGCATACCCTGGAACAGACGACGCGGACTGGTGCCAAAATGCTGGTAACCAATAATCCGATTTATGACAATGGCGGCAATATTGAACTATTGGTACAGAATTGCCGTGATGTTCAACAACTTGAAGATACTAAACGTGATCTAGAACAAACAAAAGAATTACTGGCGCGGATGCAGGATGAGGTTGTGGCCTTAAGAAAAAAAGAACTGCGAAATGCTACTCTTGTGGTTAACAGCCCGCAAATGAAGGAATTATTACAATTGGTAGATAAAGTGGCTACTGTAGATATCAATGTTTTAATTCTGGGCGAGACAGGAACCGGTAAGAGTGCTCTTGCCAAGCATATTCATAAACTTAGTTCACGCAAAGACGGACCTTTTATTAGTATAAATTGTGCTGCCATTCCTGATGAACTGATTGAGTCTGAGTTATTTGGGTATATGGCGGGGGCCTTTACCGGTGCTCTGCAAAAGGGCAAGACAGGACTTGTTGAACTAGCTGACGGGGGCACATTGTTTTTGGATGAAATAGCGGAATTGCCACTACGTCTGCAAGGCAAGATTTTAAATGTTATTCAAGAAAGACGCTTTATCCCTGTCGGAGGTCGTCAGGTGAAAGAGACAGACTGCCGGATAATTTCGGCTACAAACAGAAACATTGAAGAGATGATAGAGCGGGGAAGTTTTCGTGAAGATTTATATTACCGGCTGAATGTTATTGAAATGGAATTAAGGCCGCTACGGGAGCGGCCTGACGATACTATGGCGCTTATCTATTACTTTTTAAATCAATTTAACAAAAAATACAAGAAGGAACATAGCATCTCTCCTGAGTGCCGGGACATATTGCTTGATTATTCGTGGCCAGGGAATATCAGGGAACTTGAGAACATGATTGAACGTCTTGTCGTGGTTGTTGAAGATTCAGTCATTAATGTTTGTCATTTGCCGCGAGTCTTCTCAGAAGCATTCTCAAAAAAAATACAGCTTCTTGAAGTAGATGAGCCCAAATCAAGCACATTAGATACAGCGGTTATTCAGGTGGAGCGCAAAATGGTTGTGGAAGCATATCGTAAATATGGTAGCTCCCGGAAAGTTGCCCATGCATTAAATATCAGTCAGAGCAGAGCCCACCGGTTGATTGAGAAATATTGCAATTATAGTGAAACTATTGATAACAGTCGAGATAATAACACTTAGGTGTGAAGCGCGAATGAATCAGATGGGTTTCGAATATGAATCGAAATCTTGGTTAAATGCTTCATTAGACAGGAGTATAAGTAAGTTATAGGTGAATTGTGTTTTAAAATATTGTGATAAATGCCAGGAAGGCAAGGCTTCTCCTGGCATTTATTTTTTTTATGCCGTTTTATGGCTACTTTACTTTAAATGGCACGGAATATGCGTTAATAGAAGGTGTAAGGCTTCATAAGATCAGTGTTTTCAAGTATAACTTGCTCATATCCTTGGGGGTGGTACGCTTAGTCGTTCAGGCTGGTTCGGGAGCTTGGTCTTTAAAGATTTTTGATGAAATAGGAGGAGGCATTTGAAATGAGTGATCTAAAGAAGATAGCAGAGGCAGTATTAGAGGGTGATTATGAAAGTGTCCATAATCTTACTCAGCAAGCGATAGATGCTGGCGTAGCCGCTATGGAAATTGTGAGCAATGGCCTGCTGGCAGGCATGGATATTGTAGCACCTAAGTTCAAATCCGGCGAAATGTTCATTCCGGAGGTTATGATGTCAGCTAAGGCGCTGGCGGAAGGCCTAAAATTAGTAAAACCGCTGCTTTCGACAGACGAATCTGCTGGAATGGCTACTTTCCTGATGGCGACGGTAAAAGGTGACTTGCACGACATTGGCAAGAACTTGGTTGTTATGATTATGGAAAGCGGCGGCTTTAACGTTGTTGATCTGGGGATTGACGTGTCACCAGCCCAATTTGTTGAAGGGATTAAAAAACATAAGCCGCAAATTGTCGGCATGTGTGCTTTGTTAACAACGACTATGATGGCCATGAAAGAGACTATCGAAGCCATTACTGAAGCCGGACTAAGGGATAGTGTAAAGATTCTGGTAGGCGGTGCGCCGCTGTATCCTGAATTCGCAGAAAAGATTGGTGCGGACGGTTATTGTGTGGATGCTGTGGCTTGTAAGGAAATGGCTGCCGCAATGGTGGCAAAACAGTAAACTGGGGGAATAGCGTTGGTAATTGTAGGTGAATTAATTAATACCAGCCGCAAGGCTATTAGTGAAGCAGTAGAAAAGAGAGAGGCCGGGTATATCCAACAAGTGGCTATCGCACAGGCCGAAGCCGGTGCCAGCTACATTGATGTTAACTGTGGGAATAAGGTGTTTGAAGAGCTTGAGAATATGAGGTGGCTGGTAAATACCATTCAGGAAGCAGTACAGGTTCCTTTATGTATTGACAGCCCTAATCCAGAGGCTTTAGAGGCTGGCCTTGCATTGGTAAAGCACGGGACGCCGATGATTAATTCTATTACCGATGAGGGCCCGCGTTTCGATGCGGTCATACCATTGGTGCAAAAATACAAAGCCAAGATTGTAGCCTTGTGCATGGATGACCTGGGGATGCCTGATACAGCTGGTGACCGCTTGCGGGTAGTAAAAAGCCTATATGCCAAATTGACGGCAGCCGGTGTCAGGGATGAGGATATCTATTTTGATCCCCTTGTCAAGCCGGTTAGCAGTGTGGGGACCGCAGGTGTGGAAGTACTGGAAACAATTCGGATGATCAAAGCTCAGTATCCGGGAGTACATTTTATGTGCGGGCTCAGCAACATTTCCTATGGTTTACCAAACCGCAAATACTTGAATCGTTTGTTTGTATCCCAGACTATGGCGACAGGTATGGATGGATATATTCTGAATCCAACTGACAAGGGAATGATGGGACTTATTTATGCCGCAAAAACGCTGCTGGGGCAGGATGAATATTGTATGGGCTACATCAAAGCTCATCGCAAAGGATTTTATCCTGAATAATCATAAAAATCAAAAAATGAGGAGGAAATAACAAATGAAAACTATGGAGTATCTACAGGAAAAGCCGATCGCGGTACTTGGTGCAGGCGCAGTAGGCAAAGCCATTGCGGGGGATTGTGCTTTAGGTGGAGCGAAAGTCCGTATTTGTGATTTGCCGCCGTTTGCTGAAAAAACATTATTCGGAATTAAAGAGTCCGGCATTAAATTCTTTGGCGATCAACTGAATCTGTATGGTTTTGAGCGGAATGGCAATGCTCAAATGGACCTGGTTACCACAGATGTAGCTGAGGCAGTGAAGGGTGCAGGCCTGGTAGTTGTAGCTACTCCCTGCGCAGGGCATGTACCATTTTTTAAAAAATTGATACCAGCTTTGGAAGATGGCATGGTAATCCATATTTTTCCTGACAACTATGGATCTCTGATTTTGCGAAAAATGATGCGGGAAGCAGGTTGTACAAAGAAGGTTATTATCGGTGGGTGGTCTAGCTCAACCTATGGCAGTCGTGTGGAAATCAAGGGAGGAGTAATTCTACCTAAGATTCGTGTTTACTACCGGGCAATCACCTTAAGGGGTGCGGCCCTGCCGGCTTGTGATACGGAAGTATTCCTTGAAAGCGCAAAATACCTGCCTTCGATGGACGCAGTAACCCATGGTCAAGGCGCAGTTGCCGGCGATACTGTAATGGATACCGGTTTTAGTAATGTTAACCCTGTACTCCATTGTCCGGGAACCATCCTAGGGGTAGGTGTTATGGAAAACTTTGGGGTCATTTTCGGAGAGGATAAATACAAATACAGCATTTACTCCCATGCCTACTGCCCGTCGATTTCTGAGGTACAATACTCCTTCTATAAAGAGGAATGTGTTTTGGCTGAAGCCATGGGGGTCGGGATCCAACCCTACAAGAAAGAGCAATTCTTCTCTCGGGAAAATGTGTTAGGAGCTGAATATATGGGTGAAGATTATGTTATTCCTTTTGAGCAACAAGATCCTATTCAGTTTGGCACCGGTCCGTTTACCATGGAAAACAGATATATCACCGAAGATATCCCTGTAGGCTGCCATGTTTATCACGAGTTAGGCAAAAAATTTGGTGTTCGGACCCCGGTAATTGACTCTATGATTAATTTGGCTTCCGCAATATTGAACAGAGATTTTTATCAGTTAGGCTATACACTTGATTATCTGGGTATCGGCCATATGAACAAAGAAGAAATGAACGCTTATCTGCGCGAGGGCGTTTGTAAATAAAAAAAACGAAAGTGAGAATAACATATGGCAATGCCGATTAAACGGAATATCAATTTTTCTGTCTTAAGTCAGGACAAAATTGATAAAATACATGAAAAAAGCATGTATATTATGGAAAATATAGGAATGAAAGTAACCGGAGAACGTTCCGTGAAGCTTTTACTGGACAACGGCGCAACCCTGGCGGATGACGGCCTGATCCGCATCACGCGTGCGATGGTTGACAAGGCGCTCAAGAGCGCTCCCAAAGAAGTAACACTGTATACACGTGATGGGGAACCCGCCATGGTGATCAATAGTGAAAACCAAGTGTACTTCGGCACACATTCAGATCAGCTCGAAATCGTCGATCCCTTTACCAACACGGTACGTCAGTTTCTAAAAAAAGATATTCAGACAATGTGCAAGGTTGCCGACTATCTTCCTAATATATATTTTGTACTATCTGTAGGCATGACGGCAGATGTTGATCCCAAAGTACAGTCACAAAGCACATTTATCGAAACAGTAAAGAATTTCAGTAAGACCATCAATTTTTCTACCAATGATATCGAATCCCTACAAGATATAATTGACATTGCAGCTGATATAGCAGGCGGGCTCAATAAACTGCAGGAAAAGCCCTTTATCTTTAATTATTGCGAGCCTATCCCCCCGCTAACTCATCCATTGGAGAGTACCGAGAAAATATATATCAGTGCGGAAAACCGCATTCCATTTGTGTATATGCCCTACTGCATGATGGGGGGGACATCGCCAATGAGCAAGGCGGCAACTTTGGCACAATGTAATGCTGAGGCTCTGGCAGGGTTAGTTCTTACCCAATTAGTTAGCGAGGGAGCTCCCTTTATTTATGGTGCAATGCCGTCTGTATTTGATATGAGAACCTCTATTGGCAGTTACGCTGCCCCTGAGTTCCATCTTAATATTGCCGCAATGGCTGATTTAGTTGCCTATTATGGCTTGCCCTTCTATGGCACTGCGGGTTGTTCCGATGCCAAGGTCATTGATGAGCAAGCTGTGTCTGAAGCCACCATGGAGATATTCTCCACCATGTTGAGTAAAGCCAATATTATTCATGATGTGGGCGTAATGGATCATTGCAAGAGTGTGTCACCTGAATTAGTTGTTCTGGCTAACGAAATTATTGAGGGCTTGAAGCATTATACCGCAGGTATTGATGTCGCAGATGACGATTTTGTCATTGATGTAATTGAAAAGGTAGGACCGGGAGGACATTACCTGGGCGAGACTCACACCAACAAGAATTTCCGCAAGGTTTGGTATCCCGGCCTGTTCAGCCGCAAGATGAATAACGAAGACTTCTCGGAGGTAAGCGGCAAAATTAAGCTGAAGATTGCAGATATTCTGAGCGGTCATGAGGTTCCCAGGCTTGATGACTTGGTATTAGAAAAATTGGTGGTCTGGGAACGAAAATTAGGATTATAGAAAACATGGAGTCTGGGTAAACGTAAGTATTTTAACCAGGGTTTAGTCCAAGCACTTGGCACCGGAAAACTGGTTTAACAGCTAAACCCTGGTTAAAATTGGCAGAGTTGGCTGCCAAACAGTATCTTTAGGTGATATTTATCAAGGAGGCATATTCAGTGATGATTTTTTGGCAAAACCGTGATTTTGGCATCAATCATATTAAAGCCCGAAAAAACCATGTGTGTTATGGAATGGGTTTAGGAATTGTACTCTTAAACGACACTTATCCCGGGTTCCCCGGAGATGTGCGCAATGCCAGTGCCTTTCCGTACCCGATACAATATGAGATTGCAGAAGGTGTGACCAATAAGACGTTAGTATATGATAAGAATCCTGCTCAATGCCGGGAGTCTGTAGTCGCTGCAGCAAGAAAGCTGGAGAGGTTGGGTTGCAGGGCAATAGCCGCTGAATGTGGTTATTTTGCTTTCTTTCAGAAAGATGTGGCTTTAGCGGTAGAGGTGCCTGTGTTCATGTCCAGCTTATTGCAGGTGCCTTTTATTCAGCAGGTGATTAACCCTAGAAAGACGGTGGGCATCATTTGTGCTCAAAAACAGTTTTTAAGTAATGAGCATTTAAAGAATGTAGGTATTGATCCAGATAGCACGTACTTAATTGCCGGAGCCCAGGATGAATACGGTTGCACTGAGTTTGACAATTTATGGAATCCGCAAAAAAGGCTTGAGTGCCCAGAAGCCTATTATGACAAAGCTGAACAACAAATGATTGATATGGCAGTAGACTTTGTCAAAAAAAATCCCCAAATTGGTGCTATTATGCTTGAATGCACCGGCATGCAGCCTTTTGCCCGGGCCGTCCAGCGAGCAGTAGAACTACCGGTGTTTGACTGGGGAACGCTTTTAGATTATGCTTTTTCGGTAGTTGTCCATCGGGATTATTACGGACACGTCTAATCGTTTTTATGTTATGTATGATATTGCTGTATTCAAACCAGCAATCGACTA
>NZ_DATMXX010000041.1:0-27775 GCF_035561255.1 Sporomusa sp. | reverse complement strand
ACATAAAAACATACAATAAATATGGTAAGATTAAGGGGGGGATATTAGGCTAGGTACTTTTTGTTTATTTTCCGGAACAAATAAGGAATCATTGCGGCAAATGGCTGTTGAAATAATATAAACATTGTAATTGGCACCGCAACAGGAGGAGGGAAAAAGGTTAAGGCTAACACCAGGCCAAAACTAATATTGCGTAAGCCCACGCAATAGATCATGGCTAAAGCTGTTTCTTTAGACCTGTCCTTAAATACATAGGAGCCTAAGAAACCGATCAAATATCCAGCTGCTACCAGGAACATAGTGATCAGGACTATTTTCAAGGTGGAGATATCCCAACTGATACTTGGTCCGACGATTGCCGCGTTTACGAAAATCACAGCAAAGAAAGCAATCTTGGATATAAAGTTGGCAGCAGTTTTAATAACAGGAGTAAGTATCTCTCTGCTATAATCGTGGAGAGTCATGCCAAGTATGCTTGGTACGGTAACCATAAGCAAAAGCTGGACCATCATTTGCACATAGTCAATGTGCAGTGTCTGACCTATAACGACTTTAAAAAAGAAAGGCAGCATTACCGGGACAATGAGGGTATCAAGGGTTACGGCCACAAGTGCAATGGACACATTTCCCTGGGTTAACGCCGTCCAGATGACTGAAGTTACACCAATGGGGGTAGAAGCACCTAGTAAATAGCCCAATTGCACAGACTGATTGCCGGCGAACAAGATAAGACCGGTCAACCAGGCAATAAGTGGTGAAACAATGTGGATTAACATTAATATCCATACAGGAATGACCGGCCTTTTAAGTACCTGCAGGAATTCCTTAAAGCTTGTATCCAGCGCGGTAACAAAAGTCATATAAGCAAATGCGCCAATGACTATTGCCCGGAGCGCAGCAGAATCCGAAATTGGTGAAATAAAGCCAATAAGCAAGGCGGACAAAACAATTAAGAACATGCGCTGTCCCAGCCAAGCTGTCACTTTTGCCAAACAATTAACCATAAATTAACCTCCAAACGAAAAACTAAAGTAAATATTTCCCGGTTGTTAAAGTGATCCCTTCTTTTGCGGTAATTTTAACCATAGCTGCTGTAGCGAATGCAGGAAATTTGCTAAATAAGGCGAATTTTAGTTGACATATAGATAATAACATATGGTAAAATTTAGGAGTAGATATGCGGGAGGATATAGTATTTAAGGGAAACAAAGGCGGCCTCGAACTGGTAATTAAGGAATCTGTTGATTTTACTGCTATTTTAGAACAGCTAAAAGAGAAATTAGAATCTGCCGCACATTTTTTTACCGGAAACGCCGGTATCAAGGTGGTAGCCGGCTCTAATTCGTTAACCGGCGACGAACGGCACCAGCTTATTAACCTGTTGGCAGGCTACGGCCTCGCTCTGTATGACCAGCCTGAAGCGCCAGTGTTATCTACGGAATCTTTAACAGAGGGCGCTAGCGTACAAGATAGTGAGATTCCAGTGGAATACCGGCAGGAGCCTGAGGGTGGGCAAACTCTGATTGTGTCAAGAATGTTAAGAGGCGGACAGCGGGTAGTGTTTAGCGGATCAGTTATTGTTATGGGTGATGTAAATCCCGGTGCTGAAATAATTGCTGGCGGTAACATTACTGTTCAGGGAACCTGCCGGGGGTTGGCTCATGCCGGCGCAAAAGGTGATCAGCTGGCGACGATTACGGCTGATAAGCTGATTGCTGGCCAGCTAAGGATAGCCGGGATAATTGCCAGAGCCCCTGATAATCAGGACAATCCTACCTGCAGGGAGACTGCCCGCATAGTTAGAGATATTGTTATTATTGAACCAACAGATAAAATGAAATTAGCATCAGAGGAAGTGTGAGCTCTCTTTGATAGGCTGTAGGAGGTACGTACATAGATGGGGGAAGTAATTGTCATCACGTCAGGCAAGGGTGGCGTAGGTAAAACAACGACAACAGCTAACCTTGGAACAGGCTTTGCTCTTCAGGGTAAAAAAGTGGTCTTGGTAGACGCTGATATTGGTCTCCGGAATCTTGATGTGGTCATGGGGCTCGAAAACAGAATCGTTTATGATTTGGTGGATGTAACTGATGGTAACTGCCGCTTAAAACAGGCGCTAATCCGGGACAAGCGCTACGAAACACTGTATCTGCTGCCAGCTGCTCAGACCAGGGATAAAAATGCCGTGACGCCTGACCAAATGCGGCAACTATGTAAAGAACTTGCAGAGGAATTCGACTATGTAATCATCGATTGTCCGGCTGGTATCGAACAAGGCTTTAGAAACGCTATTGCTGGTGCTGACCGGGCCATTATCGTCACAACGCCGGAAGTATCCGCCGTGCGGGATGCTGATCGGATTATTGGCTTGTTGGAATCTGAAGGTAAACATAATCCTAAACTGATTGTTAATCGCATTCGACCGCTTATGGTAAAAAAAGGCGATATGATGGATATTGACGATATCATTGAAATCTTAGCTGTTGATTTGCTGGGCATAATCCCTGAAGATGAGTATATTGTTATTTCTACTAACCGTGGCGAACCGGCAATCGCGAACACGACAGCCTTGGCGGGCATTGCCTATAGGAATATCGTACGGCGCCTGATGGGGGAAAACGTGCCGCTAATGGCGCTTGAGGTTAATAACAGCTTATGGGGTAGGTTCAGAAAAGTGTTAGGGTTTTAAATAGTGGCTGGGAGGGGAAACAAGGTGTTTGAACTTATACAAAAACTGTTTGGCAGAGAGGCGCAGGGTTCGAAAGATATTGCTAAAGAACGGCTTAGGTTTGTACTGGTCCATGACCGTGTCAATGTATCGCCGCAATTTATGGAAGTTATTAAAGATGACATGATAAAAGTTATCTCAAACTATATGGATATCAACGAAACCGAGATGGAAATAAGTCTGACTAAGACCAATACACAAGTGGCTCTGGTAGCCAACATTCCAGTTAATCGCATGAAACGTGGTACTATGGCAGGCGAGTAAATTAATGAAGCAGAGTAAAGAAACAGTGCTCTGCTTTTTTTATTGCCCGCAATACTGGACGCAGGCAGGAAATACTATTATAATATATAAGACATCGGTAGAGAGAAGGATGGTCTGTATGCTTAACCAGCGCCTGTTGCGGAACTTAGACTTTATACTTATTGGAGTTACAGCCCTCCTGGTTATCATTAGCCTGGTTATTATTGGCAGTGCAACTCACATCAACGGCCCTAGTGAAGATCGATACTGGTATGTTGAACGCCAGGGGCTGTTTGCTTTGGCAAACATTGCTATAATCTTCATAATGCTAAACTTTGACTATAAATCACTTGAGAAATTTGCCGGTCTTCTCTATGCTTTCAACATGATCATGCTGCTGGCAGTTATGTTTGTCGGTCAATCTGCGCTGGGGGCTCAGCGCTGGATTCAGCTTGGTCCAATTAGTCTGCAGCCGTCAGAGTTCTCCAAACTTATTATGATTATTGCTTTAGCGCAAATCCTCGACAAACGTACAGGCAAGCTCAACAGCTTTAAAGAGATTATCCCGGTATTCGTTTATGTTGGGGTACCCTTTCTTCTGGTGTTGAAACAGCCTGACTTAGGTACTTCCCTGGTATTTCTGGCAATATTATTTGGTATGATTTTTGTGGCTGGTATTAGTACCCGCCATTTGATGGCGATCATTGGTGCCGGTCTTGCGTTCCTGCCAATTTTCTGGCATTTTTTAAAAGACTATCAAAAAAAACGGTTAACAGTATTTATTGACCCTAATGTTGATCCACTGGGGTCTGGGTACCATATCATCCAATCCAAGATTGCCATTGGTTCCGGCATGCTGTTTGGTAAAGGCTTATTTAATGGCACACAGAGCCAGCTTAATTTTTTACCGGAAAACCACACTGACTTTATTTTCGCTGTTATTGGTGAAGAGTTGGGATTTGTCGGTTCAACCCTGATTTTGCTGCTTTATTTTATTTTGCTTTACCGTGGTGTTAAGATTGCCGGCGCAGCCCGGGACAATTTTGGCATGCTTGTAGCAACAGGCATTACCTCTATGCTTGCCTTTCATCTATTGGTTAATGTTGGTATGACAGCAGGCATTATGCCTGTTACCGGTATCCCGCTGCCACTTATGAGTTATGGTGTAAGTTCTCTGACCACAAATCTTGTCAGTATTGGGATATTGCTAAATATCTATATGCGAAGGCAAAAGATCCTGTTTTGACACCAGCGAGCCACCGGCTCGCTTTACTTTTTGTGGTGATATAATTGAATGCGCTATCGTTAGTGTTCTTGTTCTTTTGGGGAATCTGCAAAACATAAATACATTGTAATAGTTATAAATTCGTAGTTTTGTCATATATATTCCATAAGATACTTTAGCCGGTGTTTATGGAGGGTTTAGCATGACAAAGTTGTGGAATCGTTTGAGAAACCGCTGGTATTTGACTACGCGGAATCGCACTAATGAAAAAAACTGGCAATCCTATTATAATGATACACCTGACTATACCTGGCTAAAAAAGACAGTTGTGGCTTTGGGGATATTTGCTATGATCTATGGTGCCCATGTTTCAGACACTAGGATTGGACAGGAAGTAACAGGTGCTGTGAGGCAAATGCTAACTACTCAGACTGATTTTGTGTACTATTCGGTAAAAACAGTAGATTATATTAATGCATATTGGCCAAATGCCATACAACTTTCAGAAATTCCGGTTTTAAAACAGGTTAAGGCAACAGTCTCGCGGCCTGCTGATCCTTTAATGTATATGACTAAACCTGTAGAAGGGCAGGTAATGGCCGGCTACGGCTGGCAAACAAACCCGGGGCTCAAGCAGGATACTTTACACGAGGGCATTGATATTGCTGCACAGGCCGGGACCAGTGTGCGGGCTGCTGCTCCAGGCAGCGTCAAAATAGTGACAGATAGTGCCCAGTTTGGAAAAGTTTTAATTATCGATCATGGGCAGGGTATCGAAACTTTTTACGGACATCTGGCCGATGTCTTAGTCAAAGATGGCGATGCGGTAAGCCAGGGACAGGTAGTAGGTCGAGTTGGAAAAACAGGGGCTGCTGCGCCGGTGCTTTATTTTGAGCTGAGGGAAAACGGCAAAGCAATTGATCCTCTTCCCAGAATGAAAAGTGAGTCAGTCAAGTAAAGGATGTGAAATATGCGGGCCGGTAAAGTTGCAGGGGTTGAAATTGTTTTAAACAATTGGTTTCTAGCTTTGATTGCTTTGTTTTCGGTTGCCGGTCTTATCAGCAAGATACTGCTGGTATTTAGTGCGGTATTATGGCATGAACTTGCTCATATGCTAATGGCCGGCGGCTTAGGCTACAAGGTTAAGCAGGTTGAATTTCTGCCCTTTGGTGCTATGGCCCGTGTGGAGCGCCTTGCCGATGCCGGCGCGGCCAGTGAAATAATGATAGCAGCCGCCGGACCAATGGCAAGCCTGGTTCTGGCGGCTTTATGTTATGCACAGCTGAATGAGGCAAATAGTTGGCAGGATGTGCTTAGATTCTACGGCGAAGTGAATCTTACCCTGGCACTCTTCAATCTGCTGCCGGCTTTGCCGTTAGACGGCGGGAGAATTTTGCGGGCGATATTATCGCGTCGGCGTGATTACCGTGAGGCTACAGCTATTGTTGTTACGCTTAGTCATTTGATTGGCTGCTTACTGGTAATACTCGCCGGAATGGGGTACTGGTTTCACGATACGATTAATTTGACAATGCTGATAGCAGCAGGCTTTCTTCTGCTTACGGCCCGGGCTGAAAATAATCTGGCCGGGTTTCGGAACATGCGCATTTTAGCAGGTAAAAAAGCAGAGCTTTCCAGTCGTGGTGTTATGCCCACAAGCCATATTACGGCAATGGAGAGCACTAGTATCAGTGAGGTCATTCGCTTATTAGGGCCGGAACAGTACTATGTGATTCATATTGTTGATCGTGATTTCCATCTAAGCGGGTCCCTAACTGAAACTGAGGTATGGGAACGGCTGCTGGAACAGGGAATTAAGGGCAAAGTGAATGATTTTATAAATAAGGCTTGATATTTCCGCTGGAAAAATACATAATAATTTTTATAGCTATTTATTTGGAGGTACATATGCACCAATTAGACCCTGTTAGCCCTGCTGTCTTGAGCAGGGTGGTGAAACCAGCCCGCTATACCGGTAATGAATGGAACAGCGTGGCTAAAGAACCTAAATCGGCTACAGTAAGTTTTGTCCTGGCTATGCCTGACATATACGAAGTCGGTATGTCCAACCTGGGGCTAAAAATATTGTATCAGATACTAAATCAGCGACCGGATACATTTGCTGAACGTGCTTATGCTCCCTGGGTCGACCTGGAAGCTGAGATGAGAAAAAACGGAATCCGGTTATATACACTGGAAACAAAGCGGCCGGTCGCCGACTGTGACATTGTGGGCTTCTCCTTACAGTATGAGCTCAGTTACAGTAATGTGCTTAATATGCTCGATTTAGCTGGCGTACCGTTGCTGGCAGCAGAACGTGATGAAACACAGCCGCTGGTGGTGTGCGGGGGTCCATGTGCGTTTAACGCAGAGCCTATGGCTGACTTTGTAGATTTCTTTATAATAGGGGAAGCCGAAGATGTTATCGGTGAAGTAGCTGCTGCTGTTGCCGCGTGGAAACGCTCTGGGAAACCAAGCGGTAAAGCAGGTATTCTGTGCCGTCTTGCCGAAATTCAGGGTATATATGTACCAAGTTTTTACAAAGCAGAGTATCAGGCCGATGGCCGGTGGGCAGAAATCCGGCCACTTGTGCCTGAGGCTAAACCGATTGTTACCAAACGAGTGATCCAGGACCTTGATCAGGTGATGTTTGCGACTAAGCCTATTGTTCCATTTATTGAGATTGTTCATGATCGCATCATGCTTGAATTGTTCAGGGGCTGTACCCGCGGTTGCCGGTTTTGCCAGGCCGGGGTGCTCTACCGTCCTGTACGTGAGCGCAAAATGGAGACGCTGGTAAACTATGTTCAGGAGCTTATCAATAATACCGGCTATAACGAGATATCGCTGGTATCATTAAGCTCTGCTGATTATTCCTGTCTGAGTCATTTGATTACCCAGCTTACTACCCGGTTTAAAGAGCAGGGGGTAAGTGTGTCGCTGCCATCACTCAGAATTGACAGTTTTTCTATTGACCTTGCTAAACAGGTCCAGCAGGTAAGGAAAAGTGGTTTGACCTTTGCGCCTGAGGCCGGGACGCAGCGTCTGCGGGATGTAATTAATAAAGGCGTGACTGAGGCGGACCTCATCGAGGCAGTAAGTGCTGCTTTTACATCAGGGTGGTCAACCATTAAACTCTACTTTATGATTGGTTTGCCTACTGAAACTGATGAGGACATAGCTGGCATTGCTGTTTTGGCACAGCAGGTCGCAGACCTTTACAAACAGATAAAAGGCCGCAAGGGCGCGAAGGTGACTGTCAGCGTATCATCGTTTGTGCCCAAGCCCCATACTGCTTTCCAGTGGTTTGGACAAGATCCGGTCGAGGAAATCGAACGGAAACAAAGGTTATTACGATCCCTGATTAAAGATCGCAGCATTTCGCTCAGCTGGCATGATGCCCGCACCAGCTTCCTGGAGGGGGTATTTTCCCGTGGTGACCGTCGATTAGGCAAGGTAATCCTCAGGGCGTGGCAGAACGGGGCTAAGTTTGACGGCTGGTCTGAACATTTTAAGTATAATGTCTGGATGGAAGCTTTTGCCGCTGAAAATATTGATCCTGCTGTTTATGCCAGTCGTGACAGGGATAATGACGAGAATTTGCCCTGGGACCATTTATCATCAGGGGTGGACAAGTCTTTCCTGACAAGGGAATGGCAGGCTGCGCAACAGGCGGCATTTACTCCTGACTGTCGCCGGGAGCAGTGTGGTGCCTGTGGTGTTTGTCAGAAGCTTGATGTTAAAGTAGTTGATTGGGGGCAGGCATAATGGCAAAGTTACGGCTGAAAATAACTAAAGGGAACGAGATTCGTTATGTGTCGCATTTGGATTTTGCCGGAACAATTGAGCGGGTTGTTCGCCGCGCCCGACTACCTGCTGCCTACTCCGAAGGCTTTAACCCTCATATGAAAATGGCTTTTGCCTCGGCATTGGCAGTAGGTGTGACCAGTGATGCCGAATATCTTGATCTTGAACTGACGGAAGAACTGGAAATTGCCAGCATCGAGACCCGCATGAGAGCGCAGCTGCCTGCAGGAATTGAACTTAAATCTGCCAGATATATGCATACACCCGGCCCAGCCCTTATGGCGGTTGTCAATCTGGCAACCTATGACATTATTATCCCTTTAGCGCCGGCAGCGACATTAGATACGGTAATGGCAAGTATAAACAATTTCAATAGCGAGATTGAGATTGTTTATATTAAGGAAACGCCTAAAGGACGGCGTGAGATTGATATTAAAGAATATCTTGCCGCACCGGTTACAGCCGTACTGGCATCAGATAATCAAGCGCTGTTGTCAATAAGCCTGTCGATAAAAATAACACCAACAGGCAGTGTCAAGCCCGCTGAAGTGCTTGCTGTTTTAACAGGCAGTTATGGTTTGCCTGCTGATTATGGTAATGCACTTATCAACCGTACCGGGTTATTTGTCAGTGACGGGCGGGGAAAGCGGTCACCAATTGAACTATAATTAAGTTAAAGGAAACATGGTATGAAAAAGAGTATTATCGCCAATGTTATGCCGGAGGAAACCAGGGTCGCGCTCCTGGAAGACGGCGAACTTATGGAAATATCAGTTGAACGCAGCGAGAGCGGGCATCTGGTTGGCAACATTTATAAAGGTAAAGTAAAAAATGTTCTACCAGGTATGCAGGCGGCTTTTGTTGATATCGGGCGCGATAAAAATGCATTTTTATATATGGGAGATGCCGGGCGCCAGGCCGCCTGCCAGCATTTAACGGTTGGGCAGGACGTACTGGTGCAGATCTCCAAAGATGCTATGGGTGAAAAAGGCCCTCGTGCCACGATCAGTCTGACCTTGCCGGGACGGTACATCGTGCTTATGCCAACTGTCGATTATATCGGTATTTCACGTCGTATTGAAGATGAACCTGAACGAAATAGATTAAGACAGCTTGCTGAAAAAATCCGTCCGGCAGGTATGGGGGTCATTGTCAGGACGGTGGCTGCAGGAAAAAGCCAGGATGAACTAATTAACGATATGGCCTACCTGACTAATATCTGGTCAACGCTGAGCGCCAGGGTTAAAAGGACTAATGCACCAGCGCTTATTTACCGGGATGCCGACCTGGTTGTCAGGATTGTCCGCGATTATTTGACAAACGATGTTACGGAGTTTGTCATCGATAGCCAAGAGGCCTATAACCGGGTAATTGATTTACTAAAATATACATCACCTGAACTTGTTGGCTGTGTTAGGCTGTATGAACAAACCGCCGGCCCTGATGCTGATATGTTCAGCCGGTTTAATATTGACAATAAACTTGAAATCCTGCGTAACCGGCGGGTAGAGTTGGCTTGTGGCGGCTATCTTGTTATTGATTATACGGAAGCATTGACAGTCATTGATGTTAATACCGGAAAATTTATCGGCAATACCAATCTGTCTGAAACCGTATTTCAAACAAACATGGAGGCGACTGCCGAGATTGCCAGGCAGCTTAGATTAAGAGATATTGGCGGTATTATTATCATCGACTTTATTGATATGGCTAAGGTTGAGCAACGGGCAGCCGTTTTAACAGCCCTTGAACTTGAGCTCAAAAAAGACCGGACGAAATCAAATGTTTTAGGCATAACCAACCTGGGATTGGTTGAAATGACCCGGAAAAAGGCCAGGCAAAACATTAATGGTATGCTTTATGGCGAATGCCCGTACTGTTTGGGCAGAGGCCGTATAAAATCCCCGGAAACGGTTGTAATTGATATCAAACGGGAATTGAGAAAATTAAATAAACGCCCCCGGACGGGAGGACGGCTGTTAATTCAGGTTCATCCCCAGGTAGCCGAGTTCTTAAACAGGCAGGGAGAGCTTAAACGGCTTGAACAGGAAACGGCCAGAACCCTTGCTGTGGAAACGGCTCCAACCATGAATCCGGAGATGTTTTCGCTGCTTTGGAAACCTGATTGACAAACTATTACCATTATGGTAAAATTTCATGATGTAGGCGTTAAGTCTACTTTAACCGCGCGGAGAGGTTTCTAAAAAACAAAACTGTGTTTTGTTTTACCGTATTCGGCGAGTCCTACGCAGGGGAGGTGCAATATTAATAATGTATGCTATTATTGAAACAGGCGGTAAACAATACCGTGTTACTGAAGGCGATGTGCTCACTATCGAGAAAATCGAAGTGGCTGAAGGCCAGACTGTTGACTTTGACCGTGTTCTGACTGTAGTAAAAGACGGTGAAGTAGTTATCGGCAAACCGCTGATAGCTGACGCTAAAGTTACTGCTGAAGTAGTGTCTCACGGCAAAGGTAAGAAGATTTTGGTTTTTAAATACAAAGCAAAATCCAACTATCGTCGTCGCCAAGGCCATCGTCAGCCGTTTACCAAAATCCGCATTGACAAGATTCTTGCTTAAGGCCGGATAATGATTACGGTTACATTGATTCGCGATAATAATCAGGCAATTAAGGGATTTATGGTGAATGGGCATGCACAAGCTGCACCCCATGGTCAGGATATTGTATGTGCAGGTGTATCTGCTCTTACTCAGTCGTCGATCATGGGAATTGAACGCCACTTACGGCGGGAGATTAACCTGGTGCAGGACCGCAGCGGGCTTAAGATCGAACTTGCCGGTCAGACTGACAGCCTTACGGCGGCAGTCTTTGAAACCATGCTCCTTGGTCTAACTGAAATTGCCAAACTATATCCTAAGAGTGTTCGGATTATTGAGCACAGGAGGTGAAAGCAACATGGAAAAATTCAAACTGAATTCTTTTGACTTACAGTTATTTGCTCATAAAAAGGGTGTGGGTAGTACCCGTAATGGCCGTGACAGCGCGGCTCAGCGTCTGGGCGTTAAACGTCACGCCGGTGAGGTTGTTACTGCAGGCAGTATTCTGGTACGCCAGCGCGGAACCCATTTCCATCCTGGTAATAACGTCGGCATCGGCAAAGACGATACCCTGTTTGCCAAAGTTCCCGGTAAAGTCGCTTTCGAGCGTAAAGGCCGCTATGACCGGCAAATAAGTGTGTATCCTGCAGCTGAAGAAGCTATTTAAGAAATGCCTGCGGCCCACAAAGCCGCAGGTTTTTATATTTTTACCAAAACTATCGTAATCCGACAGGTATTTTGGCTGACCGGGGCGAAAGACATATCATTCTGCAGTATATCGGAAGGATGATTGTATGACAAACACAGGCTGCTCTGAAGTAATGACATGTACTGACGTAGTCAAATTGCTCCGTATCCAGCGTCATGATTTCTTAAACCACCTGCAGGTTATTCACGCTATGATTCAATTGGGACGTGGTGAGAAGGCGCTGCAATATATTGAAAAACTTGCGCACGACCCCGAAATGATATCAAATGTGTTGGCTGCTTACCAAAACGAGCACATTTAACTATATACAACCTTGCAGCTTAATATTTTGATCTAAACTCCCGCTTGCATACCCTAAAGGGCACAGGAAATATGGGAGTCTTAGAGCAGGTTAGTTATCGGATAAAATTGAGCGCAATAGCGCATATTACTTATAAAACGCAAGGGGATTTCTATGTTTATTGACAGAGCAAAAATAACTACAAAAGCCGGTAGCGGCGGTAACGGTATGTCTGGCTTCCGCAGGGAAAAATATGTTCCCAAAGGTGGGCCTAGCGGCGGGGATGGTGGCCGTGGCGCTAATGTAGTATTAATTGGCGATGCTAACCTTAACACCCTGATTGATTTTCGCTATAAACGCCAGTTTAAGGCCGATAGTGGTGCTCATGGGCAAACAAGCAATATGCATGGCCGGGGAGCTGAAGATCTCCTGATCAAAGTACCGCCGGGAACCATTATAAAAGATGAAGCCACTGGTCAGGTGCTTGGTGACATTACTGAACCAGGTCAAACAATCGTGGTAGCTAAAGGTGGCCGGGGTGGGCGCGGCAATGCGCGCTTTGTTAACAGTGTCAATAGAGCACCTACCTTCGCTGAATTAGGTGAACCGGGTGAAGAACGCACACTGCTGTTGGAGCTTAAGCTGCTTGCAGATGTCGGCCTCCTGGGGTATCCAAGTGTGGGCAAGTCAAGTATTCTGTCCCGGGTATCGGCAGCTAAACCTGAAATTGCTGCCTATCACTTTACCACATTATCACCGGTTCTAGGGGTTGTCAGTATTGCTGAGGGGCAGAACTTTGTCCTGGCTGATATTCCAGGACTCATTGAGGGTGCGCACGAGGGCGTAGGTCTTGGGCATGATTTTCTCCGCCATGTTGAGCGTACCAAGGTTCTTATCCACGTGCTGGATGTCTCCGGGCTGGAAGGCCGCGACCCGATTGACGATTTTCATAAAATTAATAATGAACTTAAATTATACAACGAACGGTTGTTCAAGCGTCCTCAAATTATTGCCGCTAATAAAATGGACTTGCCAGAGGCACAGGAAAACTATCAACGGGTAGCAGAGTATATGGCTGGCTTAGGTCATGAGATATATCCTGTTTCAGCTGCAACCGGTGAAGGATTAACTGCCCTGATGCAGCGGGCAGTACAGCTGCTGGCAGAGTATGTGGAAGAACCGGAAGAAATTATCGATGCCAAGGTATATGATGCCAAGCCGGAAGAGGCTTATTCAGTCAAGCGGGATGATGATGGCGCTTATGTCGTCGTGGGTGAAGGGATCGAGAAGCTTGTTGCGATGACGCGTTTTGGCGATGAAGAAGGCTTGCGGCGTTTCCAGTCAATTTGGCGTAAGCTGGGAATTGATGAAGAGCTTAAGAGTCGTGGCATCCAAGAAGGTGATACTGTCCGGATTCACGATATGGAATTTGAGTTTAGACCATAGGAGGAAATATTTTGCTAGCAAACGAAACTACACTAACAGGTAAGCAGAAGCGCTTTTTAAGAGCCCTGGGAAGTACGCTCGAACCTGTTGTTCAGATTGGCAAAGGCGGTGTGGTGGATTCTGTCATTGAAAGTGCCGTCCAAGTGCTGACTGTCCGTGAAATTATTAAAGTCAGGGTACTGCAAAACAGCCCGGAAGAGCCCAAAACAGCTATTGCCGCACTAGCACGGGCCACAGGCGCCGAATTAGTACAGGTCATTGGACGTAATGGCTTATTATATAAAAAGAATGAGGACAAATCCAAGATAGAACTGCCGTGAACTATGGGGGAGTATTACTATTATGCTTACCAGGGAAAATTTGGGCAATGCGAAACGCATAGTTATTAAGGTTGGCACCAGCACATTAACTTACGCCACCGGCAAACTTAATCTTTTAAGAATCGAGAAACTTGCCCGCGAACTATCTGACCTTGCCAATCAGGGAAAACAGATTATTCTGGTTACCTCTGGAGCCGTGGGGGCCGGTGTAGATCGTCTGGGGTTGAAAGAAAAACCGAAGACGATTCCGGAAAAGCAGGCTGCTGCTGCGGTCGGTCAGGGAATTTTGCTCCATATTTATGAGAAAATGTTTGGAGAATACGGTCAAATTGTTGCTCAGGTGCTGCTGACCCGTGCCGACTCGGTGAACCGCAAGCGATATACCAACTCCCGCAACACATTAATGGCGCTCCTCAATCAGGGCGTCATTCCCATTGTTAATGAAAACGATGCTGTGGCTATTGATGAACTGAAAATTGGCGACAATGACACCCTTTCAGCTATGGTCGCCAGCATTATTGATGCTGATTTGCTTATTATTTTGTCAGATGTGGAGGGTGTCTACACGGCTAACCCTCAGACTGATCCGGGTGCGGTACTACTGAGTGAAATTGCGGATATTACCCCGGAGATCGAGGAATTGGCCGGTGGTCCGGGTACTGTTCGTGGAACAGGCGGTATGTATACTAAAATTCAAGCGGCAAAGATTGCTGTAAATTCTGGTGTTGCTATGGTAATCGCCTCCGGCGGGCGAGATGGTGTAGTTCGCGAGGTGCTGCAGGGGAGCAAGGTAGGCACAGTTTTTGTGTCCAAGGAAAACCGTTTGCAAATCAGGAAGCGCTGGCTGGCCTTTGGAGTCAGTGTGAGTGGCTGGGTAACTGTGGATAAGGGGTGTGAGCAAGCCCTCTTAACTGGCGGTTCAAGCCTTTTAGCTGCCGGGATAGCTGCTGTTGATGGTGATTTTGAATTAGGCAATACTATTAGCATAAAGAGCGCTGCCGGACGGGAGCTTGCTCGCGGTATCACCAATTATAGCGCCGAGGATGTAAAAAAAATCATGGGGGCCCATACCCCTGAGATTAGTAATATATTAGGCTCTAAGCCATATGATGAGGTTGTGCATCGCGATAATCTGGTACTTTTGGTATAAGAGGGGAGAGGAAGCATGGACTACATAAATGAACTTGCTGAAAAAGGCAGAGTCGCCAAACAAGCCGCACGCCGGTTGGCCTCGTTGTCAACTGTTGTTAAGAATCAGGCACTGTTAGCCATGGCTGATGCTTTGGAGCAAGAACAAGCTGTGATTGTTGCCGCTAATGCGCAAGATGTTGAGCGGGCTGCAGCAAATGGGATGGCGAAGCCTCTTATTGACCGTTTACTGTTAAATGAGGCCAGAATAACAGCGATGGCTGAAGGGTTACGGCAAATTGTGACATTGCCTGACCCTGTTGGCGAAACTGCGGCTGGCTGGATTCGTCCTAATGGTCTTTCAATTAGTAAAGTGCATGTGCCCCTTGGCGTTATTGGAATTATCTATGAAGCCCGCCCCAATGTCACTGTCGATGCTGCCGGCTTATGCCTGAAGTCCGGCAATGCCGTAATATTACGTGGCGGTTCTGAAGCAATCAGTTCTAATAGTGCGGTTACGGCGATTATTGCAAAAGCAGCCGTTGCTGCCGGTATACCGGCAGGTGCCATCCAACTTGTTGAGACCACTGACCGGCAGGCAGTTACTGCCATGTTGAAACTTAATAAATTTATTGATGTAATTATTCCCCGTGGCGGTGCAGGCCTAATCCGGACTGTTGTAGAGAATAGCACGGTGCCGGTTATTGAAACAGGAACTGGAGTGTGTCATACTTTTATTGACGCAAGCGCTGATCTTAAAATGGCTCAGGATATCGCTTTCAATGCTAAAGTTTCGCGTCCCGGCGTGTGTAATGCGATGGAGACGCTGCTGGTACACAGAGATATTGCAGCTGCTATTTTACCTGATTTATTGGAACGTTTTCACCAAGCCGGTGTTGAGTTACGGGGTTGCCCTCAGGTTGTGGACTATCATCAGGCCGTCAAGCCGGCCACTCAGGAAGATTGGGCTGCCGAATTTCTGGATCTGATTCTGGCCGTGAGAGTGGTAGATAATTTGGATGTTGCTCTTGAGCATATTGCAGCCTACAGTACTCGCCATTCGGAGGCAATTGTTACCAACGACTATAATAATGCCAGACGCTTTCAACAGGAGGTTGATGCCGCTGCCGTTTATGTCAATGCCTCAACCCGCTTTACCGACGGCTTTGAATTTGGGTTTGGTGCGGAAATCGGCATAAGCACACAAAAGCTTCATGCCAGGGGACCTATGGGTCTGCCTGAACTGACCAGCATCAAATATATGGTAAATGGCTGTGGTCAAATTAGGTAATTATCTTATTCAGCATTAAAGCAGTTTGCAGGCGCAGGCGGGTGGTGCATTGACAACGCTCCACCGCTGGCGCTTGACTGCCGCTTTTGCCAACACACCACCCGCCTGCAAAACTTTAATGCGTTGTATATAGATAATAAGTGGGATTACTTTACCGGTACTTACAATGGCTGCCATGTCAGCTTATTGTCAGTAACAGTAAGGCAATCTCATTTTTTCTTAAATCTGTTCCTGTATAGAGCCGGCCTTTTCCGGTTTCGTTTTTATTTTTGGGTTAGGCAGGATATAATACAAGAATGATGGAATTAACTGTAATTAAGATATCAATGATTAAAAAGGGAGACTGCATGATAATAAATACGGGCACACTTATTGGTAATGGCGGTGCTCGGTTTATGATAATAGTATGAGTAAAATAAAACTGCTGGCAGGTTATTATTCCGCTGTAAGGAACTATCTGCGTACGCCCAAAGGAAACCATGATGCTGTTGATTACGCCCGGGCGGCAGCTATAATCGCCGGTGTTAGCATTATCGTTTACCTGTCCATGAAATTATTGTTAACAGGCTGACTGGCTTTTCATATGGACAGGCATTTGCTATAATAATAAACAAAGTTTTAGAATCTTGTGGATATTTTTGAAAGGCAGAACATTATGGCGCATGCAAAAGACAAAGTTGGTATTATGGGCGGGACTTTTGACCCCATTCATGTAGGTCATTTAGTCACAGCCGAAGCTGTTCGTATTGAATACAATCTGGATAAGGTTTTGTTTATCCCGGCCAGTAATCCGCCGCATAAACAGCAGTCGCTGGTTACACCGGCCATCCACCGCTATATTATGACCGTACTGGCTACATATTCTAACCCTCACTTTTTTGTGTCTGGCATTGAAATTGAGCGATCCGGCCCCTCCTATACGATAGATACCGTTAAGGCCTTAATTGACTGTTATGGTGCTAACACCGATCTTTACTTCATCACAGGTGCGGATACAGTAAGAGATTTACCTAGCTGGCAGGAGATTGACCAGTTATTAGAATTATGTTTTTTTGTGGCAGCTACACGGCCAGGCTGTATCAGTTATATTGATCAGGTAATTAAACAATTTGGGGTAAAAGGGCGACGCAGTATTCAGAGACTGGCTACGCCGGAGCTCGAGATTTCTTCAACCGACATCAGGGAACGGGTGAAAAAGGGGCGTTCTATAAAATATATCGTACCGGAAAGTGTTGAAGACTATATCTATAAAGAGGGCTTATATCGTTGAAGGAGCTAATGTGCCAAATAAAGGCAGGCCCAGGGAAGCATAAATCTTCTGTTTTTGCAGATAATGTTAACGTAAAATCTGTTTTATTTTAGTATCCTATGTAACGGAGGTGATTCCCTATGGCAAAAACACTCTATGTCGGCAACCTGCCCTGGAATACTACAGACACAGCTCTGGCTGATGCTTTTCGTGAGCATGGTTCTGTTGTATCAAGCAGAATAATTACTGACAAAGAAACAGGCCGTTCCCGTGGTTTCGGTTTTGTGGAAGTTGAGGACGCTGACGCCGAAAAAATGGTTGAGGCCATGAATGGCTCTCAAATCGCAGGCCGTCAGATTGTCGTTAATGAAGCCAAGCCGCGCCAGGACTAATCACAGTGGTGTCTAGCCTGTAAATTATACATGTATTTGATGTACTCACCTCCTATTCTTAGGAGGTTTTTTATTTAGATAAAAAGGATATTCCGTTAAATTGCCGAATTTTAGTACTAAAGAGCAGGTGGTGTCAGATGATGAATTATAATCAAGTAGCGGAAAAACTGTCACAATGTTTATCAACAAAACGGTTTCGCCATTCGCTTGGTGTAAGTCAAACCGCGATAGACCTGGCAGTCCGGTTTGGTGTAGATATAGAACAGGCCAAACTAGCCGGATTACTCCACGACTGTGCCCGGGCGATACCCAGCAATAACCTATTGCCAACAGCCGCAGCTTTTGGTATAGTGATGAATGATGTTGAATATTGTCAACCAGTGCTGCTGCATGCGCCACTGGGGGCTTGTTTAGCAAAAAAAGAGTATGGGGTTACTGACCCGCATATTCTCAAAGCTATTGCGCTTCACACAACTGGTGGGGCCAATTTGTCAAACCTTGAAAAAATTATTTATTTGGCTGATTTTATTGAACCAGGCCGCGATTTTCCCGGTGTGGACAAGCTGCGCAGTCTGGCGTTAAACGATTTAGATGCGGCGATGCTTGCTGCTTATGACCAGTCCCTTCACTATGTAATTGAAAAAGGTGTGCCTATACACCCGGCCTCGATTGAGGGGCGTAATTATTTACTACTACAAAGACAAAAAACTCAATGTAAGTAAAGGGTGTTGTCTTTCGGGAGAGGAGATGATACCATGAATGAACTAAAGAATAATTCGGGACGACAATCGCGGAAAATACGCTGGGACAGGGTTCTGCTTCTGCTCATCCTGCTGTTGATTGCTGTAGTTGCCTTAGCTGGTGCTACTGTCTATGCATACCTTAATATTGTTCGTACCACGCCGACAGCACAGGTTGTTAAGACTACCGAACGCCCGGCGGAAACATTAAGCAACAAGGTTAACATCCTGCTCCTGGGTGTGGATGATAAAGATCATGAAAACCCTTATGATCCTGCCAGACGCTCAGACACGATGATGGTAGCAAGTATCAGCCCCCAGAACGGGACAGTTAATTTATTATCATTGCCACGTGACACCAAGGTTAATATTCCAGGTCGTAAAGGCTATGATAAGCTTAACCATGCCTATGCCTATGGTGGCGCAGAGCTGGCCCGCAGCACCGTTGAGCAGTTTCTGCACATTCCGATCAATTACTATATAGTTATTGACTGGCAGGCGTTTATTAAGGTAATTGACATTATGGGCGGCGTAGACCTCTACGTTGAGCATGACATGCATTATAAGGACCCCTATGCTAACCTTGATATTGGTATCAATCAAGGCTATCAACACCTCGATGGTGAAAAAGCCGGTGAATATGTACGTTTCCGCAGTGATGAACTTGGCGATATCGGCCGGGTGCAGCGCCAGCAGCGCTTCTTAAAAGCCCTGGCAAAGGAAACGATGCAAGTGGGTACCATTTTGAAGGTGCCTGCGCTGGTAAATACCCTTAACGAATATGTCGATACTGACATGTCGGCAATGACTATGGTTAAAGTGGCTAACAGCCTTAAGGGGTTTGACGCCAGTAATCTCCGGGCGGAGATGCTTCCCGGCGATTTTGCGACAATCGAAGGGCTGAGCTATTGGATTCCAGACAAGGAACAGACAAAACAGCTTGTTGAAACCATGTTTAGTGCCACAACAAAGGTAAGCGGGATATATCAGGAAACCCCTGGTTCTACCCGGAAGAATTGATGATTATGAGGGTAAAGCGGATTTTATTGCGCTTTGCCTTTTTTTTGCAGGAAAATTGCTCTCTTAGTCCGAATAAAATAAATTCGGAAAGAAAAAGATAGTTTTATAGAACAGTGTTTCCAGGAGGTATTTTTAATCGAATGATTCAAACCGACAATAATTTAGCCGAATTAGTGGCCAAGGCGGCCAGTGACAAAAAAGCAGGCGATATCGTGATTATGGATTTAACCGGCATTTCACCGGTGACCGATTATTTTGTTGTCTGCAGTGCTAACTCGATCACCCAGGTACAAGCGATTGCTGATAATATTGAAGAACAGCTAAGAGAACAGGGGATTAGATTGTTACGCAGAGAAGGATATCGTGACGCAAGATGGGTGCTGCTGGACTACGGTAATTGTGTAGCTCACATTTTTGTTGAAGAAGATCGTCAATTTTATAAGCTAGAGCGTTTGTGGGGCGATGCCAAACAAGTAGTTTATCAAGGCTAGGTGTAATTATGGATAACAGTAAGCATAACTATAAACCCGGTGATGTAGTTGACTTGACTGTAGCCCGCCAAAGTGAGCTGGGAGCATTTCTAGATGCTGGTACCGGCAATACCAGTGACGATATATTGCTGCATAAGGCTCAGCAGGCTGAAGAGGTAACTATCGGGCAGACTGTCAGGGTATACCTTTATAAAGACCCTAAAGGCCGGCTGACAGCCAGTATGCGTCTGCCACAAATGCGTGAAGGGCAAGTGGCCAGAGTCGAAGTAATTAATACAACCCGCGATGGCACGTTTGTTAACATTGGTGCTGAACGAGGCGTATTTATGCCCCATGCCGGCAGGCGGGGAATACCGCGCCGTGGTGAGAAGGTCTGGGTCAAGCTGTATCGTGATAAATCCGGGCGGCCTGCTGTTACTATGGAAGTAGAAGATGAGCTCAGACAAGCATCCAGACCGGCTGAAGGCATAAAAATTGGTGATACGATTACCGGGTCGGTGTATAATTATAGTGACCAGGGAGCCTTTATTTTTACTAAAGACCGGTTTATAGCCTTTCTGCATAATGATGAAATGACTGAACGGCCCCGTGTAGGCGCCGAGCTGGAAGCCCGGGTTACATACCTTAGAGAAGATGGCCGGATTAACGTATCTATGCGTCCTGTTAAAGAAAGCGCCATGGACACTGACGCTGAGAAGATTCTTGAGGTACTGCGCGCCAGAGGGGGCCAGATGCCGTACAGTGACAATTCACCACCTGAGATTATTAAGGAAAAGTTTAATGTCAGTAAAGCTGCCTTTAAGCGAGCTATCGGACGTTTGCTCAAAGAACAGCGAATTGAACAAAAAGAGGGCTGGACATACCTAAAAGAAACTGAAGGTGGCGATTAAGCCACCTTCAGTTTCTTTATTGCATGTTTACTATCATGTGGGGAGTGAATTCTTACAGGGCATATTCTTTTTCTGGTCAGAATTATTTGTATTCTTTGCGGTATCAATGTTTGCTTCCTGTTTGTTTTTCTTGTCTTTGTTAGCCATATAATCATCCTCCTTAATGTTGTTCAATGTGTGGAGTGCGTGGGGGGCTGCTGCTTATCATTCGGGAGGTCAGCCATGCTTATTTGTTATATTCTCGGTAGTTTTGGCTGACGGCTGGAGGTCAGCGGCAGAGATGGTTTCATTGCTCACTTCATATTTTGCTTGGGTGGAGTTTGTCCGCGGACCTTCTGCAATTAAGCTCTGGGAACCTGTCTGTGATTCTCCCGCAAAATTTTTGCCATTCCAGAAAGCAGATTTTTTGGTTGCCACATTATCACCTCCCATGCTGAATTTAGTTTTCCCGCACTGATTGATTCACATGAGCGACAATGATTGCTAGTTTTGTCAGTGTATGTGTTGAATACATGATTTTAAAATTTAGTGGCAACACTACTAAAAACATGAGTGGGAGGTACACTGCATGGATCAACAGCTTCAGACCATTTCCCTGCAAGTTAAAGCTCTTAGACAACAACTTAGTGACCTTATGCAGAATTCTAATTCAGCTGATGCCGAGATTATAACCGCTAGCAGTACGCTGGCTGCCCAACTTGAGGATTACGCACATACTATTGATGAAAAACGCATACCATCAATGCGGACATTCTAGAGTATACAAAAAACCCTGCTGAGCTTGTAACTCGCAGGGTTTTGCGTTATTCAAATTGATTACTGTCATCTTGTATGACTATCCGGGTAATAAGAACCTTATCAACCCGGGCTTTATCCATATCTACAATCTCAAAATGATAATCGTTCCAATCAAAGCTTTCTGCAGCAATGGGGATGTGACCGAGATAAGAAACTATAAAACCGCCAAGGGTCTGAAAGTAGCCTCTTTCTTCGCCAGGCAAACGGTCAACGTCAAGTAACTCTTTCAATTCCTCAGTTGCAAGCATTCCATCGACAAGCCATGACCCATCTTCACGGGCAATTACGTCAGGATCATCATCTTCACCCAGATAAGGCATATCCCCCACAATATGTTCAACAATATCGTAAAGGCTGATTAGTCCAGAGATACCGCCATATTCATCGACGACAAGCGCTACATTAATTCCGGTTTCGCGAAATTTTTCCAGCACTTTAAGCGCTGGGGTGTTTTTGGGAATATAGAGTGGCTGACGGGCAATCTGTTCAAGCTGCAAGGGGCGGCCCGGGACATAATTAGATAAAAGCTCATTAGAATAAACAACACCCATTATGTCGTCTAAGCTGCCACGTGCCAGCGGAAAAAACAAATGATTATTGCTCCTGATGATGCGAAGATTATAAGGGTCATTATCCTCGATATCAAGCCATTTGATTTGCGTACGGGGAGTCATAAGCGCGCCTACTCGCATATCGCCGAGCACAAAAACATTCTCAACCATTTCACGTTCGGACTTCTCAAAAACGCCGTGTTGAGCCCCCTGGCCAATCAGTACCCGGACCTCTTCTTCTGTGACCGGTGGCTCTTCTGGTGGTTTAGCGCCTAACAGTTTCATTACCATATTGGTGGAAAGTCCTAAGAGATGAACCAGCGGCCGGTTGATACGCACAAACGCTGTCATCGGTATGGCGACAGCTGTAGCAATTTTCTCAGGATTATTAAGTGCCAGTTTCTTGGGTACTAATTCACCGATGATCAGTGACAAATAAGTAATGGTGCCTACAACGAGCGCAAGACTGATGGCCTCACTATAACCACTTAGTAAGGGGATCGTATTTAAGAGGGAAGCCAGAAACATCGATATTCTGGCGCCGCCAAAAGCACCTGTCAGAATACCAATAAGCGTGATGCCGATCTGAACGGCAGATAGAAGCGGGGTAGGTTCTTCAGTTAACCTGAGTGCTGCCTTGGCACCCTTACTGCCAGAGGCCGCCATATTTTCTAAACGGCTCTTCCGGGACGACACAATAGACATTTCAGTCAAAGCAAATAAACCATTAGCAAGAATTAGAACCAGAATAATCATGATCTCGGTACTAATCGAGGCTGTGTCCAAAATTACGATAACACTCTCCCTGTAATAAAATAATGAACGATTACGATTATATCATATCCTTTTATGCGGTGGATCAAACTCAAACCCGCGGCCAGTACATAACTCCCTAAATAATTTGCCCGCTGGCAATAAAGCAGCGGGCAAAAATTTTACAGCTCATCTACCACAGTTTCCGTCTTCTTACTTCGGTTCATAATATACGCAATTAGCCCTGCAACTGCTATAATTATGAGTGAGATAATCAGCAGGTCATCCTTATGCTGGGTAAACATCTCTACAGCCTGGGGACCGAAATAGTAAATCAGTACCCCCTCAAGTAAAAAGCGTTTACCGCGCCCAAGGAAAGAAATGACTAGAAATAAAGGTAGATTTATTTTTAGCGCTCCGGCTGTTATGCTGACAAACTTATAGGGAATAGGGGATAAAGAGGCTAGAAATACTGCCCATAATGCATTTTCTTTTACTGTGCAGGAGATTTTATCCAGATAACGATCAGGTATAAAGCGGCGGGCGGCTGGCAATCCAATCTTCAGACCGAGCATATAGCCGATCAAACCACCCAGGACCGAGATAAAGGTTGCTGCTAAGCCATAATATATAGCATTTTGTGGATTGGCTAGCGCTAACGGGATAAGAAGCAGGTCAGGTAGTACCGGAGAAATAAAAGACTCGGTGAATGCGGCAATTAGAAGACCGGTGAGACCCCATTCCAAAAGTATCTCTACGATTGCGTCCATTGACACGCTCCCCTCTATTGTTGTTTTCCTAATGCATCATAAAAAGCGAAACTCTTTAGCATGGCCTGTTAAATCCATACTAAAGGTCTCGCTAATTGGCATATACCAATGGCAGGGCCAGGCAAAGCCGATTGTTGACCCTAACCTCACAAGTGCTGAGCTTGCAAGCTACTCCCCTTTAGAACACAACGCGAGTTGATACTAGTTTATCCTACAGCGGTATATCAGTCAAGTTATTGTATGCAGATAAGATGAATTTGAACAAATAAAAATAGAACTTGCGCGCAAGTTCTATTTTTATTTGGTGGAGATAAGCGGGATCGAACCGCTGACCTCTTGAATGCCATTCAAGCGCTCTCCCAGCTGAGCTATACCCCCATATCAGATTAATCTGTTACATTTGTAATTATACTTAGCCAGTGACATAATGTCAAGAGAGGTGGTCTAAAATAGGTTTGTGAAATATTCTACCTTGATTTGGCAGGTACTTACAGCATTTATGCAGAATATTTCTGCATAAATGCTGTGAGTTAGCTGTTCGAAGAATCGCTGAAAGAAGGAACTTGATATTATGCTCATAAAAGCCGGTTTATTGATTGATGGTACAGGTAAGCCAGCTCAAGCAGCTTGTTATCTGGCTGTTAAAGATGGTTTTATTGCCGGTGTCGGTAAAGCACAGGACTTTGCTGCAGATCAAGTGGCAGCTGCATTGGATTATTCTGAGTTTACGATTATGCCTGGACTAATTGATCCGCACGTACATTTATTTCTGGAAGGTATCTCTGATCTTAAAGCCCGTACATTACGATGGAAAGAAGATAAAGATATTACTTTGGTCAGGGCGGTCAAAAATTTGTCTCAGACGCTTAAACAGGGCGTGACTACTGTCCGTGATTTAGGCGGGTCCTATGGGATTAATTCGCTTCTAAAAAAAGCTGTTAACCAGAAAGTAGTTACTGGCCCCCGGGTGCTAAATGCCTGCCAGGCTATATCAATTACCGGCGGTCATTTTCACTATGCCGGCGGACGGGAAGCTGACGGGCCGGAGGAAATGATCAAAGCAGTACGCGAGCAGGCCAAAGCCGGTGCTGATTGTATCAAGATTATGATGACTGGTTGTGTTAATTTTGTTCGTCAGGATGCCGGTATTGTTGAATTATCCCTGGACGAGGCTCAGGCGGTGGCCAATGAGGGGCGGCGTCTAAACAAGCCGCTTGCTGCTCATGCCAACGGTGTGGACGGTGTGCGCCAGGCGTTGGCTATCAGGGTAACAACCCTGGAGCATGGTGCGCTGATCGACGAGGATACTGCTGACCTAATCGCCTCAAGCGGGGTATATTGGATACCAACCCTGGTACCTTTTGAACGAATGCTGGCTTATGGCCGCAAGTATCAAACCAAAACGCTGCCCCCGGACGGTATTGAGGCCGTGTATTCCCGGCACCAGGCCATGATAGTCCGGGCATACCATGCTGGCGCTAAAATTGTTGCAGGAACTGATGCCGGCGCTCTCGGTGTTGAACATGGTGATGTGTGGCGGGAAATTTATTTGCTGGTTGAGTGTGGTTTGCCGCCGGCAGCTGCACTCCGGGCAGCAACCGGCCTGGCGGCTGAGGCAATAGGCGCAGGGAAAGAACTAGGTACGCTTGAAGCCGGCAAACGCGCAGATCTCCTGGTACTGGCGGGGAACCCGCTAACAGATATAACCTGTATTAGGAAACTTGTCAGGGTGTTTAAAGACGGGAAGGAGTGCTCTAATGATTGAATTTATCGGCAGCCTGGCCGGAATTCTTACTACCGTGTCTTTTTTCCCCCAAGTCTATAAAACAATTAAAAGCAGCTCGGCAGGAGATTTTTCGACTGCCTGGATCATCATGATGACTACCGGCGTTTTTTTTTGGATGGTATACGGCTATTATATCAACAGCACGCCGGTATTTCTTGCTAATATTGTAACATTTCTCTGTATGGCAGTATTGTCCTGGATTAAATTCTCTGGCAGACACTGTGATAAGCTGCCAAATAAGCATAATGATGGAGCTGGTGACAAGTGAATGATGCAATTAATGAACGAATGGCCGGGTTAGCAGCCCACGGTTATCTGGCAGATCAAAATTTGGCTGCAGCCCTGTATTTGGCAGAAAGCCTGGAAAAACCACTGTTACTGGAAGGGCCGGCAGGTGTCGGCAAAACCGAATTAGCAAAAGCGTGGGCGCGTTGGCGCGGGTGCCTGATGATTCGGCTGCAATGCTACGAAGGGCTTGATGAAAGTAAAGCTTTATATGAATGGAACTATCAAAAACAATTGCTGTATATCCAGATTGAAGCCTTGGCTGAGCGGGGGTGGGAGACCGGCCGGCAGCAGATTTTTGATCAGGAATTTTTGCTAAAACGCCCTTTGTTAACAGCCCTTACCAGTCCGGAGCCGGTAGTGCTGCTAATTGACGAAATTGACAAAAGTGATCAGGAATTCGAAAGCTTTTTGTTAGAGGCATTATCAGATTGGCAGGTAACTATTCCGGAGCTGGGGACAATAAAAGCGGTTACTCGCCCCCATGTTGTGCTGACCTCCAACAGCACCCGGGAACTGGGAGATGCGTTACGCCGGCGGTGCCTGCATTTTCACATTGATTATCCGGATTTTGAACGGGAACTGGCTATTGTTGAACTTAATGCCCCGGAGGTTGACCATAAATTCGCCAGCCAGCTTGTCGAATTTATCCAGAATATTCGTAAGCAACCGCTAAAAAAACCGCCCAGCGTTACTGAAAGTATTGACTGGGTACAGTCTATGAATATGCTGGGTGGTGAGTTGAGTGTTGAGGCGGCCCGCTTCACCCTGACTGCTTTACTTAAATACACTAAAGATCGTGATCTTGTTGCAGACAAGCTGGCTTATTTAATAAAGCCATGAAGCAAATGATTGTTGACTTTGTCCGGCTATTGCGGGAAGCCGGGTTAACGGTAACGACAATGGAAGCAGCTGACGCATTGAAGGCAGCTGAACTCACTGGTTTTTCCCCAATACTGTTACAGGGCGTACTTGAGACAACACTTGTTAAAAGCATATGGGAACGTCCGGTCTTTATCGCGTTGTTTGATTTGTATTTTGACCTTGCGCCACCGGCAGAACCTGTCAGGCCTGACCAGGAATCAATTACAATCAAGGGGGCGACTGCAGATGGCAGCGGGCTTAGTTCAGCTGGTGCCGGCGGCAGTGCCGACAGCTTGCTGGAAACCATTGCTAATCAGCCTGCTGCCGTCTTAGAAGCGCTGGCCAGGGAAATTACAGCTGAAATACCGCTTGATAATGCCCGCCCTGAAGAAATCTCCGGTAAGCTTCGCCAGGTTCAGGTAAAGCTTAGGTGGTTTGAGGCTGTGAACAAGGTCGAGCGCAGTTATGCCACTGAACAAATGAAAGAAAGTGCTTTTCAAAAGTGGCAAAAAACTTTTGCCCAGTTAGAAGCACTGATTCGCCGGGAGCTTGAACGCAAAGCTGTTAGGCAGTTTGGCCGTCAGCATATCGTCAAGCTGGTCGAGTATGCTAATATTCGCCGGCGTGAATTCGATTGTCTGGCAACTGCCGAGATCGCAGCCGTCGAACAAGAGATTGCGAAACTGGCGAAAAAACTGGCTGAGCGTCCCGGTATCCGGATGCGCCGTGCGAAACGCGGTAAAATTGATATTCGCCGTACCTTTCAGGAAGTGGTGCGTACTGGCGGCTGCCCTGTACGCCTTAAATACCGGGATAAGGTCAAAAGTAAGGTTGATTTATGGTTAGTTTGCGATGTTTCTAATTCAGTTGAGCGATTTAGCCGGTTTATGTTGCAATTAGTGCAGGCAGCGCACCGGCGTTACGCCAATATTCGCTCCTTCGTTTTTGTTGATGAGGCAGTGGAGGTTACTGAATGGTTTAAAACCCAGGATGTTAATGCTTTCTTAGAGGCCAGGCATCTTAGAGAACGCTTTAATCGACGGGTAGGGCTATCACGTTATGATTTAGTGTTTGAGCAGATTGCCAGGTATGAGCTAGCCGCAATTACGGCACGAACCAAGCTGATTATTCTGGGAGACGGGCGTAATAATTGGCATCCGGGCGGCTCTGAAGAATTAGCGAAAATTGCTGAGCGGGCACAAGCGATTTATTGGCTGAACCCGCTGCCGGAGGATGACTGGCTTGAAGGCGATTGCCTGATGAGAGAATATCAGCGTTTTTGTAATCAGGTTTTTGAATGCCGCAATTTAGAGCAGCTGACAGATGTAGCCAACCGGATTTTATAGATCCAGGTTGGCTACATCTGTCAGGCACAATTATTACAAATGTGGTAATACTATTATTATTGTACGCGCAGCTACATACAACGCGTTAAAGTTTTGCAGGC
>NZ_DATMXX010000040.1:0-30458 GCF_035561255.1 Sporomusa sp. | reverse complement strand
ACCTTATACTATATGCTGCCATATGTAACTCCTGCTGAGATAAAAAACCATAAAATTAACCAATTTATAACATGCAATTAACACAAACCCAAACAGCAGATGGTATGCTAAAACAGAGGGTGAGCATATGTCAAACAAAGTGGTGTACGGCTTGTTCCTGTTAGTGGCAATTCTGTATCTTGTCATGTACTTTTTTCAATGGAACATTCTTTCTGAAAGTAAGGGAATGTTCGAGCTTCCTTCATCGTAAATAGCTAATATTATATATTATACAGGGAAGCAACGTGAATAGAGAATAGAATAGCTGCTTTTTGTGATATATAGCAAAGAGGCTTCTAGATATAATTAAATAGAGCGATCCCCCTATTGCAGATTCAAATACTGCAATAGGGGATTTTTTCTTTTGAACTGATTTGGCCTCCTTGGCGCACTGTACAGCAGCCATCCAACAACTATTAGGACAATTAGCCTATATGATCAGGTCATTCATTATACGATATTGATTATAATAAGTGTCTCTAGCCAAGGCTCCGGTCCGTCCGCTATTACCAGCTGTGAATCCAGAGGCTATTCATGTGTACGCGGGTTAGCTACCGGAACGGTGCAAAAGGTATAGTGCGTGCTTAATAACCTGATTAATGGACTAGGATGTGGTTTCATGGATCATTCAGTTATGTCTGGGGCACAAGACGGCCGGTATCAAATTACTGCTAACGATGTTGGCATATACCTTAGTGTATGGGCTCCGGCCAAGGGCGGCTGGACGGTAACAAAAGCAGCAATTATTCAGGAATTAACAGAGCGAAAATGCACTAACTTTGATAGTAATTTCATTTCCGTAGTAATTAGGGAAGCGATGGGGACACCGGTACTTATTGTCAATACAGGGCCGCAGATCGATGGGCGGTATGAAATCAGTGCTCACGATGCTGGCGTGTATCTTAGTGTGTGGGCTCCGGGAATTGGCGGCAATCCGGTTTTAAAAGCAGCAATTATTCAGGAACTAACAGAACGAAAATGCACCAACTTTGACAGTGATTTCATTTCGGTGGTCATTCGGGAAGCTGTGGGTAGACCGACGCTTATTGTCAATACCCAGCCCAAGCAAGATGGTCGGTATGAAATCAGTGCTAATGATGCGGGTGTGTATCTCAGTGTATGGGCTCCGGGCAACGGTGGGTGGCCTGTATCGAAAACGGCAATAATTCAGGATTTGACAGAGCGGCAATGCACCAACTTTGACAGTGATTTCATTTCCGTGGCAATCAGGGAAGCGATGGGGACACCGGTACTTATTGTCAGTTCACAGCCAGCCGTTTTACCGCCAGAGAACCTGATTCGTGTCAAGGTTGGATTCGAGCGCCTGGAAGCCAGGGTTAGTGTCAATATTCCCGTAGATAAACCGCTGGCTACACGTTCCCAGCTTTTAGGTGAATTACAGGCTGCCGGTGTCTGTTCTGGGATTGACGAAGCGGCTCTAACTATGCTTACGCAAACCCATTCAGCAACTAATATTATTTGTGCCCGTGGTACTCCGCCTTGCAGAGGTGACAACGCCTTCCTAAAATACTTCATCGATCCTGACAGCCAGGGGCGCCCGATAGAAATGGAGGATGGGCGGGTTGACTTCAAAGAAACTAACAAGTTTCTCTGTGTGGAAGAAGGACAGTTATTAGTAGAAAAAATTCCCGCAACACCGGGTATACCGGGAACCGACGTGTTCGGACTGCCGCTTCCACCTAAGCCTGGTAAAGACCTCCCCATGCCTGTGGGGCAAAATGTAATTAATGTCGACGACTGGCGTCTTTATGCTGCGATCAATGGCCATTTGTATATATTTCTTGATAAACGTGTTAATGTCATACCAATTATCGTAATTGACGGCGATGTTGACTACGCTACCGGCAATATTGATTTTAAGGGCAGTGTCATTGTCAGGGGTTCTGTACAACCGGACTTTTTTGTAAAAGCCGGCGGCAATGTTGAGGTATGTGGTACAATATCCGGAGGTATGGTTGAGGCCAATAACATTATTGTGCGTAAGGGAATCCAGGGCATGAAGCGTAGTGTAATCAAAGCACGGGAACGCCTTGTGGTTAATTTCATTGAAAGTGCTACTGTGTATGCCGATGAGGATGTTATCGTCCATGATGTTATCTTAACTAGCTCTGTCTATGCCGGTTCGCGCGTTATTGTTGAAGGTGGGCGGGGCCTTATCCGGGGCGGCCGTATATCAGCCGGTGAATTAATCCGGGCAAGCACCATTGGTAATCAATCAGGTGTGATTACTGAAATCGAGGTGGCGGTTAATTCGTTGCTCAAGGACGAACTCATGAATCTTCGCCAGCAAATCAAGAAAGCAGAAGTTACCTATAATGAATTGAAATTAGCAATGTCTCACTTTCAGAATCAGGGGATTGGGCTTCTTGCCGGTGAAAGAAGGGAACGATATAAAAAACAGGAACTGGAGTATAAGGCCCTGCCAGATCGAATAGAAGGGATGCGGCAGCGTATAGCCAATATTGAGTGTATTCTCAATGCCGCCAAGCCAGGCCGGGTTCGGGTCAGCGGCTATATTCATCCCGGAACCAGAGTCTCTATCGGCGCCTTAACCAAGAGCCTCAATGATTCGTTGCAATTTATCTCTTTTTATGTGGTTGATGGTGAGCTTAGGTTTAGTTCCCTCCGGTGACTTTATAATATAGCGTCCTTAGCATAAAGTGCCATAAATGGTACTTTATGCTTTTTTATTGCATTTGTCCACTACCAGGAGAGGAATTAAATGACGCATGGAGAAATATGGTATAAGGAGTGGACTTTTTAGTCTGGCAAGAGGAAGGTCGCTTGGGGAGGGTGTTCGTGTGGCGAAAGTACGTAAATTAATCACAAGCAATGACTGGAGTATCAGTAGCCGGGAAATGCAGGATATTTTGAACTCGACCCATGATGCCGTCATAGCGGTCAATAAAAAAGGGATAATCATACTGTTCAACACAGCCGCTGAGCGGCTGTTGGGGATTGCGGCGTGGGAGGCGTATGGCGAATATGCGCAGGATATTATTCCCGGCTCACGCCTGCACTGCGTGTTGGAGACGGGGTTGCCTGAGCTTAACCAGCGGCAGGAGACTGGCGACACCTGTATCCTTACCAACCGTGTTCCGGTCCGGGATGAAGCGAACCGGATTGTGGGTGCAGTGGCCGTGTTCCGGGATATGACCGAAATTCGCCAGTTAGCCGAGGAAATGACTTGCATCAAAGAAATGAAAAAATTATTGGAGGCCATCATCAATACCTCACAGGATGTCATTTCTGTTGTGGATGACCAGGGGAAAATCATAATGGTCAACCCCGCCTATACGCGGCTGATCGGGATGCGCAAGGAAGAAGTTATGGGTAAATCGCCTACCGTGGACATCCGCCAGGGAGAAAGTGTTCATCTGCGGGTCATGCAATCGATGGAGGCGGTGCGGGGAGTACCGTTAAAGGTTGGACCTGACAATCGCGAGGTTATTATTAATGCGGCGCCACTAATTGTCGATGGCCGGTTGCGCGGCAGTGTGGCAATGGCGCATGACATCTCGGAATTAAAATACCTCTCAGAGGAACTTGCCGGTGTGACCGCGCTGATGGACCGGGGGCAGGCCCGCTATACGTTTGACGATATCGTGGCCCGGGGGCCGGTGATGCAGGCGGCGGTGGAGAATGCCGGCCGGGCTGCGCTTACGCCTGCTACCGTGCTGCTGGCAGGGGAGAGCGGAACCGGGAAAGAGTTGTTTGCCCATGCCATCCATAGTGCCAGCCAGCGAAAATATCGGCGGTTTGTCCGGGTAAATTGTGCTGCAATCCCGGAAACACTGCTGGAAAGTGAGTTATTTGGCTATGAGGCCGGGGCATTCAGCGGGGCTCTTAAAAGCGGTAAAAAAGGCCTGTTTGAAGAGGCTGATGGCGGTACGCTGTTTCTTGATGAAATTGGCGAGATTCCGCCGTCTCTTCAGGTAAAATTGCTGCGGGTGCTGCAGGAGCGGGAGATTATCAGGGTCGGCGGCGTCAGGGCGTTTGACCTTGATCTGAGAATTATCGCCGCTACCAATAAGAACCTGGAAGAAGAGGTGAAAAAGGGGAATTTCCGCAAAGACCTTTATTACCGGATCAGCGTTTTCCCAATAACCATTCCACCGCTGCGCCAGCGGATCGGGGATTTGCCGGAGTTAGCCCGGCATTTGTTGACCAAACTCAACCGGGAGTACGGACGCTCTGTGCAGGGGATAGCAGATGACGCAGCAGCCCTGCTGGCCGAATACGGCTGGCCGGGGAATGTGCGGGAATTAGAGAATGTCCTTGGCCGTGCCCTGATTAATATGCATTTTAATGAATATACGATTATGGTGCCTCATTTACCGCCAATTACAGCCAGGACCGGAGCCAATGCAGAGAGTAACACCTCAGAGAAGGCTATTGTACCCTGGAGAACACTGGCTGAAACGGTGGAGGAGACGGAGCGGCGGGCTATTGCAGGTGTTCTTGCCGGGTATGGCGGCAACAGGGCTGAAACCGCCCGTCACCTTAATATTTCTTTGCGTACCCTATATTATAAGCTGGAGAAATATGGGATAACAGGCAGCCAGGCCTGACTGCAAAACAATTCACTGCAGGATTTTGCAATTGCTGCAAAGTCTTGCAGTGATTTTTTTTATCTGGACGGTTATTACCGGTTTTGATGGGTACTCTTATACTGGCACATTTCTTGCGATTAAGTACTACCAGATGAAACAATAAAATTCACAGGGGGGATTTGTAAATGGGGATTTTTAACAAGATGGAGCAGCATGGATATGAGCAATTGGTTTTTTGCCATGATCCAGCCTCCGGTCTGAAAGCCATTATCTGTATCCATGACACCACTCTTGGTCCGGCACTGGGCGGTACCCGTATGTGGCAGTACGAGTGTGAAGAAGATGCAATTACAGACGTAGTGCGTCTGGCCAGGGGGATGAGCTATAAAAACGCAGCCGCCGGGCTTAACATAGGGGGCGGTAAAGCTGTTATCATCGGCAACTCTAAGACTGATAAAAGTGAAGCACTTTTCCGGGCATTCGGCCGTTTCGTGCAGAGCCTGAATGGACGGTACATTACCTCGGAAGATGTTGGTACCGCCGTAGAAGATATGGACTATATCCACCTGGAAACCTCCCATGTGGTTGGCCGTGGTGTGGCCGATCCCTCGCCGGTCACTGCCTATGGTACCTGGAAAGGCATGAAGGCTTGTGCTGCGGAGGTTTGGGGAACCGGCTCGCTTCAGGGGAAAACTGTGGCTGTGCAAGGGCTGGGTCATGTGGGCTATACCCTGTGTCAGCATCTCCACGAAGAAGGGGTTAACCTTGTTGTGACAGACATCAGCGCGGAGAATACCAGCCGCATTGTCGCTGAATTTGGTGCCAAAGCCGTTGCTCCTAATGAAATCTATGGGGTTGATTGCGATATCTTTGCTCCCTGTGCCCTGGGTGCCATAATTAATGATGAAACACTGCCCCGGTTAAAGTGCCGCATTATCGCCGGTGCTGCCAATAATCAATTGAAAGAAACACGGCATGGCGATATTCTGCAGGACAAAGGCATTCTCTATGCCCCTGATTTCATTATTAATGCCGGCGGTGTTATTAATGTGGCCGATGAGCTGCAGCAAGGCGGCTACAACCGTGACCGGGCCCTGAAAAAAGTAGACGGCATATACAATACTATCGAGCAGGTCATCGCCATCTCCAAACAGGAGCGGATTCCAACCTACAAAGCCGCCGATATTCTGGCCGAAACGCGGATTGCCCTGATTGGCAAGGTGAAAAAAACGCTATTACCGTAATTTCTACTGCCCCTCCCGCACCGGGTCGTTGCTAAGAGTGCCGAAGTGTGTTGTCGATACCTGGTGGGGAGGGGATTGTTGTGTAGGTAAAGGGTGAAAAAAAGGAAAATTATCTGAATTTTCTGATGTATGGGGAGGTAAAAAAATGAGCTTGTTTCGTAAGAAAAATATTGCGGAACTGATTCGGGGTAGTGAAAGAAATGGCCTGAGGAAGACTCTGGGCGCGACAGACCTGGTTTTATTAGGGATCGGGTGTATCATCGGTACCGGAATTTTTGTGCTTACCGGTGTTGCTGCCGCCAAATATGCAGGACCGGCAATTATGCTGTCCTTTGTTTTATCAGGCCTTGCCTGCGCGTTTGCGGCCTTAGCCTATTCCGAGCTGGCATCCATGGTGCCGGTAACTGGCAGTGCCTACACCTTTGCTTATGTCTCAATGGGCGAAATCGTCGCTTTTGCGGTAGGCTGGGCGCTGATTTGTGAATATACGATCGGGTCGGCGGCAGTAGCGGCCGGCTGGTCAGGCTATATGGTCGGGTTGCTCAAATCGGCCGGCATTGCTTTGCCTACGGCGTGGACTGCTGTCCCTGCTGATGGCGGTATCCTGAATGTTCCTGCGATTTTAATCACCCTTATCCTTACCTATTTATTGATGCTTGGCACTAGAGAAAGTGCTGCTCTGAACAGAATCCTGGTATTTATTAAACTGGCATGTATCGCTTTTTTCCTGTTTGTTGCCACTCCTCATATCGATCCGTTAAACTGGCAGCCGTTCCTCCCTTATGGCTGGGGTGGTGTGGCTACCGGCGCTGCGATCGTATTTTTTGCCTATATCGGGTTTGACACGGTGTCCACTGCTGCGGAAGAATGTAAAAATCCCAACCGGGATATTCCCATCGGGATTGTTGGGTCGCTGGTTATCTGTACCGTTCTTTATATTGCCGTCGCCGCTGTGCTGACAGGTGTTGTGCCTTACTCAACCCTGAACAACAGCGAGCCGGTTGCCTATGCACTTCGCGCCATTGGCATGAATTTTGGCAGCGCTCTGGTGGCGCTAGGTGCTATTTGCGGCATCACCACCGTACTTTTAGTCTTTATGTATGGTCAGACCCGAGTGTTTCTGGCGATGGCCCGTGACGGGATGATTCCACAAAGCCTGGTAAAGATTCACCCCAAATACGGTACCCCGCATATCATTACAATGATTGCCGGTGGTGTAGTGTCTGTGCTGAGCGGCTTATTACCGATCAACATCATTGCCGAACTCTGCAACATGGGAACACTTTTTGCTTTTATTTTAGTCTCGATCGGCGTGTGGGTGCTTCGCCGGACCCAGCCTGACGTGCCCAGGCCGTTTCGCTGCCCTGCCGTCCAGGTGGTTGTGCCGCTGGCCGTGCTCTTGTGCGGCTACCTGATTGCCAATCTGCCGGTGGAAACACTGACCTTCTTCGGGATCTGGTATGTCATCGGCATGATCGTGTATTTCACCTATAGCCGCAAGCATAGTACCCTAAACTCACAACCTGCTGACGTTTCGCAGGATGAATAAACTGCAGCTTATGCGCGGTTGATATCACTTGAGGAGGAATTAGTATGCCCAGACCGGTTTTTCGTGCAGAAAGGTGCAAGGGCTGTGAACTGTGCCGCGACGCGTGTCCCAAGCAGATTATTGTTATGGCTGATACCTTTAACTGTAAAGGCTACCGTCCGGCCTTGTGCTCTGATGAGGAACAATGCAGCGGCTGTACGCTGTGCGCCAGGACTTGCCCCGATGTGGTTATTACAGTCTATAAATAAGGATTGGGAGTGAAGAAATGTCAGAAAACCTATTGATGAAAGGCAATGAGGCCCTTGGCGAGGCTGCTGTTGCCGCTGGCTGCCGGTACTATTTTGGCTATCCCATCACACCACAGTCTGAGTTGATTGAATACATGGCCAAGCGTTTGCCTCAGGTTGGCGGGACATTCCTGCAAGCAGAGAGCGAAGTGGCTGCCATTAACATGACATATGGTGCAGCCAGCGCCGGGGCCAGAGTCATGACCTCGTCGTCAAGCCCAGGCATTAGTTTGAAACAGGAGGGTATCTCCTATATCGCCGCTGCCCAATTGCCCTGTGTGATTGTTAACGTTATGAGAGGCGGGCCCGGCCTCGGCGGCATCCAGCCGGGGCAGGCCGACTACTTCCAGGCGACAAAAGGCGGCGGTCATGGCGATTATCACAGTATCGTAGTTGCGCCCAACAGTGTGCAGGAAATGGCCGATCTCACCGTACTGGCCTTTAATCTGGCCGATCAGTACCGTAATCCGGTGATGATACTGGCCGACGGCGCTCTCGGGCAGATGATGGAGCCTGTCAGCTTTCAAAACAGCTCAATCATTGAGGTGGAAAAACCCTGGACGATTACCGGTATGGGGGAGCGGGCTACCCCTAATAAGATTAATACTGTTGTCCTGAACCCGGAAGGGTTGGAGCAAGTAAACGTAAACCTGCAGAAAAAATATGCTGTACTGCAGGAGCGCGAGGTGCGCTGGGAGCAGAGCCGCACCGAGGATGCAGAACTAGTGCTTGTCGCCTACGGCATAACATCACGTATTGCCTATTCGGCGCTGGAAATGGCGCGCGCAACCGGCTTGAAAGTGGGCTTGTTCCGTCCCATAACCCTGTGGCCGTTTCCCAAGCAGGCCTTAGCGAATGCGGTAAGTCAGGCCGCTGCAGTTTTGACACTGGAACTAAGTGCCGGTCAGATGGTAGAGGATGTCAATCTTGCCATCAAATGCACCAAACCGGTCTACTTTCATGGCCGCACCGGCGGCATGCTGCCAAAGCCCCGGGATATTTATGAGCAGATTGTCAGCATATTGGCAACCAGGGGGGACAAATAGCATGGAGGAAAAGGTGTTTACGCGGCCAGAGGCGCTGGCTGATGTGGAAACTCATTACTGTCCGGGCTGTCAGCATGGGATCATTCACCGCCTGGTGGCCGAGGTTATTGATGAACTGGGTATCCGGAAAAAGGCAATTGGTGTCGTCCCTGTCGGTTGTTCGGTGTTGGCAGATCAATATTTTAACATTGATGCCATCAACGCCGCGCATGGCCGGGCTCCTGCTGTTGCGACCGGGATCAAGCGGGTACACCCGGACAAAGTGGTGTTCACCTACCAGGGTGACGGCGATATCGCAGCAATCGGTATGGCCGAGACGGTACATGCCGCGGCGCGGGGCGAACAGATCACGATTGTATTTGTCAATAATGCCATTTATGGCATGACCGGCGGCCAAATGGCACCGACAACACTGGTTGGCCAGGTAACAGCAACATCCCCTTATGGACGCCAGCTTGCCTCGGCCGGTTCACCGGTGCGCTTGTCCGAGATGCTGGCTATCCTTGACGGGGCCAAGTATATCGCCCGTGTTTCTGTTAATGATTCTGGCAATATAATCAGGGCGAAAGCAGCTATAAAAGCGGCTTTCGAGGTGCAACTCCGCGGGGAAGGCTTTGCGATGGTTGAGGTACTGTCCACTTGTCCGACCAACTGGGGCAAATCACCGCTGGAAGCCAGAAAGTGGCTCACTGAGAATATGCTGCCGCAATTCCCCCTGGGGATTTATAAAAATGCGGCAGGAGGTGAGGTGAAATGAGACACGAGATCATTATGTCCGGTTTCGGCGGCCAAGGCGTTATGGTCATGGGGCAGCTTCTGACCTATGCCGGCATGCTGGAGAATAAAAAGGTTACCTGGATGCCGTCATATGGCCCGGAAATGCGGGGCGGGACTGCCAACTGCTCGGTTATCATCGCCGATGAACCGATCGGGTCGCCGGTTATCAGCGAAGCCACCGCGGCGGTGATAATGAATCTGCCGTCTTTAGACAGGTTCGAAGCTGCCGTGAAAGCCGGCGGGGTGCTGATTGTCAACAGTTCCTTGATTGATAAAGCAGTAACGCGCCAGGATGTCAAGGTCTATCGTGTACCGATCAATGACATTGCCAATGAGCTGGGGAGTGTGAAAATGATTAATATGGTAGCACTGGGGGCGCTGTTGGCTGCTGCCGGTGTGGTGGCGGAGGAATCGGTCATTGCTGCCTTTGCAAAAAAATTTGCCGCCAAGCCGCAGCTGATTGAGGTGAATCAAAAGGCTTTGCATCAGGGCTGGCTTTTCAGCCGGGACCATGAGCCGCAGATATAGCCAACAGGCTAAAGTTAAAATGTATAAAGAGGCCAGGCGTGATCCTGGCCTCTTTTTTTCGTCTGGACAATCTGACAGCAGGCTGTGGGGAATTTCAACAATATGAATAATACCCCTGCTCTTTCAAACGGAAATAGCAGGGGCTAAAAACGTGAGCGATACTCTTTAGCTGGCTGAGTAAGCCTGTGTAATTGAATGGCAGTTGCCAAAGTCATCCGGGTTTCATGGCAATCAAGTGAGAGTTCCAGGATTTGTTCAATCCGCTGCTTTCGCAGCTGGATGGTCTTATGATGCAGATACATCTCCCCGCCTATTTCTTTAAAGCTCAATCCGGAAAGGAGTTTTTCCAGGGTTTCGACAAGATTGGTGTCTTCGGCTTTATCATGCGCAATAAGCGGGCCAAGCAATCTTTTTATATAGTTATTCGCATCAGCTGTCCTGGCAAACGGGGCTAAAACCTGATAAATACCACAATCATCATAGTGATAAATCTGCTGGCTAGGCCAGATGCAGGTTCCAATTGCCACCGCCGTTTCCGCATTATACAGGCGGTTTGCAAACAGGCTTAGGCCGGCGACATAGTTAGCAATTCCAGTGACAATGTGCAGATCAGGAAAATACAGAGATATCTCTCTGCTATATTCCCTGGCTGTTTCCAATTCGGCTGTTTTCCGGTCTGTTGCTTTCGGAACTGGAAAAATAACAGCAACACTGTTGCCCGTTTCCCAGGCAATTGTGTTTTCCTTCCGGCTGAGGAAGTCAACAAGCCCATCAATAATCTGTTGTTTGCGGTGTAAGTTATGCTCATCAGCCACGATTATATCCAGGTTGGATATAATAAGAACCAAGAAAGAGAAATTTTGGGGGATATAAATTTTATTTTGCCTGGCTAAATGTAACATCTCTATCTCACTGGCGTTTTTGGCAAGGATAAGCTGATTGAAAAACTCAGCTTTTTTTCTTCGTTCATAAGCCTGGTGTACAAGGCTCTCGTTTTTTTTGCGTTCACTAATATCCCTGGTTACGCCCAGAAAACCAACAAAGTCACCTTCATTATTGCTGGCAATACTCACCAGCGATTCTGTCCAAATGATTTTCTTATTTTGACGGACCTGTTCGCTCTCAATGATCAATGGCTTTTTGTCCGTAGCTGCGTTGGTAAAGGCAATAGTGGCTTCGTGAAAAATTGCCTGTAAGAATGGCAGTGGTGTTTCAACAGCTGTTTTGCCGGCAAACTCTTCCGGTGCATAGCCTGTTAATTTTGTTATGGAAGGGCTGATATAGCAGACTTTCATAGACTTGTCGAGCAGCCAGATTACATCATCAGTGTTTTCAGCAATCAGCCTGTATTTTCTTTCACTTTCGGCAATTACCGCCTGGCTTTTTTCCAGCTCGGCAATGTAGCGCTGCTCATTTTCTGTTGCCTGCTGCAGCCTGATAATCATAGTATTGAAAGACAACGAAAAATCACCCATGAAATCAACACGTTGACTATAGTCGCCCGCAGCCACCATGCTGGTTTGCCAGGTCAAGTGCCTGAGGTTGGCCTGCAAGGCTTTAAGGGCTCCCGGGAAGTAGCCACGCAACCCCAGGGTCTGGGTTAAATCCCCATTTGATAAGGTATTGGCAAATTCGCAGATTTCGGTAAGATCGTTAACTAATTGTTCCAGGAGCGGTGATTGCGACGTGTATTCAGCAAGTCCCGGCGGCAAGCCCTTTTTTTTGATCAGGCTGTGGAGGAGTTTTACTATTTCATCCAGTTCGGTTTTCAACTCCGGGTTCAATAATTAAACCTCCTTTAGGCTGTTAGCTGTTTGGACAGCATGTTTATTATCGGCCGCAACCTCAGCCACAAACCGGCAGGTCCGGTCACCGGTGCACCAGCAATCCACTTCTTTGACGGTATATTTCCGGCCTGTAAAGCTTTCAAAAATTCCGGCAATAAATCCTTCATCATACACGCATATTTCATAATCCAATTCAGGTAACCCGGAGCAGTCCAGATCTTCTGAAATACTGAGCACATATCTTCCCTGAGCGTGATCCGCTTCTTCTATCCGCAAGATCCCAATACCCTTTTCGGCCAATGTGGATTGGAATGATTTGATAAAATCACTGAAATCATTAAATACTGCCGTTCCCATTACGTTTTGATAAAATTGTTTGCCTGCCAGCAGGCCAGCCTGATAAAATAACCGGTCTGCCGCTTCTGTGCCATAGGTTTGTTCAAGGACATCCCGGAAGCTAAACTGCATTAAGCGGTAAATTTCCGTGTGGACCATTGCTCCCAAATTTGGTCTGCCTTCGGCTGTATCTCCTAGAAGATCCCAACTGAATTTGTATTTTTGAGTCATTATAGATACCTCCCTACTTATTTCCCCAATACTGGAACATTGTTACATTAGACATTTTTCCTGTTTATCCTTCAATCGTTTACCGATAAAACAAAGCTCACTATCCTGCGGGGATAGTGAGCTTTGTTAATTTGCTTAACTTGTTGTATGGCTGAGAGATTGAACAGGTTTTTGGGCGCTGTCATAATTAAGATAAGTACATTCTCTTATCTTAAGCTATCCAGTAACCCTATTCCGGCGGGCTTATATTGTTGGCACTTTTTTAAATATGCATGTCTGCTTACTTATAAATCCCGCTATTGCTGCATTGCTTCCAGAAATTTTTGTAAGGCTTGTTTTTGCTTGGGTGTCAGTGTCTGGATAATCGTTAACAGAGCTCTTATGTCAGGTGGGATATCAGGCTTGCCGTCTGAAAAAAATTCAGCGAGAGAGAACCCTAAAGCACTTATAATCCGCTCCAGAGTATCGAAAGCCGGTTGCTGGTGGTCACTTTCAATACGGCTCAGATTTGCTTGGGAAACTTCGCATTTTTGGGCTAAATGATTCATGCTGATGTTTTGCCATTCCCGGGCTTCTTTGATTTTCTGCCCTATTTTCATGAGCATGCTCCTTTGTTATATGGATTCGTATAGCTAGTGTAACACAAGCAAATTCAAGATTTATATACTTATAAGTATTGACATTAATACTAAAAAGTATAAGAATATGATTAAGTATGTATCGGAGGTGATGAAATGAATAACCTCGGCAAGCAATTGGCTCTATTGCGTGAAAGTAAAGGCCTATCACAGAACAAACTGGCAATTATATCAAAAGTACCGCAATCTGCTATCAGTGAAATTGAAGCAGGCAAGCGCAAAAATCCGGGAATTTTCTATCTGCAGCAGCTGGCAGCTGCTCTTGGGGTCACGCTGGTGGAACTGGCCGGATTTGATTGTCAACAACATAACCGGTAACAGGCATACTAGCCGAAAGGAGGAGGATTATGGTACAGGAAACCGAGGTGCATGTGGCCCGGCAGCCTATATTTGATAATAAGCTGAATGTTTTTGGCTACGAACTGTTGTTTCGCAGCAATTTTATAAACAGCTATGACAGTGCCGATGGTGATCAAGCCACGCATGATGTTATTGCCAACAGCTTTTTGCTATTTGGCCTGGAAACACTGACAGGCGGCAAAAAAGCATTTATTAATTTTACCGCTAATTCATTAAGAAATAATATTCCCGCAATGTTGCCCCGAAAATTGGTGGCTGTAGAGATTCTGGAAGATATCATCCCGGATGCGGCAATTATTAATGCCTGTAAAAAGCTAAAACAGGACGGCTATTTATTGGTGTTGGATGATTTTGCGTTTGCACCGGCCTATTTGCCGCTGGTTGAGGTAGCCGATATTATTAAAGTCGATTTCCGTACTACGCCGCCGGCAGAACGGTGGCAGCTAATCCAGCGCCTGCAGGGTTATCCGCTTAAGTTTCTGGCCGAAAAGGTGGAAACCCATGAGGAATTCGAAGCTGCCCTGCAAATGGGATATTCCTATTTTCAAGGCTATTTTTTTTGTAAGCCACTAATCATGTCCGGCAGGAACCTTCCTGGGTACAAAGCAAATTACCTTCATATCCTGCAGGAAATTAACCGGCCGGAATTAGAGTTCAGCCAAATAGAAGCGATCATCAGGCGTGATGTTTCCTTATCTTATAAATTGCTGAAGTTTATTAATTCCTCAGTATTTGGCTTTAGAAAGCGGATTAGCTCTTTACGTCAAGCCCTGACCCTGCTGGGGCAGAAGGAACTGATAAAATGGGTGTCTTTGATTGCGTTAAAAGGTATCGGTGACGACAAACCGGGAGAATTGATCCTGCGGTCACTAATCCGGGCACGGTTTGCTGAAAGCCTGGCAGCAGGCAGAATGCCGGCAGCCCTGGTGGCGAATGCTTTTCTTATGGGGATGTTTTCGCATATTGATGTCCTGCTGGACCGTCCTATCGGTGAAATACTGGAAGAAATCTCTCTTGATGAACGAATCAGAAATGCCATTCTGGAAAAGGGACATAATCAATTTTCGGCATTATATAAGCTGATCCAGACTTACGAGCAAGGCGACTGGCAGGCTTATTCCGGCTATGTGGCTGACCTGGGAATTAACGAACAGGATGTTGCAAAATCCTATCGTGAATCCTTATTATGGGCCCATGATCAGGTTGTGGCCAACTATTAATATATCAGGTTGAGAGGTAAAGACAGAGTGAGAGAGGATAATTTGCTTATTGCTGGTTTCATAGCTTTTGGCAGCGCAATTATGAGCCTCTACAATGGCTTTCGCGGGTATCAGGCCAGTCGCACCCGTAAGGTGAACCGGCTGCTGCTGCTGTTATATGTGATAGTATGTGTATGGGTTTTGGCTGTTGCTGTCGTACTTATGGATAATGCCCCGGCTTGTTGGCAATTTCTGGCCGCTAGCGGCTTGTGCATCTTCTGCAGTGTGTTCTGGCAATTCCTCATTCATATTGCAGACCGCTGTGGCTGGACCAGGGAGCAAAATATGCAGTTAGCGGCAACCCCGGCTGAAATAGAGAGTAAAGTCCGGGTCCGGACGGCGGCGCTTGAGCTGCGTAATGCGGCCCTGCAACAGGAAATCAGAGAAAGCAGGGCCGCATTAGCCCAGATCGAATATCATGCCAATTATGATTATCTTACAGGTTTGCCTAACCGCCGCCGGTGTTATGAGCAGATCACCCAGGCTGTTGCCGGACAGGACAGGGCACTGGCAGTGATGTTTCTTGACCTGGATGATTTTAAACTGCTGAATGACGGCTTAGGTCACGCCTGCGGCGATTTGGCTTTGAAGCAGGTTGCTGAGCGGATTAAGGCTCTTCTATGTCCTGCGGTTACGCTGGCCAGAATTGGCGGTGATGAATTTCTTATTCTTCTGCACGGCGGCAGCGGGCAGGAAGTGGCGGCGGCGGCAGAAACAATAGCAAATTCTATCAGGCAGATGTTTATTTATCCTTTTTGCTTTGATAACTGCGAACGCTTTTTATCGGTAAGCACCGGGATTGCCATTTATCCGCAGCATGGCCTGGATGCAGACACGTTGATTAAAAATGCCGACATAGCGATGTACCTGGCAAAAAATAATGGTAAGAACAGATACCGGTTTTACTCGGCCGATCGGGAGTGGAACAATGTTACAAACAGCTGGGAGTAGGGGGAAGATACACTTGCTGTGGTGTAGTCTTAAAAGAAGGGAGTCAGACTTATGAAAATCACCAATATGAAAACCAAATTGCTGGTGTTCTTTTTGCCTTGTTTTATCCTGTCCGCCGGCGTATTACTGGGAATAAGTTATTACTTATCCCAGCAGGCTTTGTCAGCAAGTGTTGATGAGGCCGCGATGGCTATCGGGACTGACTATTCCAACCGGATTGAGAATTATGTTGATGAAGCTGTACTGCAACTGAACTCATTTGCGGCGATAAAAAGAATATATAATCCTGCCGACAAACAACTGCTGCTGGAGGCACTGACAGAATGCACCCGGCGCCTGCAGAATCTGGAGAATATAACCTATATTTTCCCGGATGGTGCGGCCGTACGCCCTGACGGCAGTATCTTTCAGCTCGGGGATCGTGCTTATTTCCAACAGGTTCTGGCAACTAACAAACCGGTTGTTTCCGAAGTGCTTGCCAATAAAACAACCGGTAAAATTGGCATCAATGTGGCAGTGCCGGTATTTGCCAACGGGCAGCTGACCGGCGTATTGACAGGAGGAATTTCCCTGGAAAAACTCAATGAACTGATTAAAAATATGGAGTTTCAAAAGACCGGGTATGGTGCTGTTGCTCATGCCGGCGGCAATGTAATTATACATCCCCGCTTGCCTGAGGTTGTGGGTAAGATGAATTTCAGCGAGAAGAAGGTAAACCCTGCACTTAAGCTTAAGGACGCGGAGTTGGATGATCAGTTTCTTGCTCTGTTTAAGTCTGCCGCTGCAGAGGGAAAACAGGTACGGGGCATTTACCGCTTTGCCGATGGTGTGACCAGAATCGGTGTATTTACCCCGGTAAATCTGGCGGGAGGGCAGCGCTGGGTTATGGTTGTTACAGCGCCGGCAAGTGAAGCCATGCAGGCAATAACCTCCCTGACGCAGGCCATGCTGCTGGGGGCCTTTGTCTGCTTAATACTGACAATTTTGTTTATCATACTGATGAGTCGTTATATTGCCGGTCCAATTACCCTAATACGCAATGAATGCCGGCGGCTGGCAGCGGGAGATCTTAGAGAACAGGCTAAACAGATGGCTTGGCCCCAGGATGAGATTGGTCAGTTAGCGCAGGGCTTTCAAATGATGCGCCGTAATCTGCATACGCTGGTGACTAACGTATTGTCGCAATCGCAGCAACTGGCGGCGGCCAGCGAAGAGCTGACAGCCAGCTCCCAGCAGTCAGCAGGCACCGCCAGCCAGGTGGCTGATTCCATTACCGAGATTGCCCGCGAAAGTGAACTGCAGGCAGGTGCTGCTGCACAGATCATGACCGTGGTGCAAACTATGTCAGACAAGGTAGCCCAAATTTCCGCTGCCGCCAGCGACGTAGCCCAGATTGCCGCTGCTACCTCCCAGGCAGCCGGTGACGGGCGGCAGCTGGTAGAGAAAACAGTAGACCAAATGAATGAAATCGGCAAAGATACCACCGCCGCGCAGGCAACTGTTGAGGGATTGGGCAAAAGCTCCGGGGAAATCCGTGAGATAGTCACCCTGATTGCCGCTATCGCCGGGCAGACCAACCTGCTGGCCCTAAATGCGGCGATTGAGGCGGCCCGGGCCGGGGAACAGGGACGGGGGTTTGCCGTGGTGGCCGAAGAGGTTCGCAAACTTGCTGAAGAATCCAAGCAGGCCGCCCGGCAAATCGGCATACTGGTCGAAAAAAATGAGGCTAACCTGAACCAGGTCATTGCTGTTACCCAAGCCGGGGCTGCCGGGATTCAGACCGGAATTTCCCGCGTTCATGACACCGGCGTCGCTTTCAGGGATATTGTAGAGGCCATTCTGCAGTTATCTGACCAAATCCGGGATATTTCCGCCTCTATCCATGTGATTGCCGTCGGCAATCAGACCCTGGTGGAATCGATTCAGCAAATTGATACAGCCGGCAAACAAATTGCCTCCCGCTCACAAACTGTCTCGGCCGCAACTCAGGAACAGTCTGCGGCTATGCAGGAAATTGCAGCTTCGAGTCAAAGCCTGGCCAGGATGTCGGCTGAACTGCAGTCTGATATCGCGAAATTTCAGTTATAAAATTATAATCTAAAGAAAAACAAGGCAGCAGGCAGCGAAAGTGAATAATCATGTATGTTTAGATATAGATAGCAAAATCAAGCCGCGAATTATGGATGAAGAAGCAAGCGGAATAATGAAAAAAGTATGTAAAGTAAAGAATGCAATAGATTTACAGAATCTTGATGCAATAACAAGAAATGTTATATAATGCTATATAGGGAAGCTGAAAGAGAAATATAACTTATCTATTCGGCAAATTAAAAGACTTACGGGGATTAATAGAGGTATTGTTTTAAAGGCATGAAGTGATGTCCCTGCCCTCGCCCCGGTGAAGGAGAATCTGCTTGGACTCGAAAAAACTATTAGCTTATTGCTTAGCCAAGCCTGGTACCATTGAGGATTATCCTTTTGGCCCTGATATCATTGTGATTAAAGTCGCAGGCAAGATGTTTGCCTTACTGTCACGCAGGCATGGTCAGGATAATCTGGCACTAAAATGTGATCCTGATTATTCAGAGATTCTAAGGCAGCAATATCCGGGGATAAATCCCGGATACCATTTGAATAAGCGCCACTGGAACACATTGCTGCTTGATGGAAGCATACCAGAAAAAGAAATCCAAGGTTTAATAGATCATTCTTATGATTTGGTGTATAAATCACTTCCGCGGAGAATGAGGACAAATCAAAGCGGTGATTGGTGAATTGCGGGAAGTGTTCCATGAAGACAAGAGGCTCAACAGGCAGCGTAATACTGCCTGTTGAGCCTTTGTAGTTATTTAATTGACAGGGGCCTTCAGCTTTTGGATCTGGCGGTATAATTCCAGTTCTTCCTCAGTCAGTCTGGCCGGAATATCAATGCGGATTTTGAGGAAAAGGTCGCCATAGCGGTCAGGGCCCTGGGGCAGGCCTTTACCTTTGAGCCGCAGCTGCTGACCGGAATGGATGCCTGGCTGAACCTTTACCTGCAGCTGACCGTGCGGGGTCGATACCGGTATTTTAGCCCCCAGAGCAGCCTGCTCAGGCAGCAGGGTCAGCTCCATTGTCAGGTCGGCCTTATTGGCAAGCTGCCAAGAAGGGTGCGGAGCGGCTTTGATGTGGAGGTAGAGATCACCGTTTGCGCCGCCGCCGTGGCCCTGGCCGCCCAGGCCTTTAAGGCGCAGGCTGGCACCAGGGTACAGGCCGGCGGGGACTTTAACCTTAACGGTTTTTGTCTCCTCAGTTGTCCCCAGTCCGCCACAAACCGGGCAGACGCCCTGTCTGGTGAAACGCTGTCCGGCGCAGGCAGTGCAGGCATTAGGGGTGGTTAAGTGCAGGTCTTTTTCCACACCATTCAGTAGTTCCTCAATCGACAGGCTGATTTCGGCATCGATATCCTCACCTTTGAAGCTGGCTGGCCGGCCTGTCTGCCGCCGCTGGGCAAAATCCTGGCCAAACATGTTGGCGAAAAAATCGCTGAACCCAAAGCCACCTAAATCAAAATCGTCGGCGTTGTGGACGCTGTAGGAAAAGCCGTTGCCTGCCGGTTCAAAGTCCTGACCAGCCTGCCAATTACGGCCTAGTTGATCATATTTGACCCGTTTATCAGGGTCACCCAGTACTTCATAGGCCTCATTAACGGCCTTGAATTTTTCTTCAGCGGCCTGCTTGGCATCCCCCTGATGTAAGTCGGGATGATGCTGACGGGCCAGCTGGCGGTAAGCCTGCTTAATTTCTTTTTCAGATGCTGTCCGGGGGATGCCAAGCACCTCATAGTAGTCAATATATTTCATCAGCATCGCCTCCTTTACTTAAGCTATTTTAGTTTACTCATATTCAGCGTCAATAATAGTATCATCACCGGCTGGCGGGGATTTTGCGGCTGCCGGGTCAGACTGATATTGACTGGCCTGGGTATAGGCTTGTTCCAGTTCAGCTTTTGCTTGCTGCAGTTTATCGATCGCGGCATTTTGCTCAACGGCAGCTTTGGCCTGAGCGACAGCGTCGCTGAGGCGGCCGCTTAGATGGGCAGGCAGACCGGCATTGTTAGTCTCCAGGAAGGTTTTGGCCTGATAGCTGAGGCTGTCCAGATCATTCTTCAGCTCTACCTGCCGGCGGCGTTCCTTGTCTTCGGCAGCATATTGTTTGGCATCCTCTACCATTTGCTCAATGGCTGCTTTGTCAAGATTACTGGAGCCGGTGATGGTGACAGATTGCTCTTTGCTGCTGGCCTGATCTTTGGCACTTACGGTCAAAATACCGTTGGCGTCGATATCAAAGGTAACCTCAATCTGCGGCAGGCCTCTGGGGGCAGGTGGTAAGCCGCCAAGTTTAAACCGGCCCAGGGTCCTGTTGCCTGACGCCATTTCGCGCTCACCCTGCAGGACGTGAATCTCCACCTCCGGCTGGTTGTCGTCAGCAGTGCTGAAAACCTGACTGTGGCGGGTAGGAATCGTGGTGTTGCGGTCAATAATCTTCGTCATGATGCCACCCATGGTTTCGACACCCAGCGACAGCGGCGTTACATCAAGCAGTACTACGTCTTTCAGTTCACCGCTTAAGATGCCTGCTTGGATAGCGGCGCCGATGGCTACGACCTCATCTGGGTTGACACTCTGATTAGGGGCTTTGCCGATAATTGTTCTGACCAGATTTTGAACAGCCGGAATCCGGGTCGAGCCACCTACCAGAATCACTTCATCCACAGCAGCGGCAGTCAGTTTGGCATCAGCCAGGGCTTTTTCTACCGGGATGCGGCAGCGTTCTACCAGCGGGCGGGTCAGTTCGTCGAATTTAGCCCGGCTTAGTTTGGTATCAAGGTGCTTGGGGCCATTGGCATCAGCAGTGATGAAAGGCAGGTTAATGACAGCTTCTGACACTGAGGATAATTCAATTTTGGCTTTTTCTGCAGCCTCAGTCAACCGCTGTAGCGCTTGCTTGTCAGCCAGCAGGTCAATGCCGTAATCTTTTTTGAATTCAGCAGCCAGCCAGTCAACAAGTACCTTGTCAAAATCGTCACCGCCGAGATGGGTGTCCCCATTGGTTGACTTAACCTCAAAGACGCCATCGCCCACCTCCAGGATGGAGACGTCAAAGGTGCCGCCACCCAGGTCAAATACCAGAATGGTTTCATTTTTCTTTTTATCAAGCCCGTAAGCCAGGGCTGCGGCTGTTGGTTCGTTGATGATTCTGAGCACATTCAGACCGGCAACCCGGCCGGCATCTTTGGTCGCCTGACGCTGAGCGTCATTAAAATAGGCTGGAACGGTAATGACAGCTTCGGTAATCTTTTCACCCAGGTATTTCCCTGCGTCCTCTACTAGTTTACGCAGGACCAGGGCCGAAATTTCCTCTGGGGCATAGGTTGCATCATCTACAATAAACTTAATGGCCTTACTGGAATCTGTGCTAATCTTATAGGGAACCATTTTGGCCTCGGCTGATATTTCATCATTGCGGCGGCCGATGAACCGTTTGACTGAAGCAAAGGTTTTGGCAGGATTGAGCACTGCCTGGCGTTTGGCCAATTGACCGACTAAACGCTCGCTATCCCGGAATGATACGACCGAAGGTGTGGTCCGGCTGCCCTCGGCATTGGCGATGACTGTCGGGCGGCCGCCTTCCAGTACTGCAATGACCGAATTTGTCGTACCTAAATCAATACCAACTATTTTTGCCATAATAATACGCCTCCTGATTTTTGATATACTAAGCTAATCGCGATAATAACATAAGTAAATCTTTACAATTACATATTAGCAGATAATCATTGTTATTTGGAGGACGCAAATGGTTGATTTTAGCTGATTTCTGGCAATCTAAGGCAATTTAATTAACTGGTAAAGCCCGGACGCAGGCAGTCTAACTATTTCTGACTTTTTGACCTTTATTGACTTTGGCAATCCTTAAATTCTATTAGGAGCAGGGCGGAAGCGGCAAACTAAAGCCGTTCCGGGAATAACCACTGTATAGAAAAACGGTCAGAATCTCAGATAAAGAGATTCTGACCGTTTTGTATTTGGCGATTACCTGATTGATATCTTGCCCTTAATGGTTTCGCGGCCGGCAATATGCATATTCAATCCCAATTTGTCAGGGGTAAGTCCCAGCGCCAGCCCTACTAACTGGGCCAGATGCAGTACCGGCATCTCCTGCCGGCAGCCCACCGCCGTCTGACCTTCAGGCTGATTCATGTCAAGCGACATCTGGCACAGCGGACAGGGGGTTACGATACAGTCCGCTCCGGCTTTGACCGCACTGTGATTGGTTTCACCGGTAATGCGAATCAGGTCCTCACTGGCCGTATAGGTAGCGTGGAAGCCGCAGCAGTTCAGTTTTGCATCATAGTCGACAGGTATAGCGCCGAGGGCGCGAATGAGGTTTTCCAGCGACTGTGGATTAGCATGGTCTTCAAAATCCATCAGGGCCGGGGGGCGGAGGATATGGCAGCCGTAGTAGGCCGCCACTTTAAGACCGGTTAGGGGGCGGTTAACCAACTGCTTCAGCCGGTCAAGGCCATAGTCGCTCAGCAGCACCCAGAGTAAATGGGTGATATTGCTGGTGCCCTGATAGGTAAGGCCGGCAGCAGCCAGGAGTTTATTGACGGTTTCTTTTTGGCCGTTATCGAGCTTGGCTTTGGCTTTACGCAGCATTAAGGTGCAGGTATTGCACACAGTTAACAGCGGCAGATCCATTCGCTCAGCCAAGGCGATATTACGGGCGTTGATGGCTGTTGCCGCCAGATCGTCCACGTCCTGCACATGAGACGCGCCGCAGCAGGTCCAGCCGGGGATTTCGAGAAGCTCAATACCCAGTACTTTGGCCACAGCGGTAGTGGCCAGATAGTTTTCTTTGGCCGCTCCCTCAAGAACACAGCCCGGGAAAAATGCATATTTCATTATTTCTCACTCTCCCTTACTGCTTTGAGGATGACCTTAATCTGCTCATGCCCTTTGACCTTGTGCGGGAAATGGAAGGGATTGAGTTTTCCACGGCGCAGCAGGCGGAGTGCAAAGGGGAATTTGGCCATTGAACCCAGCATGCCGACACTGCGCACCGACAATTTAGTTTCATTCAGGCGGCCGGTATCCTCAATATCCTGCAAGAAGGCCAGCGCATGGCGGGCACCGGGATTATCGGTATAACCGAGCTTGATGGATAACTGGCGCAGCCGGGCAATATCTTCGCCGGGAGCTAACCCCTTGGGACATTTTGTGCTGCATTCGACGCAGTGCAGACAGCGCCAGAGGCCTTTATCAAGTACTGCTTTAACGCGTTCGGCTGCCGACCTGTCCCGGGTATCAGCAACAAATTTCCACACCTTAGAATAGGTAAACGGCTCAAGGAAATCCTTGTTATTCGCACTGAGCTTGGAACATTCGGAGGCACAGGCACCGCAGAGAATACAGCCGGCCTGGGTGTTGATTTTCTTAAAGTCGGCAGCGTTTTGGCGACAGCCTTCCTGGGCGTTAAATTCATCTTTGGGGTTCAGCCAGGTGTTGGCTGCCAGTAATCGCTCAGCCTGGGGCTCCCAGTTAACGACAAGGTCGCGAATAACCTGGAAGTTTTGGATTGGCCCGATGGTCAGCGTATCACCGAAGCGGCCCAGGATACCGTCAAGCGGGGTTTCACAGGCCAGCAAGGCCTGTCCATTGACACGAACGGCGCAGGCACCGCATACCGCCGCACGGCAGGCTGCTGTGAAAGCAAGTGTGGGATCAATGGTTTCTTTGATGGTGATCAGGCCCCAGAGAATGGTTTTGCCTGGCTGATGGGGGAAGGTATATTCCTGTATGAAATTTTTGGCTCCGTCAAAACGTTCAATTTTATATGTTATCTGGCGCATCAATATTTCCTTTCTGCCGGCGGGTAGTTGGTGATTACAACTGGCCGGTAAGATATATTGTACGACTGGCCTTCCCTGGACACGAGGGTGTGTTTCAGGAAGTTGGCATCATCACGGCCGGGGAAATCGGCCCGGCAATGACTGCCGCGGCTTTCCTGACGGTTCAGGGCTCCAAGGACGACTGTTTTGGCCACGGTAAGCATACTGCCGAGTTCGATATAGTTGACAAAGGCCGTATTGTAGAGCTTGTTTTGGTCAGGCACTATGACGGTCTGGTACTCCTGCAGCAAGCTGTCAACTACTGTGAGTGCTGCCTGCATTTCCGCACCACTACGGAATACCCCGACGTTATTCCACATGACTTCAGCCAGCCGGTCCCGGATTGAGGCTGTAGTAACGCCTGTTTTTCTGGTGGTAACCGAGTCATATTTGACCTCCCAGGCCCGGGCGGCCTGGCCAACCAGATCCTGATTGACAGCTTGCCGCTGCCTGGCGCAAGCGGCAGCACCCTGACCGGCAAACTTGCCAAAAGCAACAATGTCGGCCAGCGAGTTGCCGCCAAGGCGGTTAGCGCCGTGGACTGAGATACAGGCCGCCTCGCCGGCGGCAAAAATGCCCTCAACAGCTGTCGCGCAGGTACGGTAGTCAATGACATCAATGCCGCCCATCGAATAATGGCAGCTGGGGCGGATCGGGATTGGTTGTTCAATCGGATCAACCTGTTCAAAGGTGATTGCCAGATCGCGAATCTGGGGCAAACGCTCCAGGATCTTATCCCGGCCCAAATGACGCAGATCCAGTTGAACATACGCGCTCAGGCCTTCACCAAAGCCGCGTCCCTCTTTAATCTCTGTCTCAATGGCCTGGGAGACAAGATCACGGGTAGCAAGCTCCATCTTTTCTGGCGCATAACGGGCCATAAAGCGTTCACCTTGGTTATTCAGCAGATAACCGCCTTCACCACGGGAGGCTTCTGACATCAGAATGCCGGTGCCGGCGAGGCCGGTAGGGTGGAACTGAACAAACTCAGGGTCTTTGACCGGGATGCCGGCATCAAAGCAAGCGGCAATACCATCGCCGGTCGAGGTAAACGGGTTGGTGGTGCGGAGCCAGTACATGCGGCCGGCGCCGCCGGTGGCGACAATAATCGCTTTGGCCGCAATGGGAACAATCTGGCCGCCTTTTAAATCATAAGCGACAACCCCGCATAGTTGGCCCTGGTCGGTAACAATTTGCAGCAGGTACCATTCTGCCAGCATTTTTACGCCATGCTTCAGGCACTGCTCATATAGTGTGTGCAGAATAACATGACCGGTTACGTCGGCTGAGAAACAGGTCCGGGGTGAGGAAGCGCCACCGAAGTTGCGCTGGGCAATCCGGCCCTGGCCGTCCCGGGAGAAGGGGACGCCCAGGTAATCCAATTCCCGAATGGCGGCAGGCATGCTGCTGATAAAGTGTTCAATGGCATCCTGGTCGCCGAGATAGTCGCTGCCTTTTACGGTATCAAAAATATGTTTTTCAAGAGAATCATTAGGATCGGCATTCTGCAAAGAACCGTTAATGCCGCCCTGGGCACAGCCGGTGGCTGAGCGGGTGGGGAACATTTTTGTCATCAGGCCGACAGAGAGGCCTTGTTGACGGCCTGCTTCCAGGGCAGCCCGCATTCCCGAGCCGCCACTGCCGATAACGAGTACGTCAAAATTAAGCATTATTCACCTCGATGATCGTATTATATACACCGCAAAATATTTTGCCGGCGGGTGGTGTGTTAGCAAAAGCGGAAGTCAAGCGTCAGCGGTGGAGCGTTGTTAACACATCACCTGCCGGCGCCGAAATTTTACTCTTGCCGGTACGCCTTTTGCCCTTCCTGGTAGACGTTTTTCCCGGTACTATCAATCGCTACAATGGCCGGGAAATCCACTACCTCCATCCGGGCCAGTGCTTCAGGCCCCAGATCGCCGTAAGCTACTACTTCATAGGACTTGATTGTTTTGGCGATAAGGGCGGCGGCCCCGCCGGTGGTTACAAGATAAACAACACCATGCTGCTTCATGCTGTCTACAACCGCAGCAGAGCGGTAGCCTTTGCCAATCATCCCTTTTAGACCTTTGTCCAGCAGGCGCGGTGCGTAGGCATCCATCCGGCCACTGGTGGTCGGGCCGGCTGAGCCGATCGGCTCACCTGGTTTAGCCGGCGAGGGGCCAACATAGTAAACCATTTGCCCGGTGAAATCTACCGGCAGTTCTTCACCCCTGTCAAGGGCTTCAACCATACATTTGTGGGCTGCATCGCGGGCAGCATAGATGACACCGGTAATAAGCACACTATCCCCGGCTTTGAGGTTTTTTATTGTTTCATTGGTAAGTGGTGTAGTGATCCGAACTTGTTCAGCCATGTCTTTTCCCCCCCTTATAGTATTACTTCAGCATGCCTGGTGGCATGACAGTTGATGTTTACGGCTACAGGCAGGCTGGCAATATGGGTAGGATACCACTCAATATTAACAGCAAGGGCTGTGATGCGGCCACCGAGACCTTGGGGGCCAATACCGGTTTTATTAATCAGCTCTAATAATTCGCCTTCAAGTTTGGCATAGTCGGGGTGTGGATTGCGCGTAGTCAACGGACGGATCAGGGCTTTTTTGGCAAGATAGGCTGCCTTCTCCATTGTACCGCCAATACCTACACCAACAACAATCGGTGGGCAGGGGTTAGAACCGGCATTTTCAATTGTTTCAACAACAAACTTCTTTACTCCTGCCAACCCATCGGCTGGTATCAGCATTTTAAGGCCACTCTTATTTTCACTGCCGGCCCCTTTGGGCGCAAGAACAATTTTAATCTGATCGCCCGGAACGCTTTCCACATGAATAATGGCCGGGGTATTGTCACCGGTATTTTTACGGTTAAACAGCGGCTCGGCCACGGCTGATTTGCGTAAGTAGCCTTCAGTATAGCCTTTAGCGACACCGGCATTAATTGTTGCCTCCAAGGTGCCGCCTTCGATACAGACATCCTGGCCTAATTCAACAAAGACCACGGCAAGCCCGGTATCCTGACACATGGGCTTATCCTCATCTCTGGCAATACAGGCATTTTTAATGATCTGGTCAAAGATTTCCTTGCCAAGCGGTGATTCTTCTTTATCTTTACCTGCGACCAATGCATTAAAAACATCCTCAGATAGATAGTAATTGGCGTCAATTGCCAATTTCGCGACTGCGTCGGTGATTTGCTGGGCCTGAATTGTACGCATATAGTAACTCCTCTCTATATCAAAAAAATTCAACTGTGTTCAGTATTACCAAAGGCCGAGAAATTTCCACCAGATAGAGCCTAAGCCAACCCAAATAATCAAGTTAATGACAGATATTATGAAACCAAGCCGCCACCAGGTGCTTTGGTCGACATAACCTGCTCCGAAATAGATCGGTGACGGGCCGGCCGCATAGTGGGTCAGTGACATGCACAGATTGGACATAAAAGCCAGTGACAGGGCAACCAGGTAGGCCGGGGCGCCGGCAGCCACGGCTACCGCGATAAAAGCCGGGTACATGGCTGTGATATGAGCAGTAAGGCTTGCGAAAGCATAATGAGCATATAGATAAACGATTGTGAGGACGATAAATGCCTGCAGCCAGGGGATACCCACAATGCTTGCTGCCATTGTGTTGGCAAACCAGGGAATGAAACCAAGTTTTGAGAGATAATCAGCCAGACCGACAAGGGCACCCATCCAGATCAGTGTATCCCAGGCGCCTTTTTCATCAAGGACATCTTTCCATTCCAGTACTTGGGTGACCAGCATGACAACGACGGCTAACAGGGCGACAACAGTAGCATCCAGTTTAGTATACTGGGAGGTACTCCAGAGAATAAGGGCACCCACAAATACCATTGCCACAATTTTTTCGCCCCAGGCCATCGGCCCCATGTTCTCAAGCTCTTTTGCTGCCAGGGCTTTAGCCTCTGGCGTTTTCTTAATCTCGGGCGGGTAGAACTTGTACAGGAAGTACGGAACTACTATCAACGAAATAATACCCGGGACGACAGAGGCTAAAGCCCATTGACCCCAGCTTAGCTGGATGTTCAGTGTTTTGGCGGCAAGTAGAGCGATCAGGGGGTTGCCGGCCATTGAGGTCAGGAACATGGCCGAGGTAATCGTATTGCCCTGGTAGGCTGTCTGCATGAGATAGCTGCCTACTTTACGGGCTGTTGGGCCGGGTTCTGAGTCAAAGGCTGTACAGAGGCTGCGAACAATCGGGAAAAGAATGCCACCGGCACGAGCCGTGTTGGAAGGGGTGGCCGGGCTGATAATAAGGTCGCTGAGCACCAGGGTATAACCTAGTTTTAAGGTGCTGTCGCCAATTGCTTTTATCAGCATAAAGGCAATGCGGCGGCCTAAGCCGGTTTTGATAAACCCTTTGGCAAACAAAAATGCGGCAACAATCAGCCAGATTGTGGTATTGGAGAAGCCGCTAATGGCTTCGGCCGGCTTGAGTACACCGGTAAGTGCGGTGAACGTCACACTGATGAGTGCCACAGCGCCGATCGGCAATGGCTGGACAATAAAGCCAAAGATTGTTGCGGCAAAAATAGCCAGCAGATGCCAGGCTTCCGGCTTAAGACCCGGTGGAATTGGGAAAAACCAGATGGCAGCACCTACGGCCACTGTGGCCAGGGCTTTTGCAATTTTACTGTTCACGAATAATAATCCCTCCTAGTTTTTAGATGATTTTGATAATACCCTATATATACTTTAGCACCGGTACATAAGTAATTAAAATATCGATATTCTATGGTACAATAGGTAGTGACTATTAAAAATGGAGGAATCATACGTGGAATTGCGTCAACTTGAATATTTTGAAGCTGTTAGCAGGCTGCAGAATTTTACCAGGGCGGCTGAAGAGCTGCATGTGGCCCAGCCATCAATTACTAACGCTATCCAGAAGCTGGAAGAAGAACTTGGGGTATTCTTGTTTGATCGCAGTCAGAAAAAGATTGCTATCACTGCTGAGGGACAAGCCTTTCAGATTAGAATAAAAAAGATTTTGTTTGATGTCCGCCAAGCCGTCCATGAAATGGACGATTTTCGCAAGCTGAACAGGGGGAGTATTAAATTTGCTGCACCGCCGATGATTGGTGCCTATCTTTTCCCTAACATTTTTAACCTGTTTAAGAGCGCCTATCCTAATCTTGACCTAGTGGTGTATGAAGAAGGTTCACTGGCGGCCCGGTCAATGCTGGAAAAAGAAGAATTGGATTTGGGCCTGATTATTCTGCCTGAGTCTTCAACAGTGCTCAATACTGTTCCTATTACCCAGCAGGAAATCATGCTGTGCCTGGCGCCTGAGCATCGCCTGCATGCTGCAAAGTCGGTTGATTTCAGTCAATTGCAGGCAGAACCCTTCATTCTTTTAAAGCAAGAATTCTATCACCGCCAGCTAGTTCTTGAAGAATGTGCACGCCACGGTTTTACCCCCCGTATAGTATTTTCCTCCAATCAGATTGAGACAATTAAGGCAATGGTTGCAAGTAATGCCGGCATTTCTTTTTTAATGAACATGGTGATTCGTAACCAGCCTAATCTGGTTGGTGTGCCGCTTGCTGAGCCTTTGTCAATTACGATCGGCCTGGCCTGGAAAAAAGGAAAATATCTGTCAAAAGCTGCTCAGGCCTTTATTGATTTTATTATTGATTATACTAAGTCGCCCAGTTTCCGGGGGCTGGAAAAACCATGAACAAATAGCTATTACCGCAAACTGCTGTTGTCTTCTTCCGTCCTTTTGCATATATATGGTATAAGACGCGAAAGGAGGGTAACAATGACACATATAGAACCATGGGATCGGCCGCAATATTGTACTGCCGGCATCAGCACCGGCCCGAAGTCTCTTGTCGTCCAGCAGGTATTGGGTGAACAGGATGTTCAAAAATCAATTGATGTGCATGTGGTTGTGCCACGCCACAAACCTGGCATTGAGCAAATCGTTGACGTTTTTGTTAAAAGACTGCAAATTAACAGTGTTGATGTCATACACGATAAGGTTATTGTCAGAGGAAAATTCGAGATTAAGGCCTTATATGTTGCCTGCCGGCCAAGGCAGCCGGTGCACGCTGTTGAGGTATGGCCGATTAGATTTACTGCCCACGCTGATATCCCGGGAACAAGGCGGGGGATGGACGCTGACGCCGGCGTCATAGTAGAGTTTGTTGATTATGATGTTGATGAGCATTGCCGCGCTTATTGGCATAAAAAGGGTCATGACTATGATGACTGCGATGATGATTATGATTATGACCATGACTGCGACGACGATTATGATGATGACTATGATGACTGCGATGAGTGCGATTGCGACGACTGCCATCATAAGCATAAGAAACACAAAAAACATAAGTGTAAGCCGGACTGCGACTGTGACCACGGACACGACCACGGTCACGGCCACGGTCATGACCACGATCATGACTGCGACCATGACTACCATTGCAAACCACACAAAAGACCGCGTCGTTGCACCCGCAGGTTTGACGTAGCGGTCGTACTGAGAATTACTGTAAAAGTAATGGCAGACCGGGAAGTTCTCTTATATCAGGGAACTCCGGGACTGCCGTATAAGCCCAAAGGATAAGAAATCAATCTGACCTCAGTAAAAAAGCACTATGTGAGGCTCGTAGAGCTCAGATAGTGCTTTTTTCATAGCGAGGAGACGGTGCCCCCGTAACCCCGGTAACCCCGGGCCTTTGCCGGAAAAAGCGTTCCGCAGGAGAAAAGCCGGGCGGTATTCCGTTAAGAAATCCGTACTGTTTGAGCGTGAACTGGTACCCTAAATTAGGACAGTGAGAAGAAATCCGTTTTAGGAAGCGATGAGATGATCCCGATATTGATTCGGGGTCATCTTTTTTAATCCCCATTGATAACGACGACAATTATAATACTCAATGTATTCATC
>NZ_DATMXX010000039.1:0-15147 GCF_035561255.1 Sporomusa sp. | reverse complement strand
GGTATATATCTGCTTGGGAGATTAATAATGCTTGAACATGTTATTAAAGGCCTTCTGCTGCAAAATGATATGAGTGGCTATGATATTAAGCAAAATATTAGCGATGTTAAATTTTTCAAAGCCAGTTATGGGAGTATTTATCCTTGTTTAAAGAAAATGGAACTGGAAAGATTAATCACAGTCAGAGAAATTATCGAAGGTGGGAGATATAAGAAAATATACAGTCTCAGCGCTGATGGTAAAGATCAATTTTTTGACTGGCTGCATACACCTTGTGATGTTATGAAATCGGACAGTGATCACTTAGTAAAATTATTTTTTTATCAGTATCTTCCTAATGAAAAAGCGAAAGATTTGATTGCGGTATTTCTCAAAAGGCTGGACATGCTAATTCATCGCTTAGAGTTAACTGAATCACTTTTGAGCAAAGATCTGAATACCTATCAAAATGCAACATTTACGTTTGGCATTGATTATTATCGATTTGTCAAAGACTGGTATACAAAGTTTTTGGAGACGCTTAAGTAAAAGAAATAATATATGGCGGGAGTGGCGTTATGAAGGCAATCATCATCACCTGTCGTACCCTCAAAGCAGAAGTTGATCAGGCAATTGCGGCAACCAGTTGTAACTATTCGTTATTAACCCTGGAATCAGCACTGCATAACGAACCGGACAAACTGAGAGAGGTCCTGCAAGCAACACTTGATCGAGTTTCCAATGTAGATCAGGTGTTGCTGATGATGGGCTTCTGTGGTAATGCGATCCTTGGACTCAAGCCGGAAGGGTTCAACTTGGTTATTCCCAAGGCCGATGATTGTATAACTATGCTGCTTGGATCACAGGCCAGGCGAACTGAAGTCCAACGCGATATGCCGACACTCTTTTTTTCAAAAGGCTGGCTGGATAGTTCTCAGCTGATGGAAAGAACGGTATTTGGGGAATACGAGCGAATTTTGCAGCGCTATGGTAAAGAGAAAGCCCAAAAAATATCGCAAATTACCTTTAAGCATTATAAGCGGCTAGGGTTAATCGATACCGGCTCCTTCGAAATGGAAGAAATGCTTGAAAAGTCGCAAAAATATGCGAATTTTCTAAAATTAAGCTGCGGAATCATTCCCGGTACGCTTGATTACTTGAAAAAGATGCTGACCGGTCCCTGGGATGAAGATTTCATTATTATTAATTCCGGGGAGACAATCACACTCGAACACCTTTTCGGCAATCAAATAACTAATCCACCCGCTTAGAACTATTTTTACGCGGGAAGACATGCCGTCGATTGCTAATACAGTAATATTGAATTTCCCGAAATAGAATAGTAAATATAACAAAAAAATTCAGGAGGTTTAATCAATTATGGAAATTAATTTTAATGAGTTAGTACAAGATGCCCTTGCGTTACAAGCAGACCATGCCGCAATTGCTGAAGTATCGAAAATTAAGTTTGTCGAAGAGTTTCGAAAAGCCTGTGAGCAAAATACCTGCAGAAGATATAACACAAATTGGATGTGTCCACCTGCAGTTGGTCCAATTGGCGAATTAATAGCCAAGGTCCGTAAGTATAAGCAAGGCTTGTTATTCCAGACGGTGCACCAGTTAGCCCGTTCCTTGGACTACAAGGGAATGCTGGCGGCAGGGGTCGAACACGAAAAGCGATTCAGGAAAATAATTGCTAATATTGAAAATAAATATCCGTCACTTGATATGCTGCCTTTGAACGCCGGTCCATGCCTTTATTGTCCCAGATGCGGGTATCTGGATAATGAGAAATGCAGGTTTCCTGATAAGGCAATTTCCTCCGTAGAAGCACATGGAATAGACGTAATGAATTTGGAAAAAGTATGTGGAATTCCATATTATAATGGTAAAAATACCGTTTCCTATGTAGCTCTTATTCTCTTTATGTGACCAGCGAGGGACAGGTTATTAACCACCCGGCTAATGAGAAGAGTCTTTTATAAACGCCTTGACGTGGCTTGAAGGGAAGCAGTATAATTACTATAGTGTATATACACCTTGAAGATGACTTAAGTGACTAAGGAGCGTTGGCAGGCAAAGATATGGCAGTTGTATTCTCAACAATCTTACAGAACCCTGCGGGCGCTTGGGTTGCTCTCAATCGGTTCTAAGTCCATAAAAAAGGAGGCTGCCAATGGAAACGAATTATCGCATAGCCTATGACAAAGGCTGGCAGGATTTAAAGAAGAAGGTACCCGAAGAGATTGTGTCTAGACGCTCAGTGTCCTACTGCAGCAGCAACCGCCAATTCACCGTGCCATTTTTTAATTCAGAGTATATTCTGGACTGCGACAATGAAACCATTACCAGGAAAACCGACGGGCAGATTCCTGAGATTATAGCATCCATAATAGTTCTTAACTACCTATCATTCTCAGACACATCCCCTAAGCTAGACAACCCATGGGTATCCCTAAAAGAAATACCTAACGGTGGAGCGCTCTTTTACCCTGCCTTTCGAAAGAATGCAGTTGAAGTTCTAATCAGGACCTTTGGGAATCAGCCCCAAGCGCTATTGACCTGTGCGGCTGCTTTGGGAGGGCAGCCTGCGTCATTGGGCAGTGCATCCGTTGTTTTTCATGCATTTCCCGAAATACCTATGTGTGTAGTTATGTGGGAAGGTGACGAAGAAGTTCGGGCCAATGCCACTGTTCTTTACGATCCTTCCATTGCGTTTCTATTGCATATTGAAAGCCTTATCGGCCTCGGCATGTATCTTGCGGCGAAATTAAAGCAGTTGGCGAGTTCGCTTTAGCTATAAAAAACAGACCAGTCTATATAAACCAGAGGTGGTCATTTAGCAATGGACTTGCCTGTTACGCATAATCCTCACAAGGCAAAGTTGTTGATCAATCTTAAGAAATGGAGATTAGTGGTCTGTTAATATAACAGCATAAAGAATACGACCGAAATGATCTTACAGGGATGAGGAGATAACCAATGTCTTTAACAAGTGACATCAAGGAATTCGCGTTGGACTTAGGCTACAGCCGGGTGGGGATTACCACGGCCGATAGCTTTTCCGAGTATGCTGCGATCATGCAAAGCAGGGGCGCCATGTACGAGTTTCTGGTACAGGACCCCGCCGTCTGGTTGGAGGTCTCTGAACCGAAAAAGCTGATGCCGTCGGCAAAGTCGATTATTTCTCTGGTATGGGATTATTCTCAGAAAGCATTTCCAGAGGGGCTGCTCGGCAAGGTTGGACGGCTTTACCTGTCAAGAAGTTACAATGCTCCCCCGCATCGTATTAATGGCAGCCGGTATCAGTTGATGCTGGATTTTGTGAAAAAAGCAGGCTGCCAGGTAGGACAGGGGATTTTTTTACCGGAACGGTGGGCGGCAGCTAGAGCCGGTGTGACAACATATGGCAGAAATAATTTTGCCTATGCGGCTGGAATTGGCTCGTTTATCGTGCTCAGTTCGATTGTTGTGGATGCGGAATTAGAGTACGATACTCCAACCGTTGAGGTGGGGTGTCCGGAGGGGTGTACGGCCTGCATAAAAGCCTGTCCTACGCAGGCAATTTATGAACCGCAGAAACTGAATCCCCGCCGCTGTATCACTTTAAATACCTTGTTTACCCAGGATGGCATGCCGGCTGGCCTTAGCAGTCATATTTCGCCTGAAATCAGGGAGAAAATGGGTACGTGGGTACATGGGTGCGATGTTTGCCAGGAAGTATGTCCCCGCAATCGGGAACGATTGCAGGCTAAACTGCCGGATGATGAATTTTTGGTAATGGCATCCCGGGATTTTAGTCTCACAAAAATGCTGAACATGACGGATGAATTTTATGAAACACGGGCACAGCCACTCATGTACAACTATATTAAAGAACGGAAGTATTTTCAGAGAAATGCGGCGATCGCCCTTGGCAATCTGGGAGATCCAGCTTTTATACCTGATTTGGAACAGGCTATGAATGATCCGGAGAAGCTGGTGAGAGAATATGCCGCCTGGGCTCTGGGGCGGATTGGCGGGAAATTGGCAAAGCAAGTGCTGGAAACGAAAAGAAATCTGGAGACTTCCGAAAATGTACAAAAAGAGATTGAGGCTGCTTTATTAGCGGTTTGAGAGTAAGCTGTAGTAAAGAACGATTCCTGAATTTGGAGCCAAGCGGTTAGTTATCCAAGTGATGGAGCGATTGTAAATGAATCATGTAATGAAATGGTATAAGGATGTTCTTGGCCGGCAAACGGTAGATGCATTGGTTAAACATAACGTTAGCGCGTATTATTGTCCGGATCGTAAAGAAGCAATCAGGCTTATTATCATGCAGCTTATTCCTGATAGCGCCACGATTGGGGTGAGTGGTTCCAGGACTGTGATGGAACTGGGGCTGGTGGAACTGCTGAAAAAATGTCGGCATGAAATCTTCAACTGCAATCCGGAAGGTCTGATATTGGAGGCAAAAAGCAAGGAATGGTCCCGACAGCTAACGTGTGACATATTTCTGACTGGTGCCAATGCAATCACCCTGACCGGGGAAATTGTAAACAGGGATGCATTTGGCAGACGGATAGTGGCTATGATGTTTGGACCCAAAAAGGTTATCGTCGTTGCCGGAATAGACAAGGTGGTCCGGGATGTCGATGCGGCTAAAGGACAGGAAGCTTCTGCACCTTGTGCAGAACCTGGTGAATGTGTGGACTGCAGCACTCTCCGGCAAAGCGGCAATATCACCTCCATGCTGCATAGATATCCGCCACTTACCGATATACATGTGGTAATAGTGGGAGAATGTCTCAGTTTATCAAATCACTGACAATGTGCAGGGGTAAGTTAATTTTCGCGAAGTGGGGTGAACCAGGTGCTCGTACAGGATATGAAGGAAAAAGTTACCGAATTTGTCCTAAACAGCCCGCTGAATACTGTAAAGGAACTTAACAATCTGCATATATGGAATCAGCCGTTAGTCGGTGTGGCAAGCGCCAATGATAGTTTGTGGGAAAGACTGAAAGAGCCGGATGCGGTTGGACCGCAGCATTTGTCACCGCAGGAATGGCTGCAGGGCGCGGCTTCCGTGATTTCCTATTTTTTGCCCTTTACAGAACCGATCCGCCGGTCCAACTGGCCGGATGATTTACCTTCCACGGAATGGCTGTATGGACGTTATGAAGGAGCAATGTTGAATGATGCCCTGCGCCGATTTATTGTCTCTCTGGTAGAGGGAGCGGGAGGGCATGCGGTAGCGCCGGCTCTTGACAGCCGGTTTGCGGTTGCCGGCCTGCGCAGCAACTGGTCGGAGCGTCATGTTGCTTTTGTAGCAGGTCTTGGCACTTTTAGCCTGAGCCGATCCATGATTACCAGCTTGGGTTCAGCTGGCCGTTTTGGCAGTGTGATTGTGGATACTGAACTGCAACCGACAGTACGTGCGTATCGAAAAGTTGACGAATATTGTGTTAACTGCGGGGTTTGCATTGACCGGTGTCCGCCCCGGGCCATCAGTAAGGCGGGTAAGGATAATGCCATATGTTCGCATTATGTGGCAGAGATGAAAGTAAAGTATGCCCCCCGGTATGGCTGCGGCAAATGCCAGACAGCCGTGCCGTGTGAAGGGCGGAATCCCAGAAATCACATAACTACTGGTTATTAACTAAGAACTGGGGAAAAGGAGAATGAAATCATGCATGAATTAGCGCAGCGGCACAATGATGTTCTTGGACAAAGGGCGGTAGAGGCACTGACAAAGCATAATTTCAGCGCGTATTATTTTAAGGACCGTAAAGAAGCTGTGGATCAGATTATGCAGCTTATTCCGCCCGGGGCCACGGTGGGCCTGGGCGGCTCCCGGACTGGGATGGAGCTGGGACTGTGGGAATTGCTGGCCGGGCGGGGGCATGAAATATTCAACCACAATCAGGAAGGCTTAACACCGGAAGCGCGCGTTGAAAAACGCTATAAGCAGCTTACTTGCGATATATTTCTGACCGGTGCGAACGCGCTTACTTTGACTGGTGAAATCGTGAACCGCGACGCTTTCGGGAATCGGGTAGCCGCAATGATGTTCGGTCCGAAAAAAGTCATCATCATTGCAGGAACCAACAAAATAGTCAGGGACTTTGAGGAGGCCGATAAGCGGATCAAGATGTACGCTGCTCCCATGAATGTCAAGAGATACGAAATGAAAAATCCCTGTTTGCAGACTGGTGAATGCATGGATTGTAATAGCTCTACGCGAGCCTGCAATATCACGACAGTTTTAAGCAGACGGCCACCGCTGACCGAAATCCACATAGTTATTTTGGGCGAGGACTTGGGTTTTTAGCAATAGATGGCCGCCGTTTATCGGGGAGAATATATATGGTTAACCTGCGGAAAAACTAAACACACAAACCAAAATAAAGAAAAAATAAAAGGGGGATTTACCATGGAATTTATGGAGATTATCAAAAAAAGGCACAGTATCCGCAAGTTTAAATCGGAACCGGTTTCCCAAGAAGCCATTGAGAGCATTTTGGAAGCGGGAAGGCTTGCTCCCTCCGCCAGCAATTTGCAGGCATGGCGATATATTGTTGTTAAAGATGCCGGCGTCCGTGCTCAATTGGCCAAAGCATCGCCAGTCTCGTTTTTTAGCACGGCGCCGGTGATCATCATATGCTGCGTTGATCAGGAAGTTATGCGTTCGCAGGGGGCACGATACCAGGAACTGCAGGAGGCAGGCGCCTTTTTGGGCGTCAGCATGCCCGCCGATGAGGTGGAAGCCCTTCTGAAAAAAATGCGAGTCGATGAGTTGGCAATCCGGGCGAACCTGGCATTCAACGCAGCCATATCCATAACCCATATGGACCTGCGTGCTGTAGATTTAGGTTTGGGCACTTGCTGGATTGGTTTATATGACGGTGTCATTTTAAAAGAGCTGTTAGACATTGATGACCGTTATCATATTGTAAATGTATTGCTTGTTGGTCATCCGGATCAAGCACCAGCGGCCAGACCTCGCTTGAAAAGGGAAGAGCTTGTTATAAAAGAATTTTAAAGTTGATAGCAATGAAAAGATTAAGAAGAAGCAAGGGGACTCGTACCTTGCTTCTCCTTGACTGTTAAACTCGGCAGTATTCAAGAATTGAGAATTTTCATGCCGGATTCACCCCTCTCACAGCTTCTGACCAAGGATGCCGTCAATCTATGGACAACTCGTCTATTGCTGGACATTTTACGCCAGCAACAACAGAATGTAGTTGCCGATCAACTCTTCTTTTTACTCCTGCGATTTTCATGAACACGCCCTGATGGAATAATACTTCCCTATTGACAGAAGTTTGTTGTTGTCATATTATTAGCAATATACAGACTGGTCTATATATTGTTAAAGTAGAGTTAAGGCAAACTAACTGATTTGGTAATTAAAGCAAGGCATTGGAGCATTTTCGGATGCTTTCATTCTTTAATCTTTCGAATGGAACGAATAACTATTTTAGTAGATCGTAAGGAGATGATAGATAATGAATATTAACAAAGCGAATGAAATAAAGGGAATAATCCGAGATTTTGTTTTCGGTTTGGGCATAGATGACGTAAGATTTGCTAACGCCGCGGATTACGAAAGCCCGAAAAGCCCGAAATTAGATTTTATCTTCCCTGCTTGTAAGTCTATGATTGTTATGGCCTTTAGGGAAGAATCCAATTGTGAAAGCGAAGATAAAGTTATGGCAGCTGGTGGTAGAATAGATTTCATTGAATTTATGCATGGTGCAAGTTACAAGGTTGCCCGGTTTGTCGAGAAGAAATTTAACTGTAAAGCAATGGGAACCTCCCCCAGCTTCCCTACAGATAAGTCAAAACTTATTCCTGTTGGCGAAGTTTCTCAGCGCCATGCGGCAAAAGCTGCCGGATACGCCCAGAGCTTTGCCCGAAACAATCTTGTTATCCATCCGGCTTTAGGGCGCGTATGGTTTATCACGATTTTGACTAATATGGATTTACCGTCCGACCCGCCTAGCATGCGCGAAATGTGCATTCATTGCAATCGATGTGTGGACAATTGTCCTGGCGGCGCCCTTGATAAGGAAGGAATTACGGATGTGGCAAAATGCGCACCTTCCGCTTTGCCTTTCGATGCCTATCCAAATGCCGATTTTCTATTTAGGCTTCTAAACAGCTCAAAAGAAGAACAGCAAAAGATGTTATCAAGCAGCGAATACCAGTGGCTGTTTCAAGGTGCTTATATTGGTATTCAATATAACTGCTTCAATTGTTATGCCCGTTGTCCTGTCGGCGTAGAAAGCGCCCCTTGCAGCAATGCCTGTCCGGCCGGCATTGATGTGCCAATTTATTTAGACCATATTCGAAACGGAAGATTCCAGGAGGCTTACGAAGAAATAGTACGGGAAAATCCACTGCCGGGGGTATGCGGACGCGTCTGCGGCCAGCTCTGTGAAAGCGAATGTCGAAGAAATCAGCTTGATGAACCGTTAGCGATTCATACCTTAAAGCGGTCGGCCGCCGATTGGGTGTTGAAGCATAATGACGGAAGATATCCTGTAGTGAAGCCAGACAAGAATACCGGCAAGAAAGTTGCCATTATCGGCTCCGGCCCTTCCGGTCTGACTGCGGCTCATTATTTGGCCAAAGCCGGACACGAAGTGACAATATTTGAAGCCCGTGCGGTAGCCGGAGGTGCACTTGCGGCAGGCATTCCTGAATATAGACTTCCTTCTGACGGTTTGGCAGCCAGCATCCAGGCAATCCAGGACTTGGGAGTAACAATCAAGTTAAATACTTCGATCGGTAAGGATCTGAGCATCAACGATCTAAAAAATGGCTTTGACGCAATGTATATTTCGGCTGGAGCCAGAAAGAATCTACGGCTGGGCGTCCCCGGCGAAGATGCTTCCGGGATTTACTCCGGTATCAGCTTCCTGGAGGAAGCAAAAGTTGGCAAATCTCCGGATTTGCACGGAAAAGATATACTCGTTGTAGGGGGCGGCAATGTTGCCATTGATGCTGCCAGAACAGCTAAAAGTATTGGCGCCCAATCGGTCAAATTGGTATGTCTCGAACAGCGAAATGAAATGCCGGCTTGGGCTTCAGAAATTACCGACGCAGAAGATGAAAACATTGAAATCATTAATGGCTACGGGCCACATGAATTTATTGTCAAAGACGGTAATGTAGCAGAACTTGTTTTAAAACGTTGTGTTTCGTTGCGTGATGAAGAAGGACAATTTCATCCAAGCTATGATGAAGCAGATAAAATCAGCATAAAAATAGATCGAGCCATTGTCGCAATCGGGCAGGCAGTTGATTTGAGTGATGTTATCGGTGACATCGGCATTACTCTTGATTCACGCGGCCGCATCGTGGTCAACGCCTCTGACATGAACACCGGCATACCTTCCATATTTGCCGGCGGCGAATGTGTTTCCGGGCCTGATATTGTTGTTAACTCTATCGCACAAGGCAAGAAAGCAGCGAAATCTATGGATAAATATTTAGGCGGTGACGGCTGTATCATAGCCCCCAGGACGCTCAGACGCGAATTATCAGGAGAACTTAGAACTGAAAAGGCTACTAGAGTAAAGGACACCTGCATTCCGGTTGCTGACCGAAATGGCTATGCTGAAGTCAACCAGGGTTTTAGCGAAAGCGAAGCAGTAGCTGAAGCATCCAGATGCTTACGCTGCGATTTAGGTATAACAACTGCTCCTTGCCGTGGAAGAATTGAAGACGAAGATGGCCTCCGCGTAGCCAATTTATAGATGATCCATCTTTAAGGAGCGGCAGCGCCCCGATCAGGTTTGGAGACCTGGTCGGGGCGCTGCCAAATTGATTTTTATTTATTCTTTGCTCCGATAACCTTTTCCGTTACATTCTTTGGAACTTCTTCAAAGTGATGCATTTCCATCGCATATGTGGCTCTGCCTTGAGTCCTGGAACGAAGATCTGTTGCATAGCCAAACATCTCAGAAAGCGGAACGAATCCTCTTACTATCTGCATGGCACCTTTTGCGTCCATCCCCTCGATTTTGCCTCTTCTTGAGTTCATATCGCCGATTATATCTCCCATATAGTCTTCCGGAACTGTAACTTCAACTTTCATGATAGGCTCTAACAGCACAGGATCTGCTTTTTTGCAGCCATTTTTGAAGGCCATAGAACCAGCAATCTTAAAGGCCATTTCTGATGAGTCAACCTCATGGTATGATCCATCAAATAAAGTTACTTTAATATCGATTACTGGATATCCGCCAAGCACACCATTGCTTAATGCTTCCGTTACGCCGTTTTCAACGGCCGGGATATACTCTCTTGGTATTGCTCCACCAACAACCTTATTGACAAACTCGAAGCCGGTTCCAGCTGCTTTTGGTTCGATCTCAAGCCATACATGACCAAACTGACCCTTACCACCAGACTGTCTGATGAATTTACCTTCGACTTTAACTTTTTTCTTAATGGTCTCTTTGTATGCAACCTGAGGTTTTCCTACATTTGCTTCAACTTTGTACTCTCGCAGCATTCTATCAACAATGATATCCAGGTGCAGTTCTCCCATACCGGCGATTATCGTTTGGCCGGTATCCGGATCAGTATAAGTCTTGAAGGTTGGATCTTCTTCTGCAAGCTTGGATAATGCGATACCCATCTTTTCCTGTGCGGCCTTCGTCTTTGGCTCAATCGCTACACTGATAACTGTTTCCGGGAACTGCATGGATTCTAAGATGATTAAATGATCTTCATTACAAAGAGTATCTCCTGTAGTTGTATCCTTAAGACCAACTGCTGCAGCGATATCTCCTGTAAAAACTTCTTTAATCTCTTCTCGATGGTTAGCATGCATTTGCACGATTCTACCAATTCTCTCTCTTTTGCCTTTTACTGAATTGTAGACATAAGATCCTGCACCCAGTTTTCCTGAATACACTCTAAAGAAACAAAGCTTGCCAACAAATGGGTCAACCATAATCTTAAATGCTAATGCTGAAAATGGTTCACTATCATCAGGCTTTCTTGCCATCTCCACATCGCCTTCAACAGAAATACCTTTAATAGGTGGTATATCTTCAGGTGATGGCATATAAGCGATAACCGCATCAAGCAGAAGCTGAACACCTTTATTTTTGTATGAAGATCCACAGATAACCGGTATGATTTTAGTTGCAATTGCTCCTCTTCTCAAACCGGCTATCAACGCATCGGTTGTGATCTCTCCACCCTCAAGATATTTCATCGTTAACTCTTCATCTTGTTCAGCGACTGCTTCAACAAGCTTTATTCTATACTCTTCAGCTAACGCTAACATTTCTTCAGGAATATCTGTTTCTTCGATTTCTTCACCCAAATCATCTCTGTATATTTCTGCTTTCATTTTTACAAGGTCTATAATACCTGTAAAAGTATCTTCACGACCTATCGGCAATTGGATTGGTACGGCATTAGCTTGCAGTCTGTCTTTCATCATTTGTACAACATTTAAGAAATCAGCACCCATAATATCCATTTTGTTGATATAAACCATTCTGGGAACGTTATACTTATCTGCCTGTCTCCATACAGTTTCTGTTTGTGGCTCAACCCCATCTTTAGCGGAGAGTACTGTTACAGCCCCGTCAAGCACACGCAGCGATCTTTCTACTTCAACTGTAAAGTCAACATGTCCTGGAGTATCAATAATGTTAATTTTGTGATCCTTCCATTGGGCTGTCGTTGCAGCAGAAGTAATCGTTATACCTCTTTCTTGTTCCTGCTCCATCCAGTCCATTATAGCAGCACCTTCATGAACTTCACCTATTTTATGGGTTCTTCCTGTATAAAACAGTATTCTTTCAGTAGTTGTTGTTTTTCCGGCATCAATGTGAGCCATGATTCCTACGTTTCTAACTTTATCAAGTGAAATTTGTCTAGGCACATATATCTTCCTTTCTACATAATATCGAATATATACAAACCGGTCTATTTTAATAGTAATCCTTTATCATGCAATTGTCAAGATCAGACACTAAATGCTCACTAAATGTGGTGACCAAATTCTAAAATACATCAACATTTTATGATGTAGGATTTATTTAGAGAAAGTCGTAAAGACCCAAACAATTAAACCCGTGATGCTGGTTAGCGGAAACCGATCCGAGAAAGCTGGAGGAGATTCTGTTTGATGGCGCCGAAATAATCTGTCATGTAAACATTCTCAGTTTGCTTCAACAGGGAGGCCAATCACTATATCTTGACACTGTCGTGCGGTATGCTATAATTTTGTAGACCAGTCGGTTTTATTTGCCGATATAAATGCTTATTTTTTGACTCAATCGTGAGCACTGAATAATTTATAATAAAGGTGGTAGAGAAGATCGTATGAACCAGAATACAAAAGGTTTAAAGGGCGAAAAGTCTAAAGAACAACTGATAGCATGTGCAGCTCGTTTATTTCTGGAAAAAGGTTATAATGCAACCGGAATAAATGAGATAATAAGTAGCGCTGGTCTGTCCAAAGGGTCTTTCTATTTTTATTTTTCGAGTAAAAAAGATTTGGCAATATCTGTAGTCGAATATTATAGCCAAATGAAGCTGACTGAAGTTTCAGAGACTGCAAGAAATAAAACATGGGAAGATTTTATTGAAAAACTGGTGGATGATATCCTTAAGACAACCAAAAGGGGGGGGAATTTTGGTTGCCCAATGGCTGTGTTGGGAATGGAAACCGCCTTTCTGGATCCGGATATTGCCGCTAAGAATTATGCATCTTTAAAAAGCATGATTGGTATATTTGAAGATGTACTCAAAAGGTCAGGTATCTCCCAAGAAAAAGCAGCCATCGGTGCGGAGCGTGCGTTCGCTATATATGAAGGATATTTGTTGCTTTATAGGTTAAGCAAAGATATCTGTGAATTAGAAAAGATTCTGAGAGATCTAAAAGAATTATATGAACACTTAAAATGAAATGGAGGATGATTATGAAAGCTGCACAAATCAGTGGTTACTCAAAAGAAATTGAGCTGGAATGGAACGATATTCCTATACCAGAAGTGTATGATTATGATGTTTTGGTTAAAGTGAAGGCGGCCGGCGTCAATCCACTGGATCTGCTCATTTTAAGAGGCCGCGTCAAATTAATTGTCGATTATCAGTTTCCGCTGACAATGGGCAACGAGCTGTCGGGCGTTGTTGAAGCAGTGGGAAAGAGCGTGACAAAATTTAAGGTGGGTGATCCTGTGTATACAAGGCTGCCGGAGCAGCATATTGGCGCATTTGCCGAATATGCCGTAGTCCATGAAGCTGCCGCGGCAAAAATGCCGGCTAGTCTGGACTATGCAGAGGCGGCAGCTGTTCCTTTGACATCGCTTACCGCCTATCAGGTGCTGGTATTATAAACGGCAGGGAGGTGGTTTACAAGTGCCTTATAGCGTCTGGATAGCGTTTTTTTCTTATACCGTGGTTACGGCATTATCGCCGGGACCTAATAATATTTTGGCGTTGAGTGTAGCAATCTTCTGAAGTTCAGAATAAGTCTGCCGAGGACAGGGATATTGCAATCTGGGAAATTAATGGAAATAAGTTCCGATTTAAAGCTGCCCGGGCAATGAACCTGCGTCAGGCCGGTCGGCTTCTGGAAGAAGCGAAGTCAGGGAAATCTCCTTTTTCATTGATATATATTTCTTCCTGCAAGGGTGAAAAAGCAGATTTGGCTGGACTTCTCAGCAGCTTTGGTTCCGTATCAATTGAAGTTTAATTTCTTTCCAATGAGTATTAAACGATATCTCTTGCCACCAGTATTTCAGGCGCTAAGCCGGCACATACCTGAATTACAGCTTCAGTTTCGGACTGAGCATTCGTCTGAACTTTACAACTGTGTAGAACATCGGGAAATAGATGCAGCTTTTGTAAAAAGGAAAATGCCAGTGCCTAACGTAGAAATAGAAAGTTTTTATGTTGATGAGATGGTGCTGGTTCGACCTTTAACACCGGAAAATATCGAAGCAAAGATAGTTCATCCGCAAGAATTGAGATGCGAATATGAACTGTGTATCAATTCTAAAGGATGGGTGTCGCTTACCCAATATGGTATGATCGGTGGTGGGGGACTGGTTGTCTCCTGCGTATTAAAATTGATAGTACCGTAATGATATTTCCGATGGTGCAAGACCCCAGGCAGTGGGCCATTGCACCTAAAACAATAGCAAGCATATTTATGAAGCTAGGGCAATGTGCTATTCAGCAATTATCCGACCCACCGCCACCCTTGGTATATTATAAAATAACCCATGCTTGCCCTAATCCGGCAGCGACCGAGGTCCTCAAAATATTGAACCGGTATCTTGAGTTACTTGACAAACAGGGCTATTAGGATGAAAAGGTTGAAAAATCCTGGAGCGATCAGAGGCCGAATGACAAGTGCTCGCCAGTGCCTGGTTTCATTGGCTGTGAGGAAAAATGGTATTTTTTTTCTTCAACCAGCGGAAACTTTTCTAACATCATATCTACTCACGTATTACTTCATTTATACATCTTATAGCGTTTAATGTTCTTGGGTAGCCTACATACGGTAATAATTGTGTAACTGTACTAAGCAAAGTATCTTTATCATTTCCAACATTTAAATTGCCTTGGATATGCCCCTTTAACTGTGGCTCACAGCCGGCCAAAGATAAAATCATAGCAAAAGTCAAAAGCTCCCTTGTTCTTATGTCTAACCCATTTCTGGTATAGTAATCACCAAAACAATTTGCCGATAAATATTTTTGAATATGAATTTGATTTGCCGGTGATTCCGTATACATTTTGTCAATCTTTTCGCCAAATATTGATTTTTGTACTTCCAAGCCCTTTTCAAATCGTGTTTCCGGCGAAGTTGTAGATTGGCCTGCTAATGGTAGTTTTACTCCCCTTGCTTCCAATATTTCATTGGTGGCATGAATAAAGTCAAAGGCTTTTGCAATGCCGACATAGGGTACAGCTTGATAGACAATTTCCTTAACTTCAACCGGAGTTACACCAACATTAAGCGCACCGCCGAGCATTACTTTATACTCGCTTAAGGTTTGCATTGCAATCAATGATGCTAAAATAACCATTAACCTGGTTTTTGTATCTAAGTTTCCATAAGTGATTACCTCATCAAAAGCGAAATTGTCAAAGACTTCTATAAGCTCTGGGTCTGTTATTTTTAATGTTGATTTATGATTGGGA
>NZ_DATMXX010000038.1:0-7050 GCF_035561255.1 Sporomusa sp. | reverse complement strand
AAATTAAATTCGTGAGGGGGCGATAACTTGAAGAACCTGGCTAATCTCCGCAAGGCGGAAGGTTAGTCTCTAAAAAGTTATCTGAAGAATTAGAATCAGGTGTTCCCAGTGAAACTCCAAAACAGAAGGAGGTGTTAATTCCGCTAGTCCAACAAGTGTGTTGAGCAAGCTGAGCTGTGTAAGCCAATGTACAAGGGAGAAGTCTACTTTAAATTGTGTCACTATGACTCTTGTTGCAAATAGCAACAAAATTGCCGCCTGGGGTTAATCGACGGAAAACAGGGGGTGTATTTCGCATGCGATTGTCTCCATTATAGCGCAGTCGGTGCGGGTCTTCAATGCGGGCGGTAAAGATTGGCGGAACATCTGGCTGGTTAATGATTACGGACGAGAATTTATGTTAGAGAAGGAGTGAGGGGCATGGTTTTAAAATTTTGCCAGTGGTTTACCAGGGTATTTCCATTTTGGATCACGGTAGCGGCGATTGTTAGTTTGTTGGTTCCTGCGCCGTTTACGCCACTTGCATCATATGTCACCTATTTGATCGGCATTGTCATGCTTGCCATGGGGCTGTCCATGGGTATCGAGGATTTCAGACTGGTACTATCACGGCCTAAGGATGTCCTGTTAGGGGTTATGCTGCGCTACTGCATTATGCCGCTTGTTGCTGTTGCCGTTTCCAGGCTGCTTAACCTCAGTCCGGTTCTGGCAGCTGGCTTCATCCTGGTTGGTTGCAGCCCAAGTGCGGTCGCTTCTAATGTTATGGCCTTTATCTCCAAGGGGGATACCGCGCTTTCGGTCACTGTCTCAAGTCTGAATACACTGTTGTCGCCGTTTATTACCCCGTTTATGTTTGTCCTGTTGGTGGGGGAAACCGTATCAGTTGATCCTGTTAAAATGCTGCTGGATATTGCCAAGGTTGTGTTGCTGCCAATTGCCCTGGGTATCACGCTGCGGATGCTCATTCCGGAGCTTGTCAAAAAGATACTGCCATATATGCCGTTTATTTCGACAGTTGCGCTCATCCTGATTGTCATGCCGGGGATTGCCCTGAATGCATCCCGTGTACTGAGTGTTGCAGCAATCGCAGCTTTTGGCGTGTTGTTGCATAACAGTGCCGGGTTGGCCCTGGGTTTTTTCAGTGCTAAGAAACTGTTTGGTTTAGGCCAGAAGAAGTCTCAGGCTATCGCGTTTGAGGTCGGGATGGAAAACACCGGCCTGGCCGTAGCCCTGGCTCTGACCTACCTTGATCCGATTGCTGCGGTACCGGCCGCCATCTTTGGTGCCTGCCATAATATAACCGGTTCGGTGTTGGCCTCCTATTGGGCCGCTCGGGCGGTGGAGGAGGACAGCGGTCAAGTATGAAACGAGTATTGCATTTTATCCAGGATCAGGTCAAACCTGACAGATTAGATTTAGCCACGATATTCCGGCTGATTGAGGATGGCCTTAAACGCCAGACAGTGGGGAAAACGCTGTCTGGGAAAAAGATCGCTGTGTTGTCAGGCAGCCGGGGCATCCGTAATATGAAGGAGATCATCAGGCATGTTATCCGCCTGCTGCAGGCGGCAGGGGCGGCGGTTGTTGTCTTGCCGGCGATGGGTAGTCACGGCGGTGCTACGGCAGAGGGGCAAAAGGCTGTTTTGGCTGAGTATGGACTTACGGAGAAATACCTTGGCGTTCCCATTGTCTCAGGCATGGAGGTTGAGCAGGTTGGCGACATTGACGGCCATCCGGTGTATGCCGATCGCAACGCCATGATTGTCGATGGCATTGTGCCTGTGAACCGAGTAAAGGCTCATACCGATTTCCATGGTCCTCATGAGAGCGGCATTGTCAAAATGCTGGCAATCGGGATCGGCAAAAGGGCGCAGGCTGAGGCCATCCACCGCCATGGCTTGCGTGGGTTGCGGGAGCTCATTCCGCAGGTGGCGGCGGTGGTACTTAAGCGCGTACCGTTACTGGCGGCGGTAGCGATTGTGGAAAACAAGTTTGATGAAACCGCAGTTGTTGAGGTACTGGGAGCGGACAATCTTTTTGCCAGAGAGCAAGAGCTGCTGGTATTGTCAAAGCAGCTGCTGCCTAATATCCCCTTTGACAACCTGGATGTCCTGGTATTTGCCGAAATGGGAAAAAACATTTCCGGTGTTGGTATCGATCCTAATGTTACCAAACGGATGCGGATTGAAGAGGTTATTGATGAACCAGGCGGGCCCAAGCGGCTTGTGGCCCTGGACTTAACCCGGGAATCGGGCGGCAATGCCGTAGGCCTGGGCATTCCCGATGTCATCACCCAGCGTCTGTATGACAAGGTTGATTTCAATAAAACCTATATTAATACAATTACCTCAGGCTTTTTAGAGCGGTGCTTTGTGCCTGTGGTTATGCCGACTGATTATGAAGCCATTCAGGTGGCTTTAAAAACCTGTGGCCGCGCCGTTGAATGGGATACTGCCAGAATGGTCTTTGTGAAAAATACCTTATCGCTGAGCGGGCTGTATATTTCGCCGGCCTTGCTCTGTGAAATACCTGCCGGCTATGGGGACCCTCTTACCGTAAGCGGCGTTTTTAACACTGACCGAGAATTGGTATTGCCGTGGTGAGGGTGCTGAACTAAAAAGATAACTTGGAGGTTGAGGAAAAATGAGTTGTGCATGCAGCCGCAGTCAGCATCTGCGGACAGTTAATTATCAGGGAGACGGCCTGCGGGCCGGCATGCAGTGGGATGATGCCGATCTGGACAAGCTGCAGATCCTGATTGATACCGTCCATGGCGACAGTCACCCCGGCAGCAGCCACTTGGGCGCCCTGGCTGAGGAGGCAAAGATTGGTGTTTACCAGGCACAGGGTAAACCGGCCATCTATGCCGTGACTGATATCTGTGACGGTATTGCCATGGCCCATGACGGAATGAACTATTCACTGGCAAGCCGTGAGATCATGTCCCTGATGTTCGAGATCCATGCCCTGGCATCGCCTTATGACGGCAGTATCTTTATGTCATCCTGCGATAAGTCGGTACCGGCCCAATTGATGACCATGCTCCGGCTGGGTATGCCGGCTGTACATGTTTGCGGCGGCTCAATGCTCAGCGGACCGGACTACATGTCCTCAGAGATTCTGTATGGCGCAGGCGACAAGTATGCCCAAGGCCAACTTAGTGAGCAGGAGCTGCGGTATTATTCGAGAAATTGTTGTCCCAGCGCAGGGGCGTGTCAGTTTATCGGTACGGCCAGTACAATGCAGTGCCTGTCCGAGGCCCTGGGGCTGGCGCTGCCGGGTAATGCCCTGGCAGCGGCATATACCACCCACCTGACCCGGTTTGCCCGCAGCGCCGGCAGGCAGATTATCGAGAATGTGAAGAATTCCCTGATTCCCCGTAATTTTATCAGTAAGAAAAACTTTGCCAATGCCCTGATGGTGCATGCGGCTGTGGGCGGGTCCACCAATGCCCTGCTGCATCTGCCGGCAATTGCCCGCGAAGTGGGCATTGCCATTGACCAACAGGAATTTGATGCCATCAACCGGGAAGTGCCGGTGCTTGTCAGCCTGAAAACAGGCGGGCAGTGGCCAACAGACCTCTTCTGGTATGCCGGCGGGGTACCTGCCATTATGCGCGAGCTGAAAGACCTGCTGCACCTTGACGCTATGACCGTAACCGGCAACACTGTGGGGGAAAACCTCGCCCAACTGGAGGCAGCAGGCTGGTTCGATGAGGTTAACAGCTACCTGAAAAACTATAAGCTGCAAGCCGGGGATATTGTAAAAACCCGCACTGCCCCGGTGAAACCCCAGGGCAATATTAAAATCCTTAAAGGGAATCTTGCCCCTGAGGGCGCGGTCATTAAGCTGTCTGGTGTCGATGAGTCAATCCACCACTTTGTCGGAACAGCACGGGTGTTTGATTCTGAGGAAGCGGCTGTGGCCGACTTGCTCGATGGCAAAATTGGTCCCGAAACAGCGATCTTTATCCGGTTTGAAGGGCCAAAAGGCTCTGGCATGCCGGAGATGCTGCGAACGACAGAAGCCCTCTGGAATATGCCGGAGCTTTCCGGTAGTGTGGCTTTGTTTACTGACGGACGTTTTTCCGGGGCAACCCGGGGACCGGCGGTCGGGCACATTGCCCCGGAAGGTGTTGAAGGCGGTCCGATTGCCTACCTTGAGGATGGCGATATCATCAAAATGGATGTTGCCGCCCGGACCCTTGATATTGTCGGCATAAATGGCAGGGCGGCCGCACCTGCCGTGGTGGAGGCAGTTTTGGCGGAACGGAAGAAGACCAAGGTATTCCCTGTGAAAGAAAGCTCGCCGTTGCTCCGGTTATATAAGAAACTGGCCCGGACGTGCACCGAGGGAGCTGGGTTTAATATCTAGTAAGTAATATAATTTAAAACTATTTCTCATTTGAGGGTTGCCTGGTGGGTAGCCCTTTTTTTATTGTTGCACGTAATTGATGCTGCCAAAAATATTCTATTAGGGGTGGGAAAGGGGGACAGGATCTATGTCCTAGTTCTTACTGACTGCTGTGGAATGATAAGCATGATAAAAGAGAGGATGATTCAAGAGAAGGTTAGACCTCTATAGAACGGGCACGAATATAAGTCCTACATAGGACCTTTTTATTTAGGAGGAACTACCTAGGAGTAAACAGTTAATTTCAAAAAATGATATGAAGTACTATAAAACAACAAAAAGCCGTAGGTCATTTTATTTTTGTGGTACTATTTGGTATAATATAAATATGTTAGTTTTCCACTAACTTCCACTATTATGTAGACCGCGCTGCCAATTGGTTGACACTTGTCCGATTTATGATCATTACTTTGGGAGGTTAAAAAGGATGTTATGTAAAAAATTGCTGCTTGCAGGTCTGATTACTGCAACCCTATCATCCGGTGCCCAGGCGTCACCGTCTGACTTTGTTTCACCAAATGTTCCTTTATCCAGTCCGTTATATGGTTATATTGAGAAGTTCGACGGCTTAGGGTATCTTAAGTCAATACCTGACGGTACCAAGCCTTATACCCGGATGCAGATGGCTCAATGGTTGACAGAGATCCAGTCTGGGGTTAAGCAGCGTCCGTTACCAATGTATTTGGCTGGAATGAAAAGCGAGCTGGAGCGTGAATTGGCTTCAGAACTACAGGTATTGGCCGGAGAACCGGCCGACTTGTCGCCGGCAATAAAGGAAGTTCGTTTGGAGCTGGGTACCTATGACGGCGATTCAGTGCGGTACCGCACGAATTCCAGCAGTGGACCAAGAGCTGGTTATCAGCCGCTAAACGGCAATAATAACGGCTATCGTTATGGCCGGGATGGCAATGTGATTGGGTCGGTTTTGCTAACCGGTAAACTGGGCAATGATGTTGCTGTCGCCCTGGAACCGCGCTTCAGCTACGATGATGACCAACAGGGTGACGCTGCACTAACCAGCGGTTATGTTAAAACCCGGATAAACGGCACCGCTGTCCAGTTGGGCAAAGATCCGGTATTCTGGGGCCATGGTGCTACTGGTTCGTTGATTCTGGGCAATAATATGACTCCGTTAACCTCAATTAAATTTTCCAACCTGGAGCCATATACCAGCAATGGTTTTTTTCGTTTTCTTGGCGACATGAATTTTACTGCCCTTTATAGCGAACTGGAGAGCAACCGTACCAGCACTAACGCTAATGAGGTCGATGGACCTTCGTTTGTGGCGATGCGGGGAACCTTTACACCGCAGCAGAATTTTACATTTGGCTTATCGTTCACTTCTATGCTGGGCGGTAAGGGAAAAGGTTTGAGCGGTGGCGATTACGCTGATTGGCTGTTGGGACGGAATGATGATGCTGCAGGTGATAAATGGAACAATATTGCCGGACTTGATTTTAAAGTGCGGGTGCCGAAGTGGAATGGCCTGCAATTTTATGGTGAACTGTATGGCGAGGATCAGGCCAATTACATGCCGTCCAAAATCGCTGAACGAGTGGGTGTTTATATTCCGCGGCTCAGCCGGGATGGGGACTGGGACATGAAAGTGGAATATGCTAATACCAGTAATTCGTGGTACAGACATCAGCTATATACTAACGGCTATGTTTATAAAGGAGACATTATTGGCGATCCTATTGGTAGTAATGCGGGTCAGTATTACGTGCAGTTTGGCCGCTATTTGGACAAGGATAGTAGAATTTCATTTAATGCCAATCAGGTTAAGCAGGACAGAGATGCGGCTGTTCAGCAAACGATAAAATCTTTGTGGCTACAATGTGAGACAAAATTGCAGGACAGGGTCTTCCTAGATAGTCAGCTTGGGATTGCGCGGATAAATAATGCTAACTTCGCCAGCGGACACGATGAAACGAATCACTTTGCCGGCGTAAGTGTGCGGTGGGTATATTAAAGGCGGACTCTTAGCAGTTAGTCGTCATTAGGAGTGAAATATTCGATAGTTAGCGGAAGCACTAATGGCATATTAATTAAATGTGGCAGGGCGGGGGCAGTTATAAGGAGATGCGAATTTTTTCACTGCTGTTTTTGTGTGGCTGGATGTTGCTGATTATTTGGTTTTCCGCACAGCCGGCTGCTCAGTCTAAGGATATGAGCGGAATGGTGGTTCAGGCTTTGGTCAATATGGTGACAGCCCTGCTGCCTGTGGCCCAGAGCGTCAAAGAACAGCAAATGTTGATACAGTACTTACATAGTATGGTGAGAAAAGCGGCACATGGAGCTAACTATTTTGTCCTGGGCGTCCTGGCTTATCAGACCTTCCGCTTAAATACCGGCATAAAGAAACAAGGGTGGCTGGCAGGTGTTATTCTTTTTTGCGCAGCTTTTGCCGCTTTGGACGAGCTTCATCAGGTTTATGTGCCGGGACGCAGCGGTGAACTGCGAGACGTGATGATTGACAGTGGGAGTGCAATTGTGGGCATCCTCCTCTGCTGGGCTATTGGACGAGGTAAGGGTTAGCCATAAGTTATTATTTTCCGTAACTTAGTTTTAACCAAAGAGGATCTTTTTTTGCAGAAGTTGTTCAATACTGCGAAATCTAAATTGTACTGTAAATAT
>NZ_DATMXX010000037.1:0-8979 GCF_035561255.1 Sporomusa sp. | reverse complement strand
ATATTAACAAACAAAGGAGGCACAGCATGGATTTTAACTTTACTCCCGATCAACTGGATCTACAGAAAATGGTAAAAGATTTTGTTGCTAAAGAAATTACGCCTCACGCTTTAGAAATGGATAAAGAGGGTGTAGTCCCACCAGATCTGTGGAAGAAGCTTGACGAAGCGGGCTTGCTTAATTTAACTGTTCCCGAAGAATATGACGGGCCTGGTCTTGATGCGGTTTCAATTGCTCTTATATATGAAGAATTAGGCAAAGGCTGTGCAGGTGTAGCGACAACAACAGCTGCTAATGCATTGGCTTCCTATCCGGTGGTTTTACTAGGTACTGACGCTCAAAAAAGAAAAATGTTTGATGTGATTAATAATGGGAAGTTGGCAGCTTTTGCTCTGACTGAACCTGGTGCCGGCTCAGATGCTGGAGCAGTAGCCACTACTGCTGTCAAAGATGGCGATTATTATGTTATTAATGGAACTAAGTGCTTTATAACCAACGGCGGTATTGCCGATATTTATATTATATTTGCTAACACTCGCAAAACTGCTGGTATCCGCGGTTTGACGGCCTTTATTGTTGAACGCGGCACACCTGGTTTTTCTGTTGGTAAAGAAGAAGAAAAAATGGGTATCCGGGCATCTAACACCTGTGAATTAGTTTTGGAAAATGTTCGTATTCCAGCAACCAACAGGATTGGTCGCGATGGTGAAGGGTTTAAAATCGCCATGAAGACACTTGATGCTGCCAGGCCTTTTGTGGGAGCAGTGTCGGTAGGATTGTCCCAAGCTGCATTTGAACTTGCGGTTAAGTATTCTAAAGAGCGCGTGCAGTTTGATAAGCCAATTGCTTCATTCCAATTGGTGCAGGCTATGTTGGCTGATATGGCTATGCAGATTGAAGCGGCCCGGTTGTTGGTGTTTAAAGCCTGCTGGATGAAAGACCAGGGTGTTCCTTACGCTAAAGAGTCGGCCATTGCTAAATGTTTTGCCGCTGATACTGCGATGAAGGTTACTATCGATGCGGTACAAGTACTGGGTGGTTATGGCTATTCGAAAGAATACCCGGCAGAGAAATACATGAGAGATGCTAAAATCATGCAGATCTATGAAGGTACTAATCAAATTCAGCGTCTGGTCATTGCTAACAATATTCTATACTAATTATCCGAAAGCTAACCGCCACTGATACCCCTGCTTATTGCAGCGGAATAAGTGGCGTTAAGCTCCTGGATTAGCTCAGCTAAGTCTCAGAGCATTTAACTGGCTCTGAGACTTAGCTGAACTTATAAATTATTGCTTGACTATTTTGGTTAACCGTAATATAATTTATTGTGTGTTAAGGGACTATAGCTCAGTTGGTTAGAGTACTACGTTGACATCGTAGGGGTCACTGGTTCGAGTCCAGTTAGTCCCACCAGTACATAACAGGCTTACAGATTTTTATCTGTGAGCCTTTTTGTTTATATAAAATATAATCACCATGCATAAAAAAACCTTGCCATAACCGGCAAGGTTTAAAAAGCAGTTGGTAGCGGCGCAGGGATTTGAACCCCGGACCCTTCGGGTATGAACCGAATGCTCTAGCCAGCTGAGCTACGCCGCCAACAATATGGAGCTAGTGACCGGGATTGAACCGGTGGCCTTATCCTTACCAAGGATACGCTCTACCGACTGAGCTACACCAGCATGGTTGCGGGAGCAGGACTTGAACCTGCGGCCTTCGGGTTATGAGCCCGACGAGCTACCAACTGCTCCATCCCGCGATATTTGCATTTTACCACAAAATGTATTATATAGTACTATACATAATTATGTCAACGTATTTTCAAACCAGAGAATCTAAGTGGATTATAAGGTAACATTGACTACTGTTAATTAATGGTGTATATTAAATTATTGTACTGTTTACGTTATATAAGGGATTTACTCGCCGATAAATTTGTTGTAAAAATAATCAGGGTTTACTGCACAGGGCACAATGGCATGGAATCTCAGCCAATCCTGGCCTGATACATTTTTACTTAGCAGGTAGGCTTTTGTTGGAAAATCTCGATTATCGACAGTGAGCAATTGATCGTCATTTATAGCACTTTCGATATCGTCACGGGAAAAACGATCAGTATAAAAATACTGATCAATTGATCTCAGGTTGCCATCATTATCATAAACTGCACCAAAATACACAGCACCGCAATCGACAGTAAACTCATATATGCCGTCGCCTGAAAGTGTACCGGCATCAATAAAAACTTTTTTGACTGGCAGTTGACTCATATGTATACTCATAAGTGTCCCTCCATTAATAGTCTCGGTATGATTATGCCCGGTAATAGGACTGTTATGCCGCAAAAAAATAATATTAAATCATTTTAGGAGGCAATAAATGTCAAACCTTGCTCCCGAAACTAATAAACGGCGCACCTTTGCGATTATATCTCACCCTGATGCCGGCAAAACAACGTTAACAGAAAAATTATTACTTTACGGCGGAGCCATTCGCCTGGCTGGTTCGGTCAAGGCCAGAAAAGCGCAAAAGCATGCAGTTTCTGACTGGATGGAGATTGAGAAACAACGTGGTATTTCAGTAACCTCCAGTGTGCTGCAATTTGATTATGACGGCTACCGGGTCAATATATTGGATACTCCAGGTCACCAGGATTTCAGTGAAGATACATATAGGACGTTAATGGCAGCCGATAGTGCAGTAATGCTTATTGACGTAGCCAAAGGCGTCGAAGATCAGACGAAAAAACTGTTTCAGGTTTGTAAACAGCGGGGGATACCAGTATTCACATTTGTGAATAAGCTTGACCGCTATGGTCGTAATCCTTTTGAGCTTATGGAAGAGATAGAGAATGTTTTGGGTATCCGTGCTTATCCGATGAACTGGCCAATTGGAATTGACGGTAAATATACTGGTATCTATGTGCGAAAACAAGCGAAAATTGAGTTGTTTGAGCGTAGCGGTGTACATGGCCAATGGGCATTGCCATCAAAGCAAGGCAATGTGGATGATCCGGCCTTTAAAGAAATCCTTGGTGCCGATATTCATCAGGCGCTATGTGATGATATTGCGCTGTTAGATATGGCTGGTGAAGCGTTTGATTCAGATAAAGTAGCCAGAGGGGAACTAACCCCCATGTTTTTTGGCAGCGCAATGACTAATTTCGGTGTGCAACTGTTTTTGGAAGACTTCTTAGAGCTGGCACCGCCACCCATGCCAAGAGTATCGTCAGAAGGATTGATTTGTCCTACTGATGATAAGTTCTCAGCCTTTGTGTTTAAGATCCAGGCAAATATGAATCCGGCCCATCGTGACCGCCTGGCATTTATGCGAATATGCTCAGGCAAGTTTGAACGGGGTATGACAGTTTACCACACGCAGTCTGGTAAGCCTGTAAAGTTAGCTCAGCCGCAGCAGTTCTTAGCTCAGGAACGGACAATTATCGACGAAGCTTATCCAGGTGATATTATCGGTTTATTTGATCCGGGTATTTTTGGCATTGGCGATACACTATGTCAGGAGGGGTTTAATTTTACCTTCCAGGACTTTCCGGTGTTCCCGCCGGAACAATTTGCCCGTGTTCAGGCTAAAGACACGATGAAACGTAAACAGTTTGTTAAAGGGATGACTCAATTGACCCAGGAGGGGGCTGTCCAGGTATTTCGTCAACCTGATTATGGAGTAGAATCTTTTGTAATTGGGGTTGTCGGCTCACTGCAGTTTGAAGTACTCGAATACCGACTGAAACATGAATATGGTGTTGATATTTTAATGAATCGATTGCAGTACTCTGTTGCCAGATGGCTCAGCGGCGAAAATATTGACATAAAGTCTATGAAAAATATGGATGCCGGTCTTTTGGTACAGGATATAAAGGATAGGCCGGTCGCTTTAATTAGTAATGAATGGCAGCTTAGATGGGTCATGGAGCGCAACCCGGAGATTGAATTTTTGATTGTGCCTGAAGATGCGAGGCAGGCTTAAGGGGTTTTTACGATGTACAGTTTTCCGTTAGAACCAGATGAGACCATCATAAAAAAGTGTCTGGCCAGTTACAGCTGTGATGGAGATGTTTTAAACGGAGCTCTCTATTTAACAGATCACCGTCTGGTGTTTGTTGGCTATTCACTTAGTATTGGCAGCAAGTATATGGACGAAGTGCTGTTGACACATATAAAAGCACTAGAAACAGAAAAGACTTTTTTTGTTATTCCGAATGTACTTAAGGTAATTACTATTCAAGATAAAGTAATTAAAATTATTATAAAAGGCCGGAATCAATGGGTTGAGGCGATTAACAGGCAAACCGGCAGGGTAAACTAAACTAATTAAAACACTTCACTTCCTTCATTGTATGCAAATACGCTGTGGAACATATACTATATGAGAAGGGAGTGAGGGTGGTGAAGTTACTTTCGATTGGCCTGAACGGAACAACTGGGGAAATCAGGGAAAAACTGGAATGCGACTGTAAAACGCTGACCCAAGAAGGCTTCCGCGTAGTTATAGAAGAACTTGATCGAGGCGGATATAAGTTTCTTGGTTTAAATATCAGTGACGGCGAGCTTTCCTTTCGTAATTACGAGCGGATCAAGAATGTGTTAAGAAGTAGTGTCTCTCAGATACTTGCCAACTGGATCATTAATACTGAGGAAAACAAGCTTATCAATAAAATCGTTACCAGCAACTATTGTTACTTTAATCAAGATGAGCGTGCTATAGTCGAGTCCAATGCAGTGAGAGCGCTCAGGTCCAGTCCGGATGCTCGCTATGACCTGATCATGGCGCGTATCTTGGATTATCTTGATAATCATCACGAGCTGGTACTTGATGGTTTTTTAAATTTCCGGCTGAAAGATTATCGGCTACAGTTAGCTGAAGTTATTGATAAAGTTGTGGATGATTTTATGATGGACCTTGAATATAAGGAGTTTATTCGGGTTTTGCGCTATTTTGTTGATGTTCAGGAGCCACGGGTTGAGGAAGCTCATGTTGTTATCAGTGGTGCCGGTGTGTTTAAAATTTATGATTCACACCGTAAAATAATAAAAAATCAGCATCTGGATAATGCCGTGCTACAAAGCTGTAATGTAAGCGATGATAAGGGTCTTAATTTTGAGGATCTGTTAATAAGTGCACTCATCACAATTGCGCCCCATAATATCATGGTTCATAGTACTAATCGAACCAGGGATGAAGAAGCATTGGAGACAATCAGAAGTGTTTTTGACGGCCGGGTAGTATTATGTGATGGTTGTGAGATGTGCATTACCGATTTTGCAGGGAATTCGAATCATACTGAATTGTAGTCTTGACAAGGTTGTTGAATTTGTATATAATTTTAATAATTAAAAACTAATGCTAATAGTAATGCCGGGGACAAGATAAGGTCTTGAAAGGCGTCACAGAGAAAAGATGTCATAGGCTGTAAACATCTTTACGCAAACCAAGCGTTTATTACCACCTCGAAACTGCTCAACTGAACTAGTAAGACTAAGTTGAGCCGGGGCTATTTCCCCGTTATCAAAGTTCTGAGCTGGCGATTTTCGCCAAGCAGGGTGGAACCACGGGTATAAAAACTCTCGTCCCTATAGGGAATGAGAGTTTTTTTTATTTAATTTAGGAGGTTGCCGAAGATGGGTAAAATTAAGATGACACTAAAAGACGGAGCTGTGCGCGAAGTTGAACAAGGGGTAACACTGGCTGAAGCTGCTGAATCAATTAGCCGCAACCTAGCTAAAGCAGCGCTGGTTGCAAAGGTAGATGGCAAAGTCACAGATTTGACCACTAGACTAGACAAGGATGCTGCCGTAGAATTTTTGACCTTTGAAGACACTGAGGGCAAAGATGCTTTACGCCATACCTCATCACATATCTTAGCACAAGCTGTTAAACGTTTATACGGTGATGTCAAGATTGGGATTGGCCCGGCGATTGCCAATGGGTTTTATTACGATTTTGATACTACCCATATTTTTACTCCTGAAGATTTGGGGAAAATTCAGTCTGAAATGGAAAAAATCGTTAAAGAGAACCTGCCACTTGAGCGTAGGACAGTGAGCCGTGAGGAAGCGATAACTCTGTTTGGCGATCAGGGCGAGCTATATAAACAGGAACTCATCCGTGATTTGCCGGCTGATGTACAGATATCGCTCTATAAGCAGGGTGAATTTGTTGACTTATGTGCAGGCCCTCATGTTCAGTCTACCGGGCGTGTTAAAGCGATCAAGCTCCAAAGTATTGCCGGCGCTTACTGGCGCGGAGACGAGAAAAGGAAGATGCTTCAGCGTATCTATGGAACCTCATTTGAGAAGAAGGCCGATTTGGATGCTTATATAACGATGATGGAGGAGGCTGCCAAGCGTGACCATCGCAAGCTGGGCCGTGAGCTTGATTTATTCAGTATTCAGGAAGAAGGCCCAGGGTTCCCGTTCTTTCATCCCAAAGGCATGATTATTAGAAATGAACTTGAGGCTTTTTGGCGTAAGCTGCATGTAAAATATGGTTACCAGGAAATTAAAACCCCGATTATTCTTCATCAAAAACTATGGCAGCAGTCAGGCCACTGGGATCACTATCGCCAGAATATGTATTTTACTAAAATTGATGATGAAGGGTATGCCGTAAAGCCGATGAATTGTCCAGGTGGTATTCTGGTATATCGTACACAACACCATAGTTATCGTGATTTTCCGCTTCGTACCTGTGAACTGGGGCTTGTACACCGGCATGAGATATCAGGAGCACTGCATGGGCTTATGCGGGTACGCAGCTTTACTCAAGATGATTCTCACATCTTTATGCTGCCAACGCAGATTAAGGCTGAGATTAAGAAGGTTATTGAACTCTTTAATACTGTTTACAGTGTGTTTGGACTCTCATATCATGCTGAGCTTAGTACTAAGCCGGAAAAAGCCATGGGATCTGATGAGGTATGGGACACTGCTACTACTGCACTTAAAGAAGCATTGGAAGAGCTTAATATGCCCTTTAAGATTAATCCGGGCGACGGTGCTTTTTACGGTCCCAAAATTGACTTTCACCTTAAAGATTCAATTGGCCGTACTTGGCAGTGTGGTACTATCCAGCTGGATATGTTAATGCCGGAAAAATTTGATTTGACATATGTTGGTGAAGATGGTCAGAAGCACCGGCCGGTGATGATTCACCGGGTAGCTTACGGTAGTATCGAGCGGTTTATTGGGATCTTAATCGAACATTTTGCCGGTGCCTTCCCCATTTGGCTGGCCCCTGTACAAGTCAAGATTTTGCCAATTAGTGAACGTCATGCCGAGTTTGCCAGGACGATAGCCCAAGAGATGCGTGATCAGGACATCCGGGCAGAAGTTGATGACCGCAATGAAAAGATCGGGTACAAGATTCGTGAAGCCCAACTGGAAAAAGTACCATATATGCTGGTTGTTGGTGATAAAGAGGCCGAAACACGCAGTGTAGCTGTTCGTAAGCGCGGCCAGGGTGATATTGGTGCGATGCCTATTGATAACTTTATTACTACCGTAATTGGCGAAATTACTAGTAAAAGCTAAAAAAGTCAAAAAACAGCTTGACTTCACGGAACACTTGGTGTTAATATTATTGAGTAAATCAAATCGTTTTTAAAGCAGAAGCCATCCGCTTCTCACCTTACAACGCCAAAAGGGTAGTTAGTAGGGTTACATCAAGCAAATCGTTAGTTTGATTATGCTGTTGCGCGGGTGGTATATGCCATCCGCTTTTTGTTTTTTTAAAAGTATATCAGGAGGTGAGCGGCAATTAGCAAAGAGACTTTAAAAATGAATGAAGAGATTCGGGCTAGGGATGTTCGGTTAGTCAGCAGTACTAATGAGCAGCTGGGGATTATGTCGCTAAGAGACGCGTTGCGTTTAGCAGGAGAACAAAATCTTGACTTGGTGGAAGTGGCACCAACGGCTAAGCCGCCGGTATGCCGGATTATGGATTTTGGCAAGTTCCGGTATGAACAGCAAAAACGCGACAAAGAAGTCAAAAAAAAGCAAAAGGTAGTTGCACTTAAAGAGGTTAAACTCCGTCCCAACATTGAGGATCATGATTTTAACGTTAAACTAAAGAATGCCCAACGCTTTTTGGAAGATGGCGACAAAGTCAAAGTAACGATCATGTTCAGAGGCCGGGAACTTTCCCATCCTGAACTTGGCAAGCAAGTGCTGGTACGAATGGCTAGTCTACTTAAGGAAATGGCTAATATCGAACGCGAAGCCAAGCTCGAAGGTAAAAATATGATTATGATTGTTGCTCCTAAACCCAACAACAATATGCAAGCCAGCACATAATAGAAAGGGGATATCCAACTATGCCGAAAATGAAAACCCGCAGAAGCGCTGCTAAACGCTTCAAGATAACTGGGAGCGGTGAATTTAAACGCGCCAAAGCTTTTAAAAGCCACATTCTTGAAAAGAAATCTCCGTCCCGTAAGCGCAATCTGCGTAAGGCTGCGATGGTTAGTAAATCTGACCATGATCGCGTAGTGAAAATGCTTCCTTACGCCTAATCGTATAACAATTTATAAGTACATCAGGAGGTATGTGTCATGCCAAGAGTTAAAAAAGGCGTTACTGCACATAGACGTCATAAAAAAATTCTCAAATTAGCTAAGGGTTATCGCGGTTCCAAGAGCAAGTTGTTCAAAAAAGCAAATGAAACGGTCATGAAAGCACTGTACTATGCGCGTCGGGATCGCCGTGCTAAAAAAGGTGACTTCCGTAAACTGTGGATTACCCGGATTAATGCTGCCGCCCGCATCAATGGTATTTCTTACAGCCAGCTTATCAATGGGCTCAAAAAAGCTGGTGTAGAAGTTAACCGCAAAATGTTGGCAGATCTGGCAGTTAACGATATGACTGCATTTGGTAAACTGGTAGGCACTGCAAGAGAACAACTGTAGTTTGGAAACTCCCGGAAATATTTCGGGAGTTTTTTTTGTGCTTTATTGCATAATAT
>NZ_DATMXX010000036.1:0-17196 GCF_035561255.1 Sporomusa sp. | reverse complement strand
CTTAAATCTTTTTAATCACTCTATAAGGAGCACCGGCTCAGAGTATTGTTCTGTAGATAACGCATGACTCTAACCATTCCCGGCGGACTGGTGTTCCGGGAATGGTTAGAACGATGTCTTTATATCTTGTCATCCCTGACAATACGGCCATTGCGCACATGAACAACCCGGCACATGCGCCGGGCAATATCAGGTGCATGAGTGACAATGACTACAGTATGGCCCTGCTGGCTAAGGCTGCTAAAAACGTCCATAATTTCGTCACCTGCTTTAGTATCTAGATTCCCAGTCGGTTCATCAGCCAGGATGATGTCCGGATTGTTGACAAGTGCCTGGGCAATGGCCACACGCTGCCGCTGACAGTCAGACATTTCATTGGGCCGTTGTCGCAAACACTTGTCCAGCCCTACAGTCAGCAGCGCCTGCTCTGCCCGCTCGTAGCGTTCTTCTTTCCCAATTCCGGCATAGATTAGCGGTATCGTAGTATTCTGCAAAGCCGACATGCGGGGCAGTAGACTAAAGTTTTGATCCACAAAACCGATTTTCTTCTTCCGGGTGGCAGCTAATGCAGCATCTGTCAGATGAGTGACCTCTTGGCCGTCAAGGGTATATGAACCAACTGTCGGGCGGTCCAGACAGCCCAGGATTTTCATAAGTGTTGACTTACCGGAACCCGCCGGCCCCATAATGGCGGTAAATTCCCCGGTTGGTATGGTCAGATTAACCCCATCCAGGGCAAATACCTCACTACCACTAATGTTATATGTTTTCCTTACATCGACCAAGGCGATCGTCATATCGCAATCCCTCCTTGTTAATGCCCGATCGTGCCAGGCAGCGACCGGGCGTAAACTAATTCTTTTTTAGCAACAATAACCGGTATGTGCCTACCACCCGGCCGTCATCCAACTGCAGCGGCGCTTCCACCCCTGCGGCATAACGGCCGTCCGGACTGATGGCCGCCCCCACGCAAGGTCCGATGGTATTCACATAATCAAGCAGCCGGGCATCAGGCAGGGACAGAATATACAGACCATGCACCCCAATATCCTTCGTCCGGACATTGCGGCCGATAGCGATAGCCATTGCCTGCCCTGTACCACTGATTTGCTCGACCATGCCCCCCAGTTTATAGCGACTGACCAGCTTTCCTGACAGATCGAAAACAAATACACTGTTAGAGCCAGGGTGTTCTACCGGTGTTGGCAGTTGCCAATTAGCCCGGTTATAGGTATTGCCTGTTGTAAATACTGCGTAATCTTCTGTGACATGCACATAATTACCAACAGCATTAATGTGCACGCCGCCCACTTTCTGAGGCTGGCTGATCGTTCGCAGCCACAGCTCATGGCCCTGACCGTCAAACAAAAACCCCCGGCCATCGCTAGCCACGCCGGCGACATACCTGCCGCTGGGTGTCAACTCCGGGCTACTGCGCATCGTAGTGTTCTGATAAGGTGGAGCCGGGGGAATATTTACACTCCACAGGAGCTGCTGCAATGCCCCGTCCACGCAGTACATACTATCAGTATAGCGATTAGTTGAACCCTCATCCCAGTTCGCCGTACCAAACGCTACCCGGCTGCCGCCGGCATCGACACCCACCCAGCTGACCCAGGCATCCAGATTATGGTCAGCGGGAAAAATAGCCTGCCGCACCCCGTCTTCATTATATTTATAGATGCGCCCCCTGTATTCGTTCCGTCCGTCAGCATAGCGGATATAACGCTGCCCAACGGCGTACACCATGCCGTTGGCATCACTCCTGATGGCTATTATCCCCGGGTAGGTTTTATCCTGAATATTGACCCCCAGTTCACTGACGCTGGCCTGCCGCCAGATTTCCCGGCCATCAGCACTGTTTATACACAGCAGATATCCCTGTTGACTGGCTTCACCAATATACAGATACCGGCTGTCTGGCGAAAACTCCAACGCCGCTAGCTTTCCGGTCCCCATGTTTTTACGCCATATTACCTGCCCCTTGAGATTAAGCAGCATCAACTCCCCGTTCTCAGAACCAATGGCCAAATACCGGCTATCTGGTGAAAACTTGATAAAGCCCTTGGTAAAGCCCATCCGCTGAAAATTATGCACTTCCACCTTACCAAGTGAAATATCGGCCACTTGCTCAAAAGCCCCGGTTTGCGTACCTGCCGGCCGGGCTGACAAAACAAGACTTGAAGCGGTGCTGTCAAAAATATGACTTGCTAAAAAACATAAGGTTACGACAAAAATTACAACAAATCCGGCTGTCTGCAGCTTTTTCATCAGCACTCACATCCACACTTTCATTACATCATACAAGTCACGCCAAGCCGGAATATAGATGATTCCGTTAAACTGCAGCGCATCCAGAAATTTAAGCCCTATCAGGAGGGTAATACCCGCAAAAATACCCAGACATACCCGCCATTCCCCTGCCGGCCATTGCTTTATTTCAGTCATACGCGCTTCCCGCCCGAACCCCCGGCTCTCGACCGATGCGGCCAGGGTTGCTGCCCGCCTGAGCGTCCGTGCCAGAATAGGAAAGAGGGTCTGAAAAGCAGTTTGAATCAGCCGGCGGGGCGCTAAAGACTTCAAGGGTTCAAAACCCCGCAGCCGCTGTGCAGTCAGCACAATGGCGGTTTCCTGAAAAATAACCGGTAAAAACCGCAGCCCGCTGATTAGCATAAACGCCAGCTCATACGGCATTTTCCAGGAAACAAAGCTTTTAAGTAATTGACGGGGGTCTGACGTCCAGCTTAACAGCAATCCCAGTGACAGCATAATCCCTGAGCGCAGGGCCTGAACAGCACCATACTCCAGCCCCTCCTGATAGACAAATACCCCGCCTGTCAAGGTCCCGAAGACCGGTAGGGCTGGCGGCACAAGGCAAGCCACAATGGTTCTTGGCTCCCGGGTATAAAACAATGCCTGACTGACCATTGACCCCCATAATCCCAACAGGACAAAGATAATCAGGATTCGCCACCGCGCGGCTGATGACCGGGCCAGGATATGCATCGCTAAAGTCAGGCAAAACAACAGATATAGCGTGCGCGGACTATCAATCAGGATAGCCGCAGCCGCAAACCCGGCTAACAGCACCACTTTAGTACGTACATCAAGTTTATGTACCGGGGTATCACCCGGCGTTGCTTCCCAGACATCCCTGCCGGACATACTGCACCACCTCCTCTACCCCCATTGCCACACCGCCGTACAGGCTCTGCGCCACCAGTAAAGCAGCCGGCGGCTTCAGACCGGCCTGACGCAACATATCTTCCTGGCTGAAGATGACAGCCGGTGGCCCGTCCGCACTCAGGCGGCCCTGACACAGAACAATAACCCGGTCGGCATGGCAGGCGGCCACCTCGGTGTCATGGGTACAAAATACCACAGTTCCCCCCTGAGCCACATAGTCTTTCAACAAGATAATAATATCCTCAATATGACCAATATCCTGTCCGGTCGTCGGCTCATCAAGCAGTAATACCGCCGGCCGGCAGGACAACACGGCTGCCAGGGCCAGCCGCAGCCGCTGCCCGCGGCTGAGGGCCAGCGGGAACTCTTCTTCACGGCCAGTTAACCCCATCTTCAACAAAAGCTCCCGGCAATATGGTGTCAAGCCGCTGTGCCGGTGCTGCTGGCAGGCAGCAAAAGCCACCTCTTCGGCCACCGTACTGTTAAATAACATCAGATCAGGATTTTGCAATACCATGCCGACCTGGCGTCGTACAGCCGCCAACGGCTGGCCCAGCACCCGCACCTGGCCCTGCTGCGGGGTAAGCAGCCCGCCTACCTGCTGCAACAACGTTGATTTCCCGGCCCCGTTGTTGCCCATCAGGGCCACAAATTGCCCCCGGGGAATAAATAAATCAATATTGTCCAAGACCGGCTTGCCGCTCCGCTCATACCAGAAAGATAGCTTCTGCACCTCAATTGCCGGTTTTGCTCCCTGTCCCGCCACAACCAGTGAACAGGCTGTTTCTGCAACTGACTGTACGTGATAACGCTGTCTAATAGCGCATACAGCCTCTTCAATCCCGGCAGAGGAGGCCACAATCCCCAACCGCCGGCAAATATCAACAGGTTGTGGTACCCTAAGGCCATGATCGGCGAACAATTCCGGACAGCCGAACGCCGCCTCCCTTGTTCCCTCCCACAGCAAATGCCCGCCATCCATAACCACAACACGGTTACACAGCGGCATAACCTCATGCAGGCGGTGCTCTACTAGGATAATGGTTATGCCGAATTCGCGGTTGACTTTCTCCAGCACGGCTAGCAGTTCGGTTGCCCCTTGCGGATCAAGCTGGCTGATGGGTTCATCCAGGGCCAGAATGCGCGGCCTGGCAGCCAATACCGAGGCTACAGCCAACCGCTGTTTTTGCCCGCCTGATAAAGCATGCACACTTGCTTCCCGCTTATTGAGCATACCAACCAAAGCTAACGCCTCATCAACCCGCAGGTTAATATCGGCTGCCGGCATTCCCATATTCTCCAAAATGAAAGCAGTTTCATCATACACCGTTGTCGAAAAAATTTGATCATCCGGGCTTTGAAACACCATCCCCACCGTCCGGCTCAATTGCGAAACAGTCAGGTTCCGGGTATCCTGCCCGTCCACAAGTACGGTTCCGGTTAATGCCCCGCCGCTCTCTTCCGGGATAAGGCCATTAAGCATTTTTAGCAGCGTACTTTTACCACAACCTGTCGAACCGGTAATCAGTACAAAATCACCGGCAGCAATAGTAAGGTTGAACTGATCGACACTGGGACTATCCGCGTGTTTATAAGTAAAGGTCACATCCTGCCATTCCACCAATACCCGCATCATCAATCCCCCCCTACCCGGCACAAACGGCTGCCAAGCCGTACGCCGCAAACCGCGCCAATCGCAGTATACAAAAATCCATTAACTAGCAGCAGCAAGTATACATACCAGTCGGCATAATACATCCGGTACAAAACCGACAGCCCCTGCAGGCTGACATAGCTGGCCAGGCTGTCGGACACCCCGCAGATTAAGGCCAGACAGGCTATCTGCCGCCAGTTTAGCCCGGCCGCTGCGTTGGCTGACTGCAAATAGCGGTACATCCCGCTGCCATACATAAGCGTCTCAAGCAATAGCCCGTTAATGCCATATGACAAGAGGATGATGGGCGAGATCTGCCCAAACGCCAGCATTCCCAGCATGAGGCGCACGATGAGCATCAGGGCAATAACCCCCGGCCGCGGAATAAGAATAACCAAAGCCACAATCATCATATACAGCAGAATGCTGTGAAATAGCCCGGTAACAATAAACCCGAAAGGCCCCATCAGTATATGAAAAAAATCATTAAGCAAGGTTGACGGCACAGTAACAACAGCAAAAGCCGCTGCACCAAATAAAGCCACCGTAACCAGCCAGCGGGTCTTCAGCGTTGTCAGTACTGACCGGATACGCCTGACAGCTACCAGCAGCGCAACCAGCAGAATAATTGCTGCCAGACCAATAACAGCTATTGCTTTCATATCTTTTTTGACAACAGTGATCACTGTTTCCTGAACTACCGGCGGCGCAAACTCGTCTTCCATAATTACCCGCAGGATGTACTGGCCGCCTGCAAGCAGCTGTTCCTTCACATATACAGGCAATTGCACAGATTGTCTTGGTTCACCGGTTAATGCGGCAAAAGCAACCAGCCGGTCTTCATGCCCGCCCAACGAACCGGCGTCCTTGTCCTCACCGGTTGTTCCAGGCGTAAACAGGCCGGATACCGGCTGGTGACTATTGGCATCAAGCAGCTGGGCAGTAATAACCACTAGTTTTTGCTGTTCAGCCGGATTTTTGACAATAAGCTTCATATGTGTGATCGGATGCAGCGCCTCAACCTCCAGATTGGAAGCCCCTTTGCCGTTCACAACATTTTTATAGTAATCCCAGCGTTTGTCGCGCAAGACCAGCGTGTTGCGCGATAAGCGCTCGTCATTTTTGCCGTCTCTGTCCAGCGGCAGGATGATATCTTCAATGCCTGCAGCCGCATTGCCAAGCGTGCGGCCTGTTGCTATCACCGTAACCGGTGCCTGCCGGGTCTGCCGTCCATCGCTGATAGTAATGGTGTATATACCTGGTGTCACAGCATCTGACAGCTGGATTGTCAATAAATCGAACCACTGGCTGTAGCCGCCGGCTAAGCCGGTGTGCCGCTCCAGGACATACCCTTGCGCTTGCTGTATCACCTGCCAGTTATCCGATTTACCGGCAAGAGTAAATCCGGGCGGCAGCTTAATTAATACGGTGGGCGCGGCCTCGTCCTGCCCCCGGTTCTCGATACAGAATAGAGCCTGCAGCTGGCTCCCCGGCCTCACGCCTTCCCGGGATTTTCCCAAATAGTAAGGCACTTGCAACGAAATAGTCACATCGTCCCCCGTCTGACCGGCACCTAGCGGCGGCAGTAAACAGATCGTAAGGAGACATAAGCTGAGCAATGCTGTTAGTTTCATCGTGTTTTCATTTACTCCCGCACCTTTTCCATTGTCCAGACGCTAACGCCCAGCAATACCACAACATATACACCTAACACCAGCCAGGACAACCCGGCCGGCTCACCGCCATGGGTAATAGCCCTTAGTGCCGCACTGGCATGGGTCAGTGGCAGCAGTTCCAACAACCAGCGAACGACCGCCGGCAGTTTGTCGGTACTAAAAAAAGTAGCACATAAAAATGACATAGGCAGCAGCACATATGTACTGAAGTTGCCCATGTCCTCATGCGAATCAATCAACATGGCCACAACAAACCCCAGGGCGGAAAAAATCAGACAGTTCATTGTCAAAATAAGTACAAACAACCCATTAACGGCAAGATTGGCCCCAAAGAGCCAGGCCAAGCCAATGATAATTACCGACGAGATCAGACCCCGTACAATCCCGGCTGCAATCTTACCCAGGACAAAAGCCACTGAACTGATCGGAGCTACCAGATACTCTTCTAACGTCTTATGATACAGCCTGCTGGTATGCAGCGGCCCCCCCACAGAGTTAAAACTAATATTCATCGAATTAAGTGCTAGAATCCCGGGTACAATAAAATCCATATAACTGCCCTGGCTGACCTGAACACTGCGGCCTATGCCCCAGCCAAACGCCACCAGATATAGTACCGGTGCAATCATACGCGATAAAATGAAAGCGCCGATCCGCCGGTATAAGACAATCCAGTCCCGCCAAAAAACGGTTCCAATATCCTGCAGCATTATCCGCTCACCTTTCTTCCTGTCAATTCAACAAAAACATCCTCCAGGTTGGAACGCCGGATTGTCGTTGTCACATTAAGCTGACCGGCAAATACCGAGGCCTCTTCCCGGCTATGGAAAAAGCGTGTCTCCCGGGTGTCTTCCGGCACCCATTCGACAACATAGGCACCCATGCGCCGGCAGAGTTCAGCCGGGCTGTCTAAGGCAATCAGATTACCTTTATCCAAAATAGCGACCTGACCACATAAGAATTCGGCCTCTTCAATATAATGAGTTGTCAGCAAAACGGTAATATCGTCATTATTCAACTGGCGGATCAAGTCCCACAACCGCCGCCGTACCTGCGGATCTAAACCAACAGTAGGTTCATCGAGAAACAGCAGGCGGGGACGGTGTAACAGCGCCCGGGCAATCATCAGCCTTCGCTTCAGGCCGCCGGAAAGATGCTGCACTTTATCACCGCCGCGGTCTCCCAGCTCCACATATTCCAGCAGTTCGTCAATTCTGCCCTGCCGCTGTGCAGCAGGCATATGATGCAAACGCCCATGTAAATCCAGGTTTTCCCGGGCTGTAAGATCAGGGTCAAGATTAAAGTGTTGGGGTACAATGCCCAGAATAGCCTTAATCCTGCGTTCATCAGCCGGGGCCTGCCAGCCATTAATGGTCAGACTGCCGGCTGTTGGCCGGGTCAGCATGGTTAACATCCGGATAATCGTCGTTTTCCCAGCCCCATTAGGCCCAAGCAGTCCAAATATTTCACCCTGTTTGATTGACAGATCCAATTGGTTGACTGCTGTACGGTTGCCAAATTTCTTGACCAACCCTTTCATTTGGATCATACTCATCCTCTTTTTCTCTAAGTTATTTAGCCAGGCTAACACTGCTGACAAACAGCGATATACCGTTCCCACAGGCGCTCTACCAGATGAACAGCCCCCCGCAGCCCCATAAAAGGACGATGGCTAAGCCGGATTTCATCATATACCGGCAGGGCAATATTCTGGCAAGCCACCGCTTGTGCACCCTTACGATACAACCAGGCCCGCTCATTGCTGCTGGCTAACAGCAGCCCGGCTGTCAGCTCATTTAGACAGGCCTCTATCGCCTGCCTCTCTTTCCTGCCATCAATTACCCGGCCGATCCCTGCCGGTACCCGGAGATGTTTTAGACCGTCCTGAGCTATGGTCGTGAGATTGGCAGTATCCACCCATTCCCGCCGTACTGCCTGCGCCACCGCCAGTGCTGTAGATGAGGGTGCTGCCACCAGAACGCGGTTAAACCACATTTCACCCCAAATACGTTCCATATCCTGTGTAGCGTTGCGCAGCTGGCGTTCCAGCAGATCACGCTCCTTGCGGACTGCCGTAAAATCTTGTTCTGATCTGCCGCTAACCTGGCCAATCGACCGTAGCCAGTCCCAGGACCCCTCCACCCCATAGGGCGGCAACTCAGCCACATAGGGAATCCCATACTGCTCTTCCAGCAACCGGGCTGTTTCTTGTCCCAGTTCAGCATGCAGTACGATATTAAGTTCAGCCTGAGCCATCAGTGCAATACCGGCCTGACTGGTACCGGCACCCGGACAGGCTAGAACCTGGTATCCGGCAACCCCTAAAAGGCGTTTAATTTCCCGTATATCACTGACAGCATTATAGTGGCCATGGGTTGCCCCTAATAAATTAACAGTGCCTGCTTTTCTCTGCAGCCCCTGCTGCAGCGGTATAGCGGAAAAATAGGCTTTAGCCGCGGCCTGGTACCCTTCCTGAAAGCCCCCGTTCAAGCCACCGCTTTCTAAACATATTACGGGGCAGGGCATAGCTGCCTGCCTGGCAATAGCGTCAAGATCGTCGCCGATCAGACTGACCGAACAGCTGCTTTCAATAAATACCACAGCCGGCCGGGTGGTTTCCTTAACTCGTTGCAGCGTCTCCAGCAATGCTTCTTCCGTACCATAGATGACCGCATTATTATCAACCTGCGAACAGAAAAAGCGGCTGGCAATATCCGGACAGGCATGCTCCAAAAATCGCAGCGCATAAAAGTAGCACCACAACGGCCCGTTTCCGACAATAACCGCATCCTCAATCCCGGCAAAAAAAGCTGCCGCTCCCGTCAGGGCACAGGTATCAAAACAGGTTTGGACATCACGCCATTGCTGATCAGCCATACAGTATTCCTCCCCGCTGTACCGGGCGTAGTGCCAGGCGTTCCAATTTACGCAACTGGTTGAGAAGGCCGCCGACACCGATAGGCGGCAAAACCGGCAAAAAGAACTGGCGCAGATTTTCGTTATCCAATTCATGCGTTGTAATGACCAGATCTGCTGTATCGAGGATAGCTTCAGCCTGGTCTTGTTGCAAAACAGGCACCTTAGTATACGCTGCAAGGGCCTGCTGCAAGGCATCCTGCTGCTGGCCTGTCATCCCCTTCAGAAGGACAATGGCCGCCAGTTCCACTTCGGCCTGGGCTAGTAATTCCAGCACCCAGCCTGGCTCGAAATACAGCAATGGCCGGCCAAGGACTAAGGTAACCCTGGCTAATCTGAGCGTCCGGCGGATCTCAAACGCCGCCTCCTGCAACCGTTGTTGTTCAGCCGCTACCGCCAGGGCTGCCGCCTGAGGCTGTTCCAGCAATGCCCCTAATTCCTCTAACCAGGCCTTGGTCCCTAACCAGCCTACCGGATGGTCCCTGTCAAAAAAAGGGGTGCCGCTCTTTGCTTCAATCCCGGCCGCCAACTTGCGTATCCAGGCAAAAGATTGCGTTCTGCCGCCAATCAGGATATTGAGTGATGATGCCGCCACCCGCTGCATGTCATCAATCGAGGCATATCCCGGAAAATGAGCATGCACCGCTAACCCGAAATACTGGAGCAGTCTTTTCATTTCCCGGCAATCTTCGCTGTCAGGTCCGCCGCGGTCACCCAAAATAGTAACCTGGCCCGGCCGCGCAGGCTGAGCGGTCATGAATCGTTCCGCCACAGCCATTGCCGTATGATAAAAGCCCGCATGATACTCCCCGTCTAGATACCCGCTGCAGGGTGAAGCAATGACCGGTATCTGGAATTCCTGCTCGGCAACAGCGGCCACGTCTGCTATATCATCCCCAATGATGCCGGCCACGCAGGAACTGGCAATAACGATATAGCTGGGGTGATAGCGGCCGGCTACAAACCTGATGCATTCCCGCAGTTGCTCAACACCCCCGAAAATAGAGTGTTCATCTGTTAATTCACTGCTAATCAGTGGCGCTATGTAACGCCCAGGCACAAACTCCTGCCGGGATACCAAACGATACTGGCTTCCCAGCTCCATCTCCTGGGTTACATGAGCACAGGCTTTCGGGCTATGAAAGACGACAACAGCGCCGTCGCTATGGGCTACAGCCCGCCACACACCCGGCATGCTGCAGCTACAGCCACTTTTAAGGGCAACAACCGGTCGCTTACTCTTCACCATAGCGTAATACCAACTCCTCAAGGTCTTCGAACTCCAGCGGTGTGGGCACAGACAATTCCCGGTTGTCCATGATCAAGGCGGCCAAATGCCGGTAGATCGCTGCCTGCGCAGACTCTGGTTTCCATTCAATCACAGTTTGTCGACGTATCTCAGCCTGATGTACAGCCTGCTCCCGGGGAATAAAAGCAACCAGGCGGGTATTGAGTTTTGCGGCGAACTCCTCTAACAGCGCCTGTTCACGAATGATATTACGGCTGTTGCCAATAATACCGCCAAGCCGTGCCCGGCCACGCCCGGCAAAACGCGCTACCCCTTTGGCGATATTATTAGCAGCATACAGTGACATCAGTTCACCAGAGGATACAATATAAATATCGGTGGCATAGCCCTCACGAATCGGTACGGCAAAACCACCGCAAACCACATCGCCCAGTACATCATATAAGATCACATGATCTTCCGAGACCGACTGCAACGCTTTCAGTTTTTCCAAAGCCACAATAATGCCCCGCCCGGCGCAGCCTACCCCTGGCTCAGGCCCGCCGGCCTCGACACATTTGACTCCCCGGAAGCCGGTATGCACTACCTGCTCGGTTGTCACCTCATCACCGTATTTTCTGACCATATCCAGCACCGTTTGCTTGCATGTACTGCCAAGCAGCAGCCGTGTTGAATCGTTTTTCGGGTCACAGCCAATCTGGCAGACAGCCTGTCCTTGTTCGGCCAAGGCCGCAGATACATTAGCGGCGGTTGTCGATTTCCCAATGCCGCCTTTACCATAAAACGCAATTTTTCTCATTTTGCTTCTGCTATCCCTCTCTCCATTAATTGATCACGAACTATCCTCACAACCGGTTTTTTATAAAAAATAAAACTCCTGAGCTTAACGCAGGAGTTTATTGCAGCTTGATGAAAACACTATCGCAAAAATCCCCCTCCCTATCGCTCGTAGGTCAACCGGTGATTGTCAGACAGGCAGTTCTCCTGGCTCTGGATCTTAGCTCACCCAAACCTTCCCAAGACACGTTGTCTCAGTGGTATAACTTGGGCTTACTCCCCATTACAGTGGCGGGACCGCGCCGGTATTGCACCGGACTTCCCTTTTAAGCCCCGTAGGGCACCTGTCTCAGCAGTATTCAGTTTTTATCAAACACAAGAAGCTATTTCCTGCCAGGCAACCTTATCCGCAAGGCTGGGAGAAACAAATCGACTGGATTAATGTCCGTGACTGTGACTATGGCAATGACCTTTGCCACAAGCATGACCATGTTCAGGGTTGCAGCCCCGGCCATGACCATGCCCATGACCACTGTGCCGGTGACCGTGAGGTGGATGAGCAATAGACGACCGGAGGTGGGCTACATAGATGTCCTGAATGGCTGGATTCTCACCTAATCCATGGAAATATACATCAACCTCAAAGCCTGCTGCTAGCAGCTGAGACCTGGCTGAATCTTCTTCATCACCAGCCATATCGTTGGTAGCATGATCACCAGCCACCAGCAAGAAGGGCATTAGCGTAACCTTTTTTACCTGTTTCTGCTTAAGCTTGTCAATAATCCGGGTCAAAGACGGAAAGCCTTCGACTGTATACACAAAAACATGATTTAAGCCTGCGTCCTCTAATTTTAGCTGCAGCACGGCATAAGCAGCATTTGCCGGATGCATGCCCCCGTGGCCCATAAGCACAACAGCACTGGCTGCATCCGCTTCAGGCAGTTGCGTTATTAAGGCTTGAATGGCAATTGCATAGTCATCAGGATGTCCCTCCTGCCCCATGCAATATAATAGAGGACGGCCCAAACGGATTTTCGCAAAAGCTTTTTCTGTGGCATGGGCGTAATGGGCAACAAGTACCTTGATTTTGTCATATTCAGCACCAGGCACCACATGCAATGGCTGTATGTACACTTCCTCATAGCCCTCATCCTGCAGACGTTTTAACGCCTGTATTTCATTGTCAATCTGAACACCGGACTCGGCTAAACGCTTGATGACTGTACGCGAAGTAAAAGCCCGGCGCACTTCATATTCGGGAAACTTTTCCCGGATTCTATTTTCGACAGTTTCAATATTCAGCTTCAGGGTTTCCTGATAAGAAGTCCCAAAACTAACAACTATGATGGCCTTTTTGGGTACACTGCTTTGCGCTGCTTGCTCCATGTTAGTGCCTCCTCCGTTATATCCCATATACTACAAAATTAAAAATCCCTCTCTGGCTCAAGCCGAGAAGGGTTGTATGCGAAAAAGAAATTAATCTATATAATCGTTCCGACCATTAAAGATAAGCCGAAACATAGATTTTCTCAAATCCCCTCCTCATCGCTCGTGAGTAAAAAACGGTGATTGACAAACAGGCAGTTCTCCTGACTCTGGATCATTGTTTCACCCAAACCTTCCCAAGGCGATTTCGTCTCAGTGGCGTATCTTAGGCTAACTCCCCATTACAGTGGCGGGACCGCGCCGGCATTACACCGGACTTCCCTATTAAGCCCCGTAGGGCACCTGTCTCCATTATATTTAATTTTAGTAAAAATAGTCTATAGTTACTACCAATAATAGCATCCGTCCGCAACTATTGTCAAACATATCCTGATGTATACAGAAAATAGCGAATTTTGACGTTGGCAAAAAAAGAAGGGCCATAACGACCCTCGCTATCAGCAAAAATCATTGATAATCAATGACTTTAGTCACCCGGAAAGATTTCATACTTGAAAACTAATTTAAACGATGGAACGCAGAAACGGCACCGGACGAGCCAGATCATAAGAAAGCTGGCTGATCATCGGGCCTGCATTGATCTGGGTCAGCGCAATGTTATCAGGCACGATTACCTGCGCTTGGGTAAAGTTAGCAATACCAGTAACACCGGCGGCAACAAGCCTGTCGGTAACGATCTGAGCCTGTTCCGGCAACACCGCCACCAACCCAATGCTCACCTGCTTATTAAATACAACAGACTCCAGATTCTGCAAGGATTCAATAGACAAGCCCAGTTCAGGCAGCAGCACTCCGTGATTCTGCTCATTCATATCTAAAACTGCAGTGATCTGGAACCCCGGTGGCAGGAAATTCTGATAACAGTTTATTGATAATAATGGCATCCCCATCCCTACCACTACTGTATTCCAGATAGTATTATACCCCAGAATTTCCCCGATCCACTGCAGTAGAAACTCAATCCTGTAGCCAACACCCTTAGTGCCAAACTCACCAAAACAGGATAAGTCCTTACGTATTATCGAAGGGCTTATTCCGGTATGCTGGCCGATTTGGATTGAAAGACACATTGTTTCTCCGTCATCCAGCATCTTTTTTAGAGCGCTGTAATAGATTGCCATTCTGGTCACAGTCAATTTAGATATGTCATCTCTTGTTTTTATCATTTCCCTTATCTCCTTTTCTTTTATTATCCAAACCTCCACTTTTCCGCCCTTATTAGATATTAGTATATAGCCCATCATGCCGAAGGCTGCTTCAAATAAAATTCCCGGCTGCCACAACAGCCGGGAGAGATTCTACAGTGCGCACTAAATAAAAACTCCTGGTCATTGACCAGGAGTGAATTCAGCATAACACAAGACTAACCTGGCATGAACGCCAAGGCAGTCGTTGTCTGACTGTAATCCCCTCCCCATCGCTCGTGGGTAAAACGGTGACTGTCAGCTAGGCAGTTCTCCTGGCTCTGGATCATAGCTCCTCCAAACCTTCCCAAGACGGTTACGTCTCAGTGGCATATCTTGGGTTTGCTCCCCATTACAGTGGCGGGACCGCGCCGGTTTTCAACCGACTTCCCTATTAAGCCCATAAGGGCACCTAACTCATCATTATTCGATTGTTTTGGATATTATATACAATTTAATAATACCATTTGTGACAAGGGTTGTCAATTATCTTCTGCCGCGATCATTAGAAAGAGTACCGAATGCCAAGTTGGAAATTCCGGGCTGCCATCGGATAGTTTCCTATGCCGTTGTATGTCCCGCTAGTTCCACTGGAGATCAATTCGTAGGCTTTATCGGTAATATTGAAAGCGTTCAGATATACATTAGCATTTTCATTAATTTTATAATTAACAGCCATATTCCAAATCCAATAACTGCTGTCAACAAAGCGGGTCGTATTTCGGCCTGATACCCCCTGCCCATTAAGGTTTACATTCCATTGTTCGCCTGTATAGCCTAATTTGACCCGGTAGCCTTTGGGCTGGCTATTGGCAGTCTCAACCACATAGCCGGTCCCATTATCGTTATTCTCAACATGAACATAAGAATAACCAATCTCTGTATAATACAGGGGAGAAAACCGGTGATGCAGATCTACTTCAATGCCACGTTTCTTTTGCTTATCAATATTCAATACCTGATAATCGTCCAAACCATCCCCATCTAAATCCGACGGGTTGTCCCAGTCTATCGCATTGGTTATTTTACTTGCAAAATAAGAAGTCTTTAGAGTTGTATTATTGCCCAGTTTTTTATTTATCCCGGCACTAATAACCTGCCCCTTTTCCGGCTCTAGGTTGGGATTGCCAAAAGAAGCTCCCCAGGAGTATGTACCGTCCGTTCCCGGTTTAGAATAGGCATATAAATCATCTAAAGTAGGTGCTTTAAATACCCGGTTATAAGATACATATATGTCGGTTGTGGGATTCACACTATAATTGGCACTCAGTTTTGGCGTTGTTTGCCCACCAAAATTACTATGATGGTCATAACGGATCCCTGGAGTAATTGTTAATTTATCACTTGCAGAATAAACGTCCTGCAGATACACCCCTGTGTTGGTAATAGATTTATTGTTATAGCCGCTGGCGCTCTCAAGCACCGTTCCTCTTGTCCACTCAACACCGGCAATCAACTGATTGGCCTCGTCCACTTGCCATCCTGTTTGATATTGCCCCCCATACACTCTGCTCTTGTTGGCGCCATAAATCAAATCATTCTGATTATGATAGTTGGAATAAATGCGGGCAAACCCCGGGACTGCAGTCGACTGATCAAAGTTATAGGTAAATGCTGCGTTATTTGACAAATGTGTCGTGACAGAAGGTTGATAAGTATCTACTAGGTCGAATGGCTGGCCGCCTTTATCGCTCCAATGTTCAAGATTAAGTGTCAGTGAACGGTCAGAATCAATCTCCTTATCCACCCTTACAGTAAGCCCTTGTCCTTCAAACTCGCTATTATTGGGCCAACGATAAGTATCGCCTTTATTACTGCCGGACGTCGATGCCGGATTAAGCACATTATACTCACTGTAATCCTGAGATTTCTTATCTGCAGTAATGAATACCCGATAGTCATTCTCCTGTCTTTGTACACTTAATTTATAATTGCGTAATCCCCAGGAACCTGTACCCAATTCCAAAGTTGTTTTATTCTCAACGCCCTTGCGGGTAATGATATTGACGACACCGCCAACTGCGTCAGAACCATAAAGGGCTGATGCACCGCCTTTAACAATTTCGATCCGTTCAATATTACCTAATGAAACAATCGTGCTAAGGTCAAGTGAGGAACTCCCGTTAGCAGTTCCTTCAGGGCGGCCTACCCGGCGTCCGTCGATCATGATCAACACACGATCATCACCATTCAGCAGGATAGCCTGATTATTCGCAGCAAACCCTTTTGTAGGCACAATTACCCCATTAACATCTCTGAGAACATCACCTAAATTCCCATAAGCTCCCTTTTCAATATCCTCTTGCGTTATTACGGTAACATTGGCCGCTGTTTTAAGAAGCTCTGTTGGCATACGGTTAGCCGTGATGACAATCTGGTCCAGTGAGAACTCTTCATCGGCAGCGGCACAAGCCGTCGTTGGTGATTGTAACAGCAATGCCCCGCCCACCACCATACACAGCATTGACCGGGCTTTGATTTTTTTTGCTGATTTCTTTTGTTTCATTAAGTACATCCCCCGTTCATTATGAATTCTCCTTGTCAATCCGTAAATAATCGCTGTTCTCTCACCTTCCTGTTGATAATTTACTGAACTCCCTTATAAATAAAATATCCTCCCTGGACTTGTCCAGGAAGGGTCTGTAATAAGAGAACCTATCCATAAAAAATCCCGGCCAAAATAGCCGGGAAGGATAAACTGCTCTACAAATCCCCTCCCCATCGCTCGTGGGTATAACGGTGATTGATAAATAGGCAGTTCTCCTGGCTCTGGTTCATCGCTCCTCCATACCTTCCCAAGACATTTGTCTCAGTGGCATCTCCTGGATTTACTCCCCATTACAGTGGCGGGACCGCGCCGGCATTCAACCGGACTTCCCTATTAAGCTCTAAGGCACCTATTTCCATCATTATTTGAATTATTCTGTAAAATTTTACTGATTTTAATAATAGCACTCTCATTAAATGTTGTCAAACATATATCTTAAATAATAATTTTAAGAAGCATCTTATTTGTTAGAAGTCATGGACGATTCTACAAAAAAAACACCAGTCGCTTGGGCGGCTGGCATTTTTTTAATATCTTCATCATTAAAGTTATTATTATGT
>NZ_DATMXX010000035.1:0-13652 GCF_035561255.1 Sporomusa sp. | reverse complement strand
GCACGCTCCTCAGGACCATTACAAAGAAGTGGGAGTGATAAGACAATCATCGGTGCAAATCCGAGCCGGAGTTAGTTATATAAAAAGATTTTTCCCAATAATCAACCAATGTACTTTGATTGGCACAGTTCTTGCGAAAGAATAAGGCGTAGCAGTTAAAGGTATAAACGCTAAGAACTGAGGGGGAAACAATGTCTAAGGTAATCAGTATGGAACAGGCAATGAGTAAAATTCAAGACTCGTCTGTTATAATGATTGGAGGATTTCTAGCAGTTGGAACTCCGGAACGTTTAATTGATGCTGTGGTTAGCAAAGGATATAAAGACCTTACTGTAATCGCCAACGACACTGGATTTCCGGATCGGGGCATTGGTAAACTAGTTGTTAACCACCAGGTGAAAAAGGCAATTGTTTCTCATGTTGGCACAAATCCTGAAACCGGTCGCCAGATGAATGCCAATGAACTGGAAGTGGAATTATCACCACAAGGAACATTGATTGAACGCATACGATCAGGTGGTGCCGGTTTGGGCGGCGTACTCACCCCAACCGGGGTGGGAACGGTTGTTGCCGAAGGAAAGCCAACAATAACAATTGACGGTCGCGTGTTTTTGTTAGAAAAACCCCTGCGGGCTAATGTTGCGCTGGTAAAGGCACATAAAGCTGACACTGATGGCAATCTGGTATTTAGAATGTCGACACGTAACTTCAATCCTCAAATTGCCACCGCAGCTGATGTTGTTATTGCGGAAGTGGAAAAAATCGTGCCTGTAGGAGAATTAGCTCCTGACGAGGTTATGGTGCCAGGAATTTTTATTAATAACATCGTTCAAGCTTAGTGGGCGATTGGAGGAGCGTTCATGGAAAACAGAGTTCTAATTGCTAAACGGGTTGCACAAGAACTTAATGACGGCGATGTAGTAAATTTGGGAATTGGGATACCTACACTTGTTGCTAACTACATTTCAAAGGATAAAAAGGTAATTCTGCATTCTGAAAATGGTTTTATCGGACTGGGGCCGGCAGGAGAGAGTATTGATCCTGATTTGAGTAATGCAGGCGGGCAGCCGGCCGGCATTCTGCCAGGCGGCGCTACCTTTGACAGTGCCATGTCATTTGTTATCGTGCGCGGCGGGCACCTTGATGCCACTGTGCTGGGAGCCCTGGAGGTAGATCAGCAAGGCAATCTGGCTAATTGGATGGTGCCCGGGAAAATTGTCCCAGGCATGGGTGGGGCCATGGACCTTGTTGTTGGTGCCAAGCGGGTCATTGTTGCCATGGAGCATGTCGGTAAAGGCGGCGTACCTAAAATAATGAAAAAGTGCAGCTTGCCACTTACGGCATCCCACGAAGTCGATTTAATAATTACTGATTTGTGTGTATTCAAGGTAACAGAACAGGCGCTGGTATTAACCGAAATAGCTCCAGGTGTTTCGCTTCAGACCGTAAGGGAATGTACTGATGCAGATTATATAATATCTCCGGATATCAAAGAGATGGCGGTCTGAAAAAAATAGAAAAAAGGAGGCGAGAAGTATGAAGAAGGTCGAATTAAAGGATGTAAAGCCATACCAGGCACCCAAGCATTTCAACATGGTTGCGCTAAAATTGCACGGGAAGGAGGAAACCGGGGCTCAGAAATTCTGGATGGGTTTGTCACATTTTCTGCCGGCCGGCGGCGCTGAGTATGATGCATCCCCTGTTGAGAAGATTTACTTCGTTCTTGAAGGCGAGGTAACTGTTATTACTCAGACAGAGAAAGTCGTATTAAAGGCATGGGATTCTATCTATATCGGGGCCAATGAGGGTAGAGAAATCATCAACGAAACCAATAAGCCGGCAAGCATGCTGGTAGTTATGAACTATCCGGAAGCATAATTGTGTATGGGAGTGATAGGTAATGGAACAGGCAGTCTTGGATAAAATTAAGAAACTGTTTTGTCTTGAAGGCAAAGTCGCGATAGTAACTGGTGGTGCCGGTGCCCTGGGAGAATCGATTGCCGCAGGGTTAGCGGCGTATGGTGCTGATATTGTTGTTACCGGTAGAACAATTGCCACTTTGGAAGAAGCAGTAAAGGGTGTTGAGAAACTTGGCAGGAAAGCATTGGCTGTAGCTTGTGATGTCAGCAAAGAAGAAGATGTAATCAACATGGTTAAAAAGACTGTGGACACCTTTGGCAAGATTGATATTCTTGTGACTGTAGCCGGCATTGCCAAGCGTTACCCGGCCGAAGATTTTCCTGCTGAAGACTTCCAGCAAGTAATGGATATAAACGTTAAAGGCACTTTCCTCACCTGTAAGCATGTTGGCCGGGTAATGAAAGATCAGGGTTTCGGTAAGATCATTACTATATCTTCAGTGCGTGGTTTTGCCGGACATCCTGGTGGCTATGCGGCGTACGGCCCCAGCAAAGCGGCTGTTGATGGCTTGACCAAACAGTTGGCCACCGAATGGGCTAAATACAATATTACTGTAAACGCCATTGCGCCGACCATCTTCTGGACGCCGCTCACGCAGCAGGTACTCGAGGATGAAAAACTCAAGCAAATATTTCTCTCGCGCATTCCCTTGGGACGTGCAGCTGTAACCGAGGATATGGTTGGAGCAACCGTATACCTGGCTGCACCGGCTTCTGACTTTGTAACAGGCCAAATTCTTTACGTTGATGGTGGCTGTACCGCTGGTTGATATCGCAGCTGAATCTGGTAGGTAGTATATGCTAAGCCTTGGCATATGCCTATGATAAACAAAAGCAAATACAATTGGAGGAATCAAAAATGGGGAAAAAGGTATTAGTAGATTTAACTCATCCATTCCATGCTGACATACCCGTATGGCCGTATTTTGCAAAACCTAAAATTGATACTATGCATAGCCTTGCAAAAAGCGGAGTATTAACTCAAAAAATAGATGTTGTTATGCATTGCGGAACACATGCAGATGCACCTCGCCATGTTATGGAATACGAGTTTGACGGTAAGCGCGCACGTTACACTCATGAGCTTCCACTGGATGCTTATTATGGAGATGCAGTTTGCCTGGATATACGTGTTGAACGCTGGGGCCTTATTACAGCAAAACATCTTGACGATGCTTTGGCACGTGCCGGAGTAACACATGAAGAAGTAAAGGGCATGGTACTTGTTTTAAGAACAGGTATACATCTGAAATTTGATGACACTAAGGAATATTATCATTATTCCTGCGGCTGCGGTAGAGAAGCAGGACAATGGTTTGAGAAATATCAACCCAAATGTGTAGCCATGGACATGCAAGCCCTTGACCACCCTCTCCATACAACAATGGGTAAGAACGGTCCACCGGCAATGAATCTTATTGGTGATTCAGGCAAACCGATTACTGAGGAATACATTGAGAAATTTGGTATTGAGGCTTATGCCGAGTTCGAAAAGGATGTATTTATCAAAACCTTTGGTAAAGAAAAATATATGGAAGCGTATGGTAAGCTTGAAGACCATGGTCTGGCGGGTACCTGGGAGCCTTGCCACAAATATATGATGGGTAACGGCATTGTAGGTGTCGAAAACGTTGGTGGGGATCTTGAAAAAGTTGTAGGCAAACGGTTTAAATTCATGGCATTCCCGATTCGCTGGTGGTTGGGCGATGGTGCTATGGTTCGCTGTGTTGCTGAAATAGATGAAGACGATCTAAATCCAGTACCAGACAGAGTATACAATTACGGTGGATTTTAATCCAGTACCAGACAAAATCTACAAATATGGTATAGTAGACAAAATAATAATCTGTCGATACTAATGTTCTAAAGTGTCTGGATGATAATGGGGTGCAGTTCGTCGTATGGTTTTACGTTGCCTGGCAACTGCCCTCTTTTTACATGATCAGAAAGTATCCCCTTTCTGATATAAGTAAGAACGGCTAAGGCTTCTGCCGGCGTCCTGAAGGACTTGGCACAAGCCAAGTCTTTTCTTATCACTGTGGGTAATGGCCAATTATATAATTGCGAATTAAATAGTCGTAATTTTATGAATTTTTATTTTTAAAGCTACAAGATCCAGCGGCTGTTCCCCCGGGGGATTAACCGGCTTGCCGATATAACTAGAGCAAAAAGAGGGAAGTATTGGTTATGGATAAAACATTAGAATCACTTATTTTATGTATGCCTATTATACAAACGGTGCTTCCGTTTGACTCAATGGTCGTTATATCTGACAGAGACAGCTTTCTATACTATGGTCCAGGTAACAAGATGCAGCATGAGTCTCCTGTCGGTAAAGCTGTGAGTAAAGGAGATGGAATGTGGGAAGCTATAACCAGTAATTTTACGCAGGATATTGTAGTATCTAAAGACGTTTGGGGCTTTCCGTTCCGGAGCATTAGTGTGCCTATCGTTAATGGAACTCGTGAAATTGTTGGCGCAATAGGGTTGGCGTGTAGTTTAGAAACCCAGGAAATTCTGCATGATGTTGCCCAAACCATCGCTGCAGCGTCTGAACAGGTGGCGGCATCAAGTCAGGAACTTGCAGCTAATGCGGCACTGCTTAATAAGAGATTAGAATTGCTTGGTATCACAGGGCAATCTATGGTACAAAATATTGGCAAGTCAGACTCTATTCTTATGTTTATTAAAGACATAGCAGCAAATACAAATTTGCTGGGACTAAACGCGAGCATTGAAGCGGCTAGAGCGGGTGAGCAGGGGCGAGGCTTTTCTGTGGTTGCCCAGGAGATTAGGAAGCTATCTAATAATAGTCAGGTATCTGTTAAGGAGATCAAGGAAATTTTAGAAAGCATGCGCGGGGAAATCACGCAGATAGAAAAAGAAATAGACGAGGTTGATAAAATCAGCTCACAGCAGAAAGCTGCCAGCTATGAGATAAGTAAAGCCATAGAATCGCTGACCAGCCTGGCAACAAGAGTACAAGAGCTTGCATTTCGTGTATAATTGAAAGTTTGGGGTTACCTGTTGGGTGCCCTTTTTTATTTGTCTGTATTAGGATGGTAAGCAAAAGCCCAGCAGACAAAATGGTAATTTAATTGAAAGAATAATATAAAAATATTGACAGAATAGGCTTGCTGGACAATAATACATATATATATGTATATATAACTAACAATCGGTTTATGAGGAAAGGGAAGGGTTATGAAATCATTAATCATCACTTGTCGTACCATCCAGGCCGAGGTTGATAAGGCTATTCAGCAGACTGATTGTCGTTTTCCTGTGATATATCTTGAATCAGCTCTTCATAATGAACCAGACAAGCTAAGGTCTGTTCTCCAGGAGGCCTTGAGCAGGGCTAGTAATGTTGATCAAGTTTTGCTGGTGATGGGGTACTGCGGCAATGCCATTTTAGGTCTTAAGCCGGCGGGGTTTAGACTGGTTGTTCCTCGCGCCGATGATTGTTTAACTATGCTGCTTGGTTCGCAGCAAAAGCGGACAGAAGTGCAAAGAACGATGCCCACATACTTTTTTTCCAGTGGCTGGCTGGCAAGCTGGGAACAAATGGAGCGAACTACATTTGAAGAATATGAGCGGACAATCAAGCGGTATGGCAAAGAAAAGGCTGACAAGATATTGCGGATTACTTTCAAACACTATAAAAGAGTAGGGGTAATAGATACAGGAGAATTTCCCCTTGATGAACTGATGGCAAAAGCACAGGTGCATGCCGATTTTCTAAATTTAAAATGTGAAGCCATTCCCGGAACCCTGGGTTATCTAAAGAAATTTCTGACTGGTCCCTGGGATAATGATTTTATCGTAATAGATTCAGGAGAAACCATCGTCATGGAGCAACTATTTGGCAAAAATTGAATGGTTGTGGTTTTGAAAACCCACTATGAATGAATAAGCTCCTGCAGGCTAAAACTAGCTTGCAGGAGCTATTGTTATTTATATGATAAGGATTGCTTAGGGTTTTTATCACTGTGACTATGGGACAGAGTTATCTGCATGCTATTGTACGGGGAAATTTTTTCGTATCGAGCTGTACGTCCTGATACGGTTTCATATTAAGCGATTCAAGCACTTTCAAAAAAAGCGGGACTGCAGGGTTACTGTGTTCCTTTTTCCAGGTAGCCATGATATTACAATAAGCTTCCTCACCCTGCATACCAACCAAAGAGATACAGGCCGGGACTTGACGGACTAACGAGGGGTCCTTAGGCATGAACGAAATGCCTACTCCTGCTTCCACATACCAGTATACACTTTCCATACGCGTCGTTTTATTGGCAATAATGGGAGTAAAATCTCTGTCGGCACAAAGATTCATAAACCAGTTAAAGCCATCCGGCGTTTCCGCTTCAGACAGGATGATAAAGGGATCAGCAGCCAGAGTCGAGATATCCAGTGAAGAAGCTCCCGCGTAAGGATGGTCGCCAGGTAATAAAAAACACATAGGCGTTCTATGAATTAAACTCTGGGAAAACCGGCTGGCTTTTAATTCATTTCCCATTATCAAAGTAAAGCCCAGATCCAACGCCTCCGATTCTATAGCGTCCTCTATCATTCGCAGTGTTAATACACGAATATCTACGCTGATCTGAGGGTAAAGCGCCTGAAATCTTTTAAGTGAATAGGGAAGAAATGCATTTTCAAATCCAAAACAGCCGATTTTCAGGCTGCCGCGGATTCCCCGCTGGGCCTGACGGGTTTTTTCCACAATATCAGTAATTCTGGCCATCAGGCCATGGCCTTCTCTTAGCAGGGTTTTACCTGCCGGTGTCAGTTCAAGTGACCTGTGATGGCGAATAAACAGTTCAACGCCCAGTTCTGATTCAAGGTCGGCAATTTGTTTGCTTAATGCTGACTGGCCAATGTATATCCGCTTAGCAGCCTCAGTGAAACTCAAACATTGTGCAACTGTTATAAAAGACTGCAAGTTCCGAATGTCCATACACTTTCCTCCTGCCTCCTTAAATTATGATATCTAGATATATATATATCATAATATAACTGTCACCAAAGTGATAGATGGTTGAGCATTTTTATTATGATAATTAGGAATAGTAGTCGGAATTATGAGAATTTGACGGCGATTAAAGATAAGGATAACATAAAATTAAGCATTGCATGCGGAATATGAACAGGCATTGTTAGGGGGGGATTGATGCAGCATTCTCCAAAGTAAAATTGCCGTCAAAAAGCAATGATTACGGCAGCCACTGGTAGATGAGGCAGATTTTCGGGCTGGTATGATGATTGAGAATAGTTTTAAGAATTATTAGAATTTGACGAATTTTATAGACCAGGTTACTATTAAGGTATAGGTTCGGACATTCTGATCGCAATAAAAGAGGTTATTTCTTTTTGCGAATCCTGTAACTGTGCCAGTCTATAGACTGAGCAGTCGGATAAGTAAAATTTCATAATATATAACGAAGGAGTGCTGATATGAAAACAACACAAGAATTACTTTTGGAGCGTAAGACCAGGGTAAATAAAGCCGTTGCCTTGGAGAAACCGGACAGAACACCGGTAATATTAATGGCGGATGCCTTTTGCGCCAACCATATGGGGGTAAAGCTATCTGATTTCTGCTCAAGCCTTTCAATCCAGAATCAAACAATATTAAACTCTGCAAAGGCCTTTGGCGATATTGATGGTATGAATGCCCCTTATGCAGCAGGACCGCTGTTTCCGTTGATTTTTATGACCCATGTTAAGCTTCCTGGCAAGGAGCTGCCGGACAATTCCTTATGGCAGCTTGATGAAAAGGAAGTCATGACAGTAGAGGACTATGACACTATTCTCAATAAGGGCTGGGGGCCTTTTATGCAGGATTATTTGGTAAACAGACTGCATTATCCGCTCGGTCAGATCTTGGAAGAACTTGCGCAAACACCTCAGTTTGTTAAAAACTTCGAAGATGCCGGATACATGATTTACTCTCCCATTATTGCTACCGCAGTTCCAGAATTGCTTGGCGGCGGTCGTTCTATGCCAAAGTTTATGAGAGATTTATACAAAATCCCCGATAAAGTGGAGGCCGTTCTGGATGTCATTCAGAAAGAGTGTCTTGAAACGCTGCGGCAGCAAATAAGAGCAACTAAAGCTTCGATTGTTTTTATGTCCCCCGCCCGTGGTGCCAGTGAGTTTTTCTCACCCAAACTTTGGCAGCGGTTTACCTGGAAATATCTAAAAGAAACAGTGGATGTAATCTTAGAGGAAGGCGCGGCGGCAGATATTCATATTGACTCCAACTGGGAACGCGATCTGGAATATTTCCGTACTCTGCCAAAAGGGAAATGCATTTTTGAAACCGACAATGCTACTAACATTTATAAAATAAAGGAAGTCATCGGCGACGTCATGTGCATAAAGGGTGATGTTCCGGCCGCTAAACTGACTCTGGGGACACCTGATGAGGTTTATAACTACTCGGCACAATTGGTTAAAGACATGGGGCCGGGCTTTATCCTTTCTTCTGGTTGCTCCATACCACCGAATGCTAAGGTTGAAAATGTTAAAGCTATGATTTCCGCCGCTACCGGTAAATAACAAGTAAATATGAACCGAACTGTAAAGAGCTAACCAGCATACAGGTTAGCTCTTTTTATGCAGGCTTAAATTCCCGGGTAATTGTGATTTTATTATTTTGAAACAATTACAGGATATTGTAATTTTGGCGAGAATGAACTAGGTATACTATTTTTGTCTATCTATTGTTACATCTTAGCTCAAGGAGGGTAAGCATGGTAGAGTTTATTACAATATTTGTTGTTTTGTTAAGGACCACGTTGCTGAGTGTGGCATTGGTATTATGAAAAACTTATCAATAAGAGCGCATCTATGGATTGCTTTCGCAGTTATACCCATAATCCCAGTTGTTTTTCTTAGTACGCTGCTAATATTGCAGTCACATGAATTCTCTCTGCAGTCTGTAACTTTGAGCGTTGTTATTACGTTGGTATTTACCCTTTTATTAGGCTATTTTCCGGCAAAACGTATAAATATCACCATAAAAATACTTTTGGAATACATTCAGGAAGTCATTAGTAAAGTCGATGAGATTAAAGCAGTCAGTTTTCCACGCTTTGCTCCTCAGGAGTTTCATTTTATGGCCGAGCATTTCTTTATCATGGCAAAGAAAATCAAGGAGAGTCAACAAGCGTTACTCAAGCTAAATGCTGAGTTGGAACAACGGGTAGAAGAACGAACCGAGAGCTTACTGCGAACTAACCGCGAACTTGCTATTTTAAATCAGTTAATTACACCAACTACGCCTGCCCCTGGGGGGGCTGATATTATTGGGGGGTGTCTCAGGCAGTTTTTCGAGTTATCGGGTGTTAATGCAAAATTGTACCTTACCAAACCGGTTTTTTCTTTGTTAGGGTCTTATGAGGAGGATATGAGTGGCGGTGGTGATAATGAAGCCGGTGATAGAAGCCACAATGCGAGATACTATGTTCAGCCTATCCGCTCAGGCAATGCCACTTTCGGACACTTGGTTGTGCCCAATTCCCCGCTAACCGAAGCAGATAAGAAGTTCTTGCAGACGTTGTCCCATTCTGCCGGGATTATTATTCAAAAGGAAATGTTGTCACAGACACTTCAACAAAATCATGCTGTTTTAAAAGCCGTCCTTGAGAGCATGTATGATGCAATCACATTGATTGATAAAAAACGGGAAGTTGTGTATGCAAATGGCCGTATGGCCAAGCTGCTTGATATTCCCCGGGACAAGATGCGTGGTTTGTCAGAAGAGTATATCTTTGAGGTTATGTCAGGCAGGCTGTCTGATTCTGACCGGCAGATTATTAAGCAGGCGATACAAGGAAATGGTATCTATCGGTTTAAAATTAACTATGGGGATACCCAGCAGCACATAATGCTGTCAGCTTTTCCTGTTACCAGTGATGAACACCATATCATTGGCAAAGGATTTGTCTGGCGGGATATTACCAAGGAACACGAAGTTGATAAGCTTAAGAGTGACTTACTCTCCATGGTTTCACATGAATTCAAAACACCGATTACAAGTATAAAAGGCAGTGTTGAAACCTTGCTGCGGGTAGATGCTTACTGGGATGAAGATTTCAAACGGGAAATGCTGACCGGAATCCATGAGGACATTGATCGTATCCAGGAGCTTGTTAACGACTGGCTGGATATTTCCAGAATTGATGCCAAAGCTATTAGTTTGGACCGGGAACCGGTACGGCCAAGCACTGTTGTTGATAATGCAGTCCGAAAGCTGCCAAAACACTTTGCCAGTGGTGCGAAGATTGAATCAACAGTAGGCGAATGCTTGCCGATGATGTACGGTGACCGGGTTCGTCTGGGGCAGGTTTTGTCAAATCTTCTTACCAATGCTATCCGTTATAATGAGCGTAATCCGGAAATTAAGATTTCTGCCGATTGTGACGAAAAGTATATTCATATCAGCGTAGCTGACAATGGGATTGGTATTAATGAGAAACACTTTGTAAAAATATTTGATCGTTTTTATTGTGTTGATACCGGCCGCGAACGTCCTAGCGGCGGTACCGGTTTAGGCCTGGCTATTTGCAAAGGGATTATTGATGCCCATAGCGGCAATATCAGGGTTAAAAGCTGTGAGGGCACCGGTAGTGTCTTTACTGTTTCCATACCGAAATACAGGAGTGCTGGTGATAAATATGAAAAAGTGTAGAGTATTTATTATTGATGATGAGCCAAAAATATTGCGCTTTATTTCAGCTAACCTCAAGTCACTGGGCTATGAACCGCATATATTCCAGAATGGTGCAGACGCACTGGCGAAGTTTGATTTACTGGACCCGGAACTCATTTTGCTGGATCTCATGATGCCCGGGCTGGATGGCCTTGCCTTGCTGAAACGGCTGCGAACATTTTCCAATGTACCGGTGATTATCCTGACTGCACGGGGTAATGCAAACGATAAAGTGCAGGGGCTTAACATGGGGGCTGATGATTATCTGACAAAACCATTCTCTCTAGACGAGCTTTTCGCCAGAGTTAAAGCGGTTCTGCGGCGTTCTGACAGCAGGGTGGTCAATAACTATATGACTAGCGAGATAAAGAACGGGGAGGTTACTGTTAATTTGGCTCAGCGACGAGCCTGGGTCGGAGATAATGAACTGCGGCTTACGGAAACAGAGTATAATTTATTCTCGTTGTTAATGGCTAATGCGGGCAAAGTATTGACTCATGAACAACTGCTTACTGATGTGTGGGGCAGCGAATACCGCGATGATGTAGAATATCTGCGGGTAGCTATAGCCCGGATACGTCAGAAGATCAAGAATGCGGACCTCGATGGTGGCTTTATTGTGACCTACCCTGGGGTAGGCTATATGATTTCTAATACTGGCACCGAACAACACCTGTGAAGGGTGTTGTTCTTTTTTATGTTTTTGTAATGTAAAAGTTGTTTGTTTTATGCGAATTTAATGATTAGTGCGATAATATATAAATAAGCAGCAAAAGCTCAATGAAAGAAGTGAGCTTTTGCAAAGTACTTTAAGTATAACATAATAAAAGGAGGCCCCAATTATGAACCTGTCTTTGTGGTGTGAGCATGATGAGATGACCTCAAAATATAGTATGGTCAAGTATAGTTTTGAAGATAAGGAAGTGCTGCTGAAAGTGCAAACCTGGATATGCCCGATCTGCGGAATTCACGGCTCAAATACAGAGTTGGCCCAGGCCTCGGAATCCCAGAATTAACCGGTAAAAATTAATAGCGCATACTAAGGGGGACTATTTGTGAAAAGTGATGTTGAAATTGCCCAAGAAGCAAAAATGAATGCTATTGTAAAAGTGGCTAAAGAATTAGAAATTCCTGACGAAGAATTAGAGCTTTATGGAAATTACAAGGCTAAAGTTTCCCTTAAAACCTGGGAGCGGATTAAAGACAGACCTAACGGCAAACTAATTCTGGTCTCAGCTATTAATCCGACTCCCGCCGGTGAGGGTAAAACAACAACTACCGTTGGGCTTGGCGACTCTCTGCGGAGAAAAGGGAAGAAGGTAGTAATTGCCCTGCGTGAACCCTCTTTGGGGCCCTGTTTTGGTGTTAAGGGTGGCGCTGCTGGCGGTGGTTATGCTCAGGTTGTGCCGATGGAGGATATTAATCTTCACTTTACCGGCGATTTCCACGCAATCACTACTGCTCATAATCTTTTGGCTGCAATTATTGACAATCACCTCCATCATGGCAATGCCCTCGGCATAGATCCCCGTCGTATTACCTGGCGCCGCGTACTTGACCTTAATGAACGCGCACTGCGGTTTATCGTTTGTGGACTTGGCGGCAAAGCCAATGGCGTGCCCCGGGAAAGCGGATTTGATATAACTGTCGCCTCTGAAATGATGGCCATTCTTTGTTTGGCTAAAGACCTGGATGATATGAAAGAACGCATTGGTCGGATTATTATTGCTTATACGCATGCGGGGAAACCAGTTACTCCTAATGATCTGAAAGTTACCGGTGCCTTAACCCTGCTCTTTAAAGATGCTATTAAACCTAATCTTGTACAGACATTGGAAAATACACCTGCTTTCGTCCATGGCGGCCCGTTCGCCAATATTGCGCATGGCTGCAATAGTGTATCTGCCACTAAATATGCCCTCAAGCTGGCTGATTACTGTGTTACCGAGGCCGGTTTCGGCGCCGACCTGGGTGCGGAGAAATTCATTGATATCAAGTGCCGTTTTGCTGGGTTTCAACCCAGTGCGGTAGTTATTGTGGCTACCGTACGGGCACTCAAGATGCATGGTGGTGTCCCCAAGACCCAGTTGGCTGGCGAGAATATGGCGGCATTGGAAAAAGGTCTTGCCAACCTTACCAAGCATATTGAAAACATTCAGCAATTTGGCTTGCCAGCTGTAGTAGCCATCAACGCTTTCCCAACAGATACTGCCCAGGAGTTGAGCTTTGTAGAAGAAAAATGTAATGCAATGGGCGCGGAAGTAGCACTATCTGAAGTATGGGCTAAAGGTAGTCTAGGTGGGCAGGTGTTAGCGGAAAAGGTGCTGGCTGCTTGTGAGAAACCTAACAACTTTACCTTCGCTTATGACGAAAAGGCACCGATAAAAGACAAAATCGCGGCTATTGCCACCAAAATATACGGTGCCGACGGCGTAAACTACACGAGTGCAGCCGAAAAAACTATCCAGGAACTGACGACCATGGGTTTTGATAAGACGCCCATTTGTATGGCCAAGACCCAATATTCTCTGAGTGATGATCTGACTAAGATCGGGCGTCCAACCGGGTTTACAGTTACTGTTCGTGAAATAAGGGTGGCGGCCGGGGCAGGTTTCCTGGTGGCCATTACCGGCGAGATTATGACTATGCCAGGTTTGCCTAAGGAACCCTCCGCAGTCAAAATGGATATTGACAATAACGGGAAGATTGTTGGTTTGTTTTAGCCGGGTGTATCATATCGCTATAAAAAAGAGGAAAGCCGTGAGCGCATATGCCCAGTGGCTTTCCTCTTCATTTTACTGCCGATGAAATCTATGAATCTCATGGACGATCCTGTTTTGTAATGTTTTTGTAATGTGTGAAGTTATGAATTTTATGTGAATTTAATGGAAAATACGTTAAAATGTTAATACTATACTACTATTGCATGATTAAAGAGGAAGTTTTGCATGCATATTGATAGTAATGATAATATTGTTCGTTTATTCTAGTCCTCAAAATGCCCTTAATGC
>NZ_DATMXX010000034.1:0-2222 GCF_035561255.1 Sporomusa sp. | reverse complement strand
ATTTAATTCATGGAGGTACAAGAGAATGGCCAAACTTTCAGCTTGTGTAATTGTTAAAAATGAAGCAAACAATATTACCCGCTGTCTCCAAAGCATAAATACCATCGCAAACGAAATCATTGTTGTTGATACCGGCTCCACCGATGACACTGTTAACCTTGCCGAATCGCTGGGAGCCACAGTTTTCCACTATCAATGGAAAAACAATTTTGCTGCTGCCCGTAATTATGCCCTGGAACAAGCTAAAGGAGACTGGATCATTTTTTTAGATGCAGATGAGTACATAGTAGCTGATAAAATCGTCAATGTGTATCCTCTTATTGATAGAATCCATGGCAACCGTAAATTTGATGCCATAGCTTGTCCAATGGAGCACACCGACGGGGTTGACGGCCCATTAAAAGGACGTGACCGGACGGTCCGGATATTCCGCAATTCCCGTGCTATTCGTTACAAAGGAAGAATTCATGAATCGATCTTTAAACACGATAAATCGGTAAGTGCGCTTTACGCGCCGGAAACATTACTCGTTATACGACATACAGGTTATATCACCCCGAAAATTGCCGACAAAGTCACCCGAAATCATCAATTATTGGAAGAAGAGTTAGCCAGTGGCGATATTAATAGTTATACCTATCACTATCTTAGCCACTCATACTGGCTTCAAAGGCAATACGCCAAGGCTATCGATTTTGCATACAAAGCTCTTGATGATGGCCGGGTACTAAAATCAACATTTGCCTATCGGCCCTATTTGATCTTAATGCAAAGCATGATGCGATTAGCTGACTATGGTCCGGAAGCCATCGAACCACTTCTTGACACCGCATTGCAAAAGTATTCTCACCACCCGGAGATATTACGGTGTCAAGGTAATTATCTCAAAAAATCCGGACATTATGCAGCAGCCCTTAACGCATTATTACAGTCGCTCAGCGCGAACGAATGTTATAATGACCCAACCTTAGCTAATGATTTTTTTATGGACATCGCTCGGGTTCATAGTGACATCGCAGCCATATATGACAAAATGGGCAATTCCGCTAAAGCACTTGAGCACTATTTACAGTCATTAAAAAACACCAGCCACAGCACAGTAGCATTTGATGGCCTGATTTCCGTTGTGCGTACGCAAAAGGCCGCTGATATCATTTGTCTTCTCAATAGTATCTATAGCAACCATAATGAAAAAGACATTTACTTTTTAGTTGTCCGGTTGGCGGCATTGAAACTAAAACAAGTTTTTATCTACTACGAAAAAATCTTATCTGAGCAATTTGACTGCCAGGGTTTTACTGGTATGAAATTCTTTGTAAACGGTAATTTCCATCCGGCATTTCAGCTATTTACCGCTGCGGTCCGCGACAATGGTAATCATCAATCAGAATTATTAGCGGTAGTTTCAGCCCTACTCGCCGATCAGCCGGAATGGCTTGATGCATTACAACCGCAATTACCGTCTTCTTACCAACAACTTGCTGCTGCCTATTGCTTACAGAACGGGAACAGTCCATTATCTCCAGAAATTTTTCCCTGCTACTTAAATCTGGTGGAAAACTTTTCTTATATCAGCAGCCAGAGCCAGCTAAATAGACTGCTGCAAATAGGAATGCAATTTAATCTGGAGACAGCTCCGGAACAAATTGCCGATGTTCTTTTAAGACAGTACTTATACCGTGATGCCCTTAACCTATTAATGTACCAGCTAAACAGGTCCGACTTAGAGCCAATTTCATTGAGAATGCTGTATTGCAAGGCAGGTTTTTGCTGCTATAAACTAAGAAAATATAATGAAGCTGTAGACTTATTTACCAAAGCCGTGGAGTACAGGCCAGTCACAGGCGAGGTCACGGAGTATTTGTCATGGTCTTATCAACAATGCAACAATGCTGCAATTAGGGATAAAATTGTAGCATTGCAAATCAAGTTATCAGCATTGGAGGCTTCTAACCACAGTTCTAACGATTACGCTGAAGATAAAATTAACGCGGTAGAAGCCAGTAGTCCGCTTAATAATTCGGACCCCATATGCCCTAAACGAATTTTAATTGGTAGCCCGATACACCAGAAACCAGTTATCTTACGAGAATTTTTAAACTCACTCAGCAGATTAAATACTCAAGGTATCGAAATTGCTTATTTATTTGTAGACGATAACATTATTGAGGAATCCAGTAAAATACTACAAGATTTTAAATCTATTAATAAGAATGTAACCA
>NZ_DATMXX010000033.1:0-16929 GCF_035561255.1 Sporomusa sp. | reverse complement strand
GCGTTAAAGTCAATTAAGGTCAAAAAGTCAGAAATAGTTAGTAAAACTAGGCCTGCTGTGATTATTTTGCAAAAATCAGCTTATCAAGCTGAAAATCAACGGTTGTTGTCATTAATCAGACTCCAATTAATAACCTTTTTCTGCTAATATTTAACTGTAGACTTCTATAACGCATATTCCAACAAGTACCCTCACATAATTTTCCTAGGAGGTATAAATGATGAACAGTGAAAAATATACTCAGAAAGCAGCCGCTGCACTGCAGGAAGCACAACAATTGGCAGCCTTGCACTACCATCAGGAACTAACGGCCAAACACCTGGCATTGGCACTTGTGAAAGATGCCGAGGGCATCATGGCTTATCTCCTGGCCCAGTTAGCAATTGATGTCCGGCTATTTACTGTTAAGCTTGAGCAATTGTTACAAACCATTCCGTCCGTCCGTGGTCAGGATAGCGGCTTACGAATGAATACCGCCATGGTACGGGTATTGGCTTTAGCCGAAAAACATGCCAAGGCTATGAAAGACGAATATATTAGTGTCGAACACTTACTTATGGCAATCACTGACGATGGTGATGCCGATTTAGTGAAAGTCTGCCGTGATTTTGGGCTGACTAAAAACCGTATTCAGGAGATTATTACCGAGTTCCGGCGCGGCCAGAGCATAACTACCGACAATCCCGATGAGAACTTGCAGGCGCTTACAAAATACGGCAGGGATCTAACTGAGCTTGCCCGCCAGGGCAAACTTGACCCCGTAATCGGCCGGGACGACGAGATTCGCCGGGTTGTCGAAATCTTATCCCGCCGCACTAAAAACAATCCTGTACTCATCGGCGAACCCGGTGTTGGCAAAACAGCGATTGTTGAGGGGCTAGCCAGGCGCATTATTGCAGGTGACATACCCGAAACCTTAAAAAACAAGGCAGTATATTCGCTGGATTTAGGGGCTATGCTCGCCGGCGCTAAATATCGTGGTGAATTTGAAGAACGACTGAAAACGGTATTAGGTGAAATCTCTAAATCCGAAGGCAAAATTATCTTGTTCATTGATGAACTGCACACAGTTGTTGGCGCCGGGGCTGCTGAAGGGGCTATGGATGCCGGCAATATCCTAAAACCGATGCTGGCAAGAGGCGAACTTCGTTGTATTGGCGCAACCACCTTAAATGAGTATCGTAAGCATATCGAAAAAGACGCGGCCCTGGAACGTCGCTTCCAGCCTGTCATGGTAGACCAACCTAGCGCCGAAGACACCATTTCCATTCTGCGTGGTTTAAGAGAACGCTACGAAGTACATCATGGCGTAAAAATAAAAGATGCGGCGCTTGTCGCTGCCGCTATTCTATCTGACAGGTATATCTCTGACCGGTTTCTGCCTGATAAGGCCATCGATCTAATCGATGAGGCTGCGGCTAAACTTCGTACAGAAATTGATTCAATGCCAACCGAACTGGATGAAGCGCTCCGCCGTATTATGCAGCTTGAGATTGAAGAACAGGCACTCAAAAAAGAAACAGATCCCTCATCAAAGGATAAACTGGACCGTATCGGCCTGGAACTGTCTGGCCTCAAGGAACAGGCAGACGCCTTAAAGGCCCAGTGGCAATTGGAAAAACAGGCTATTATCCGCCTGCGCGACCTCAAAGAAGAGATTGAAACTGTCCGCACTCAGATGGAAGCTGCCGAGCGGGCCTACGATTTAAACCGGCTGGCTGAACTTAAATATGGCCGCATGCCGGAACTTGAAAAAAAACTCAAAGCGGAAGAAGAACAGCTTACTCACAACCGCTCCCATAAAACCATGCTTAAAGAAGAAGTTGACGAGGATGATATTGCCAAAGTGGTCAGCCGCTGGACCGGTGTGCCGGTAACCAAGCTTATGACTGGTGAACGGGAAAAATTGCTCAACCTGGAAACGATTCTGCACCAACGGGTTGTAGGACAGCAGGCTGCCGTAACAGCCATCAGCGAAGCAATCATCAGGGCCCGGGCCGGAATTAAAGACCCCAACCGCCCAATTGGTTCCTTTATCTTCCTGGGTCCAACCGGCGTCGGTAAAACCGAGCTGGCCAAAACCTTAGCCGAGGTACTTTTTGATGACGAGCGCAGCATGATCCGTTTGGATATGAGCGAATATATGGAAAAACATGCTGTTGCCCGCCTTATCGGGGCCCCGCCTGGTTATGTCGGCTATGACGAGGGTGGTCAGTTGACTGAAGCTGTCCGCCGCCGCCCTTATAGTGTCCTGCTGCTGGACGAAGTCGAAAAAGCACACCATGATGTGTTTAATGTCCTGCTGCAAATCCTGGACGATGGCCGTCTTACCGACAGCAAGGGCCGTACCGTTGATTTCAAAAATACGGTTATCATCATGACCTCCAACATCGGTTCACAGGAAATTCTAAACAACGATTTTACTGTCGCCAAAGACCGGGTACTGGAGTTGTTGAAACACAATTTCCGTCCCGAGTTTTTAAACCGCATTGATGATATCATTGTCTTCAATGCCCTTACCGCCGGGCAGGTTGGTTCCATCGCCGCGATTATGCTGGAAACCCTCAATAAGCGTTTGCAGAAACAACTCAACATCAGCTTATCCTGGGAGGATAGCGCCCTGGAACTATTGTCCAGGGAAGGTTACGATCCACAATTCGGCGCAAGACCCCTAAAGCGGTTAATCAGCCGCCTGGTTGAAACAGAATTGAGTAAGATGATTATTAAAGGGGAAGTACCTGAGGGCAGTAAGGTACAGCTATACACTAGCTCCGGAAAAATAGCCATAGAGGTTCTTGTCTGACCCCCGGCACATAACATAACCCACTGATTGAATTTAGTCTATCTATTCCGCATTAAAGAAGTTTGCAGGCACCGGCGGGTGATGCATTGACAACGCTCCACCGCTGACGCTTGACTTCCGCTTTTGCCAACACACCACCCGCCGGCAAAACTTTAACTCGTTGTATATAGAAAAGAATCCCCGTTTAGCGGGGATTCTTTTTCTAGGACTTTGGCACTATCCGCCATGACCTTAGGCCGATTGCATTTCTCAAAAATCAACTTTATACTTATATTGCCATTGTATATTGGTTTACTGAAAAAGGGGGCTGGTAGTGTGTCAACAAGGATGATCGCCGTAAAAGAGTTGGTTGCCGGCATGGTTATCGGTGAACCAGTCCTGTCGGCCAGCGGCAAGACCTTATTGGGGAAAGATATCGTTATCAACCCCCGCATCATCTCATTGTTACTTATGTGGGATGTCCACAGCATTATTATCGTCGACGAAAGTGCTGTTCCCGCAGCTGAGAGTCCCCAGGAGCAGCCTGAGCAGCCTGCTGCGGTTGTCTTGCAGAGTAGTCTGGCGGAAGATTTCGTCACCTTCTTTAAAGAGTATGACAGCGTGATGACCTCAGCTAGCCATTCTTTTGATTTTATCAAAAATAACAATCAGATTCCGGTACAGGAACTTAAGGATACCTCCTTTAGCATCTACTCAACCGTACTTTCCACCGGGCCGGCAATTATGGATTATCTCTTGGTAAGTGACTATAATCTGGCCGATAAAGTAGCTCGCCATTCGGTTATGGTAGCTTTTATCAGCAGCATTATCGGACGGAAACTTAAGCTGACCGACGAGCAGATTCACGTATTGATTCTGGCCGGTCTCCTGCATGATGTGGGAAAACTGGTAATTGCCAAAGAGGCTGATGTTCACCCTAATTCTCATGTCATAAACGGCGGCAAACTACTCCAGCATGTACCGTCTATCCCTCAGGAAGTACTGATGAGTATTCTCCAGCACCATGAATACATGGATGGCAGCGGCTGCCCCTTAGGCTCAACCGGGGATAAAATCCACCTCTATGCCAGAATCATTGCTGTCGCTGATTTCTTTCATCAGCAGGCCTATACCGGCGAACACGCCAATCCGTTCCCTGTTTTAGAGTCTATGGCCAAAGAAATGTTTGGCAAACTGGACCAAGGCGTGTGTCAGCCATTTATCAGGCATATCCGCGACTGCTTAATAAATTCTCCTGTACTTTTAAGCGACGAGAGCACAGGCCAGGTAATTTTCTTTAATGCCAACAAGCTTGACAGACCTGTAGTTAAAACAGATAGCGGTACAATTATTGATCTTGCCGCAACCAACAATATTTTTATTAAGCGCCTGGTCAATCAGGAGTATTTAGCTAACGCCAATTAGCAGCATACTACTATCGCTTGTAATACTCTCCTCTCACAAAAAGGTCTGTTCTGAGTTAGATTACTCAGAACAGACCTTTTTTTATGCCAGCTTTCGGTTGTCCACTACGCGCTTAGCTTTGCCTTCGCTCCGTTCAATGGTACGCGGCAACACTAACCGGACAATAGCTTTGACATTCAGCACTGCTTTTAATTGGTTCTGGATTGTTTTCTCCAGGTGACGCATCCCGGCTTCTCCTAATTCTATATAACCAGCCTCAGTTGGTTCTACCAGAACGGTCAATTCATCTAAGTTATTCTTCCGCTCAATAATCAATTGGTAATGCGGCGCAGTAGCCCCCATTTCCAGCAAAACACTCTCGATCTGAGATGGAAAAACATTAACCCCGCGAATGATCAGCATATCATCACTGCGCCCGGTAACCCGTTTCATTGTAATCCCGGTACGGCCACAGGCGCACGGCTTGCGCTCAAGGGCTGTAAGGTCACGGGTACGATACCGCAGCATCGGCATACCCTCTTTAGTTAATGTGGTAATCACCAGTTCCCCGACCTGCCCGTCAGGGAGTAGTTCGCCGGTCACAGGATCAATGATTTCCGGATAAAACAAATCTTCATGCAGATGGAGCCCCTCCTGCAAGCGGCAATCGGTTGCCACCCCCGGGCCAATAATCTCACTTAATCCATACACATCATAGGTGCTGACACCAAACGCCTTTTCAATCTCCAGTCTCATACCGTCTGACCAGGATTCAGCACCACAAAACATTGATTTTAACGGCAGGGTACGGGGATCAATACCCTTTGCCTGCATAGCTTCAGCCAAATGCAAGGCATAGGATGGGGTAACGATGATTGCCGTTACCCCAAAGTCCTGCATCAGCATCGCCTGCCGCACGGGATTACCCGAGGAGGCCGGTACGATAGCGGCTCCGGCCTTCTCCGCAGCATAATGCATCCCCAGACCGCCGGTAAACATGCCGTAATTAACAGCAACCTGAAACACCGAGTCAGACTCCAACCCACCGGCTACCAATGTCCTGGCCAATGACTCTGCCCACATATCTAAATCATTTTTCGTATAGGCCACAGCAGTTGGCCGGCCGGTAGTACCGCTTGATGAGTGAAATCTGGCAATTTGTTTTAGGGGAACAGCCAGCAGCCCGTAGGGGTAGTTATCCCGCATATCCTGCTTGGTCATCAGCGGGAGTTTTGTAATATCGGCCAATGCCTTAATATCTGCCGGCATTACACCCACCGTTTCCATCTTGGCCCGGTAAAACGGGACATTGCCGTACACCCTGGCTACAAGTTCCTGTAACCGGCCAAGCTGCAACTGCCGCATAGCTGCTACAGGCATTGTTTCTATCTCTTTATTCCAAATTCTCATTTACTACTCCCCACTTCCTTAGCTTTAGCAGTCAACCCGCCCAGCAATGCAGCCACCGGGTAATAAAGCGCCTGAGCAATGACTGTGTTGGCTGCCGCCACGGTGAAAACAACAGGCAGCATCCCATAAAGATATACATTAAGCGGTAGGCCAAGAATAAGTTTGGCCAGTGTTGTAAACGTCAGTCCGCTGGCCAGTGTTCCACCAAGAGCGCCCAGCGCCGGCCGTAAATCCAGCCGTCCCACCTTCATGCTAAACGGCAGGCCGACGATAAGGGCACACACGAACGCACCAATCGGCTCACTGATCAAATTGCCATAAGGAAAGACCGATTTGGATGTGGCTAAACACAGCGCTCCTGCCACCAGCCCAATGCTCATCGCCCGCCCGACAGATGGCCGGAACAGCACAATCGCCAGACAATACATCGCAATAATCCAGTTAGGTGATACTCCGGCAATACTGGGACTAACCAGCCTGAGTATTGCCCCGATAGCCAGCAGCATCGCCGTTACCGCAGCCCACCGGAACCGCCCCTCCTGACCTGTTGTGATTGTTACCATTTCTGATTGTTTGTTTTCCATAGTCATGCCCTCCCTCATAAAAATAATAATTCACCGGAATTGTGCCTATAAATATAAAAACCCCGTCTCTTGAAGCATGCATAGCATACTCCAAGGGACGGGGAATAACCCGCGGTGCCACCCTCGTTGGCCACAATAACATGGCCCGGCTTACTAGGTACAGGATGAATATCCGATACCCGCTTCCTGATAACGGCGGAAGAATCCCGACAGCGCCTACCCCGTCACTACGGCTCAGGCTGTATCTTCCAGGCCCATTCAACATACCGGACGGCGCCAAACTCTCACTGGCATTGGCTCGCTGCAGCTTCCTGTATATGTTTACTCTTCCTGGTCATCGATGTTGGTTTTATCAGTATTTTGTATATAGCATACCAAGGGACAAATACAAATGTCAATATAAAAAAATCCTGCAGGTGTTTTTTATTTTAAAATCGAACTTGTTTCTTAGATCTGCAAACAATAAAGAGGTGTTATCTTATGCCTGTACGGATGTCGTTTTTAGTCATTCTAATTACTCTACTCTTGTTATTCTCCCCGTCCCAAGCGGCTGCCGGCACATCTGTGACACTACCGGCAACAGACACACCGGCGGTTGTCGAGCTAAAGCTTTTCCATCTGGAATATAAAGATGTTGTCGCCATTGCGGTCGAAACCAGGCTTCCCGCAACCGGTGTCGCCGATCCCCTTACCTATATGTTAGAGCCTGTATACCAGGTAACCCGGCAAGACGGCTTACTGGAGATAACACTGGCTGCACAATCTTCCCTCCCCGAACTAACAGGACAAGCTACCTTTACCAAGACTATTGCCTCTCCCCGGTTGCAGCAGGTAACAATCGCAGCCACTGCCACCAATCAGCTTAAAATCGCAGCTGCTTATAATAATCAAATCGCCAGCGTACAGGTTACAACCGTAAAACGTAAGCAGATCATCCAGCTTGATAATACGATCACCTTTCGGACATACCTTGTTTTACACTTTACAAACACCGGGGCGGGCCTATCTCCTAAAACTATTGTGCTTGATCCCGGCCATGGCGGACCGGATTTAGGCGCAACCCGTAATTTTCTCTTTGAAAAAGAACTTAATCTTGACATCGCCCGCTTAAGCCGCGACTTATTTACACAACACGGCTATGATGTATACATGACCCGAAACGACGATTCCAGACCCAGCCTGCTTGATCGGGCTGATGCCGCAAACATTCTGGATGCCGCCGCCCTAATCTCAATTCATAATAATTCGATACCTGCAGACATGCCGGAGACTGCCAGCAAGCTGTACCGGGGCACTACCGCGCTTTATAATTCAGCTGCCCCTCAGCCTGCTAAGGAACTGGCCACCCTGATTGCGGATCAGGTAGCTCATACATTGCGCATCCCGCAATACCCATTACAGGACCGGCCCGGCTTGGTTGTGCTAAACTCAACCTGGGTTCCGGCAGTAATTGCCGAGATCGCCATGATGCCCCATCCTCAGGATGCTAAAATGATATCCCAGCGGGTCTACCGCTTAGAGGCCGCCCAGGCACTTGTACAAGCAACTGATACCTATTTCAAGACCAAGGATCCCTCCCTGCCGGCAGCAACCCCGGCAACGATAAGCCCTGGCAGCCGGGCTGTATCAAGAGTAAACAACACGCTTTACTATCTGGACTTAGCCGGCGACACCTACGCCGGCAGCAGTGAGAAGATTTACCGCCTTAACGCAGGTAAAACTACCCCCACGGTGCTGAGCGACGATGAAGCCTGGAACCTAAATATTTCCGGGAAATATTTATACTACAGCAACTGGTCTGATAATCATAGCATTTATAGGCTGAGCCTTGATGGCACGGAAAAAACGAAGATCACCACTGACCCGGCTAACCAGGTAACCCTCGCCGGTAATTGGCTAGTCTATGTAAAATGGACCAATCGCTACTCAGCCCAAGACAATAATATATTTAAAACATCACTGGACGGCAGTGCAACTCAAAAAATAAATTGTGACCAATCAGAAAACCTTAGCATTATTGGCGACTGGGTATATTACCTGAATGCCTCAGATGATTATAAAATATATAAAGTAAAGCTTGACGGCACCGGTCGCAGTAAGATTGGCAATGACCGGGTCTTGTTTATGGCTGCTGCCGGCAGTATCATCTATTATAGTAATTATGATGATGGACAAAGACTATATGCGATTGGCACAGACGGCCATAATCGCATGAAACTTACAAATGACAAAGCAGGTTTTATTGCCGTTGCCAATGGCGATATTTACTATACTAATACCTCGGCTAATGATGCCCTGTACCGTATAAAAGCAAAAACGAAAATACCGCAACTGATTTGCGACCTAGGTGCAGGGCCACTCCCGATTACGATCGTAAATAATACCCTATATTATCATCACTTGTTCTTTAGATTGTAAGGAGGCACCGTTTATGTTTAGTACCCGCTTTTCCAAATGCCTGCCGGCAGTACTGGCAGGCATACTGCTGACAATAGGCTGCCCGGTTCAGCCAGTTATGGCTAATCAGTCTGAGCCGTCCCCCGGCTATAGTGCGCTCCGGCCTTATAAAGCACCCACGAAACCTACAGAGCTTGATAAAAAACTGCTGTCAGTTATGGGGGAATATAAGGTTGTCGGCCTGTCGGCTACAGTGTTTCGTAATAATAAAATTATCTGGAGCGGTGGTTACGGTTGGGCTGACCTTAATGCAGGGCGTATAGTAACGCCTGAAACCTTATTTAGGATGGCCTCACTCTCGAAGATGGTGACAGCGACTGCCCTTATGCAGCTATACGACCAGGGTAAATTCGGCCTTGATGACGATATCAGCAAATACCTCGGGTATCAGGTAAGAAACCCAAGGTATCCTGCCGTAAACATCACCTTTCGCCAACTCCTCAATCACACCTCAAGCATTGTTGACAGCGGTGTTTATGATACCATCGTAGAGACAAACCCCGCCCTGCTAACACAGCTTGAGATCAAAGAAATGCTTGTCCCTGGTGGACAATATTATCGGTCTACTACCTTTGCCAATTACGCCCCTGGTTCTTGCTTTAGCTATTCCAACTTTGGCACAGGAATCGCCGGCTCACTTGTTGAGAAAATTTCCGGTGTGCCCTTTGACAAGTACTGCAATACATTCATTTTTAAGCCACTTAATATGGATGCCAGCTTTGAACCGGCTGACATTAAGAACTGGCTAAACATCGCCACCTTGTATCGCCCGGATGGACAACTTACTTATTTCCAGCCAACCAAAGACGCTTACGCCGGTACCAAACCAGCACCAACGGCAATTACTGCGCCGCTGGGCAGTGCGCTGGGCCGCTCCCCTGCCGGCGGGCTACGCTCCAGCACAACTGATTTTTCCAAATTCATGCAAGCCCATATGAACAGAGGTACCTATAACGGCACCCGCATCCTCAAAGCCGATACCGCCGATCTTATGCATAGCATCCAGTGGTTTGGCGATAGCATGGATGGCTTTTATAAACAAAAGGGGCTAAACTTTCACATTACCGATGACTTAGTGCCAGGCAAGCGTTTGATCGGCCACTCCGGTGAGGCATATGGCCTGTCAGGCGATGCTTATTATGATCCGGACAGTAAATTGGGTGTGATATTTATGATGAATGGCGCTAAGCTAAGTAACGCCAAACCATTTTACAGTGTCGAAAATTCCATTGCCAAAACCTTATTTGATACCTTTGCGCCAAAAGCCGGTAATAAAAGCCGCGAAATAAAAGCCAATGCCAATGCTAACTTTATAACAGTCAATGACCGCAAAATATTCCTGACAGCTCCGGCTGCCATTATCAAATCGGGAAAAACTCAAAACCTTTTCCTCCCAGCCATCGCTGCCGCTGATGCGCTTGGCACAGGTATCAACCAGCAAGGCGATTCAGTTACTTTTACCTTTGGACAAAAAAAAGCTGTCCTTACTGTAGGACAGACCTGGCTAACAGGCAGTGGCACAACGCTGCCACTGCCACAGCCCCCTTATAGGCAGAACGGACAGGTATTTGTTCCGGTGCGTGAGCTGGCTGCCGCGCTTAACATTACTACAAAGTTACGGCTATAATATAACCTGTTTTTCAAACTCAGCAAACACATATAACACGCCGCCTGCCGCATCAGTCAATTTTCTTAAAAGAACATCCTCAGTGTCAAGCCCAATACATAAAAAACCGCAGCTTGCCTGTTTAACCTCACTCGCGGCCACCATGGCCTCGGCCAGCGGATCAGCCGTTTCCGCATATTTGCGGCTGGGTAGGCCGTCGGTAATAAGTACCAACAGCGGTTTTTCAGCCTGCTGTTCCCGAAAGTAGTCCAGAGTGTGCCTTATCCCCAACGCCAAAGGTGTGGCACCATAAGGCGTAATCGCATCAAAGGCTTTAAGCACGGCCTGCCTGCTGTCAGTAAACGGCTGAACCACCTCGGCCCGGTTATCCTGAAAGGTAACCATACTAACCCGGTTGCGTCCGCCGCGCATAATCTCCCCGGCCAGGTATTGGGCTGCGGCCAGCCTTGAGCCAGCCATACTGGCACTGCTGTCGGTTAGCAGGCAAATATCATAGCTGCGCCGCGGACGGCGAGTCAAAAAACGCAGATCGGCAGGCCGAAGGCGCAACCGGCTTTCGCCGTCTGCTGAGAGATGTGCTGCAGCGGCCGTGACAGTAGCCGCAACATCAAGCCCGTCTGCACAAGAGCGGTCAACCCCGGCGGTCACCCTCCCGGCGGAAGGCTGATAACGCGGTATAATCCGGCTATTAGGCGCAGTACCCTGCCTGTTTTTTACGCTGGCGATAGCCTGCTGCAAGCTGTCCAACAAACCGACTGCATAAAAATTGCTATATTGCACTGTTGTGCCTGCTGTTTTCTGTCCACAGTTTTTTTCATACTTGTTGGGATTCTCAGTGATGCTAACAAGTGTCTGACTTTTACTAACCCCTTGTTCCTGTTTGCACCCGGCTGCTTGAACCGGCGGGCACCCCGGCGCTGTTGGCCGTGTTTCCATATGGGAATTGATAGTAGCGTCTTCACTGGACTGCTTATATTGTTGCGCAGCTGATGGCTGGCCGGTAAGCAGCGAGTCGGTCTGGTCGGTATAGGCACTAAGGTCGGCCTGACTGTCAGTTGAATCAACACATGATATTTTCTCATTACAGCGTAGTTCGAGGCCGGCATTAAGGATTGCTGTTTCTACAGCTGCAACAATATAAAACAAACATCGCATATGGTCATATGACAGATTAAGTGCAAGATGAACATGGTTTTCATGGACCCGGCGCAAGGATACCTTCTGTCCGCCTGTCAACGCCCCGGTTATTCGCCCGCCCCCTGCAGCTGTCTGGATATCAATCAAATCAAGACAGACCTGTTCCTTACCGCTTCCCCCTGCTTCCTCACCAGCCAGCTTATGATAAACGTCTACCGCTTGGCATATATACCTGGCAGCAAGTATGTGATCAACAATTCCACACTGATGAAAGATATCCAGATGACAAATAGCACCGCTGTCCTGACGATGATAAAATACCTGCCCGGCGTCAGCATTCACCATGATCTGAACATGCTCAGGGCTATGAGAATTAAAGGCATGGACTTTGGTGCTGAGAACAGCGCTTTGCCCCAACCGTACCCCACCGCCTGCCTCAAATGCTTGTATAATGACAACTGCCGGATCCAGTAGCCGCCTTAAAGGCAGACAGGCAAGATTAAATTCCACCCCCTCAGCCATGCGAGTGAGTATCCCTGGTTACAAGCTGGTCATCAGGCACGCTAGTAATGGTTAAGGCCGGTTTAGGCGGAGCAATGATAGTGGTGTCAAGCGGATCTACAATACGGGCTGCCCCAGCCGAGCCACTCCCGCTACCGGTATGGTCAGCACCAGGTACACAAGGACGGTTCCCCAGCAAGGAGGCTATTTGCATTTTCAAGGCTGTCCACAGCATTACCCACCGTGACATTGTCCGGGCATCCAACGGGATGATTCCGGCAGCAGGTTGTCCCTGCTGCTGAACTTGCGGATGTGACAAACCCGTAAGAAACGCAATAATCGCAATAATTGTATCGCTGCTGACCCGGTGTGACAACGCCAATGGTACGACTTGAACCAGGTCAGTTACAGTTGCGGTACTTCGGCCATTCAGCAATGCAGTTAAACGGGCAGCAGTCTCCATGGCCTGAGCCCCACGCAAACTCTCTAATCCGAAATCAATATAGATTTTTGCCAGAGCGGGACGAAGCTCCGGGCTTACGGCACTATTAACAAAAGTACCTGTCAGCTGCCCAAACACAGTTTCAACCGATAGCTGATTGTTCCGTCCGGCCAGAATATCTACGACAGCCTGGTAATCATTGGGTCGGCCCATTGTCACAGTTAAGTCAAACCGGTCTGCAAGTTGCTTTCTGACACGGCTAAGAGGACCGGGATCTTCATCAGGATTGGCTGCAGCCCAGATACTCACCGAAACCGGCAATTTCACAACAGGCAAACCCGGCTCTTCAATTTGTATTTGCCCGGGTCTGGTTCCCATAACATCCAACAATACGTCCGCGACTTCGGGTGCAGTATCGGCAAGCCTGTTAATTTCGTCAATAAAAATAATGCCCCGGTGTGCCTGTGGGATAGTCCCAGGCAAAAGTGCCGCCGCGGGATTCACCGGATCTGTCAGCCTGGCAAGATCGATACTGCCGACAATTGATCCCACTTTCGCAGCCTGTGATATCTCCAGAAAAGGCCGTGGAATCTCCTCTACCCCGATCTCTTCAATAACCGTCGGCGGCAAATGGCGGTGAAAGGGGCAGTGGGGCGCCGCGGGATCGCAATTATAGAGACAGTTTTTTATGCGTTTAATCGGTGGCAACAGTTCCCGTGCCGCCCGTATGATTGTTGTCTTGCCTGTGCCGCGCAGTCCTTCAGCCTGAATATGAAACGGGTGGTCATTTACCAGTGCTGCCACCGACATTTCAACCACCCGGAATAGATCCTGGTTGCCAGTGTGACGGATAAGCCGATAATACAGACTCATACCTCTTCACCCCCTAAATTCTCTTCTTGTTAGGTATTGTTCCCGCAGGGCAGACTTGCATGCAAAAAAGAGTTCGTGGCGTTATAGCAATAAACAAACAGCTAATAGGAGTTATTTGCCAACTCAAACAGTCTTTTAAAGGACTCTCCTATTCTGCGTCAAATATGTATAGTCAGACTATTTAAACCGCTGCGAGTGCAAGGCATTGGAAACTGATATCCCGACGCTTCGGAAAACAAAGGGTTTACGCGGTTTAAAGGCAATGACAATTGAGGGGGAATGGGAATGAGAATCTATCAAATGTTCATCAATGGTGAGTTTATTCAAAACCGCTCAGGCAGGACGATTCCTGTAATTAATCCGGCCACCGAACAGGTAATTTCAGAAATTCCCGAGGGTACGCCGGAAGATGTGAACACAGCCGTTGCTGCGGCTGAGCAGGCACAAAAATCGTGGGCCAAACTGCCAGCAATTGAAAGAGCCAGGTATATTAAGGAAATTGCCCAAAAAGTCCGTGAGAATTCCGAAGAAATCGCCAGAGTCATTTCCGAAGAACAAGGCAAGATTTTACCACTGGCACGGGTTGAAGCCAATTTTACTGCAGATTACATGGATTACATGGCTGAATTTGCCCGCCGCTATGAAGGCGAGATTATCCAAAGCGACCGCCCTAATGAGAATATTTTTTTATTTAAAATGCCGATCGGCGTTATTGCCGGCATATTACCGTGGAATTTCCCCTTTTTCCTAATTGCCCGGAAACTGGCTCCGGCTCTGATAACAGGCAATACTATTGTTATTAAACCAAGTAGAGAAACGCCAAATAACGCCTTTGAATTTGCGAAACTTGTAGCACAAACCACATTGCCTAAAGGTGTGTTCAACCTAGTGTCAGGGGCAGGGGCAGTGGTGGGAAACGCACTTGCCGGCCATCCTAAAGTAGGTATGGTCAGCTTCACCGGCAGTGTTGACGGTGGTATTGCTATCATGCGGGCGGCAGCAGACAATGTTACTAAAGTTTCCTTGGAGCTTGGCGGCAAAGCCCCTGCTATTGTTATGCCTGATGCGGACCTTGATCTGGCAGCAGCCTGCATTCGCGATTCGCGTATTATTAATAGTGGTCAGGTTTGCAACTGCGCGGAAAGGGTATATGTCCACGAATCAGTCGCCGATACATTTATTGAGAAGATAATTACCGCTATGAAAAATACGACCTATGGCGATCCGCTCACCCAGCCGGATATCGATATGGGACCAATGGTCAGCAGACAGCAGCTGGAGCTTGTAGAAGCAGCTGTGAAACAGGCCTTGTCTGACGGTGCTCATTTGGCATTAGGCGGTAGCCGGGCCCAAGCTAAAGAGGGCTTTTATTTCGAACCTACCGTCCTTACGCACTGCAAACAGCATACTGCGATTATGCAAAAAGAGGTTTTTGGGCCTGTGTTGCCAATTGCTACATTCAAAGATCTTGACGAAGCGATTGAACTGGCCAACGATTGTGAATATGGTCTGACCTCGTCAATATATACCAGAAGTCTTGATGTGGCGATGCGAGCCTGCAAAGAAATCAAGTTCGGGGAAACCTATGTTAACAGAGAAAACTTTGAGGCAATGCAAGGGTTCCATGCCGGTTGGCGTAAATCGGGCATTGGCGGTGCCGACGGCAAACATGGCCTGGAAGAATATCTCCAGACCCACGTAGTGTATATGCAGTATGATCAACATATAAAATAACATGCGGGGCCGTGCTGAAACGCTGGTTTTAGCACAGCCCCTTTTCTCTCGCTCCTGCCCATATTTTTTAATTGGGCAGATAACAACAGTCAAGGAGGAATCAGCACGCTTGCCTAATATGACTTTTTATGAGTTTATTTATTATGGCCTTGTAATCGCCAGCTTATTGCTTTATCTACCGCTTTATATAAAAAGACGCCACGAAATCGTAGCTACCAAACGTTCTTATACCCGCTGGGGTATAGTTATATCCTATGCCTGTATCGGGGTTATTGGCGTGGCTGTTAATCTGGTTAATTGGTTGCCAGCCTTAGTAACAACTGTTATATCTTGCGCGCTTGCTTACTATGTGGTTTTTATTAAATATAAAGTATAAATCCTGCAAAAATGGCTGGGGGCTGTCTCAACTGCTTATCGAGACAACCCCAGCCAACTTTCGTCTAGAATGATGATTCGCTTGCACCTACAGGACATAGTCCGGCACATGGATCCGGGTACGTAATAATTATATACACAATACAAACGGCCTTATACAGAGCCAGCTTCAACTTCATGAAGACTACCAGACTTCTCGGAAATACTCTAAGCTCGACTGTTTTTATAATCTAACCGGGATGGTTCTTATTTTCTGCTACTGGTCATCAGTACCGTAAATGGGTAAACTGCTAAAAAAGTGCTCAAATAAAAAGGACTTACCAATATGGCAAGTCCTTGTCAATCCAAAATGTCGTTCCTTTATATGTCCAAACCTGCACCCAGCAGGTGGGTATCCTGAGATATGTTTTTGCCCTCCACGCATTAGATGGCCCGGCAGCTGCATAGCATTGAATTCCCTAATTATCAAAGTAGGTTGGACATATTCAAGTTGACGTTCATCTCAGATATCATTATTATTCTAACATATTATTAAGCTTAGATCAACCCTGATAAACGCCACCATGGCCAAACTGCGCCACTATAAGGTTACGTCCCACCGCTCTTCCCGCAACCCGTTTTTCCAGGCATCATTCTCAACCTGTTGTGTTGGTGTAAATCCAAAGCTTTTATATAAATGACAGGCTGCATCAAGACCCTGAAATGTCCATAACAATACTCGTTTATATTGTTTTTCCCTGCTATAATCCATAGCAGCTTTTAGCAAACGCCGCCCCAGGCCAATGCCCCGATATTCTGGTTCTATTAGAAACCATCTTAACTGGGCTGTTTCCTCATCTACACCAACTATTCCAATAAAGCCAGCGATTTTATTGTTAACCTCCGCCACCCAGATTTGTCCAGGTTGTTGCCTTTCTGCATATTTTAAAAGACTTTCCAGAACATAACGCTCAAACACCACAGGATCTAAACTATACTCTTCGTGATATAACACACTATGCCTGTAAGCAATATATCCTAAGTCTCCCGGTTTACCTGGGCGGATAGCGATTTCATTTCCGCTGGCAGGAGATAAAATTTGTCGAGCACCTTCCAGACATTTAATCAGCTCATGTTGTTGGTTTAAGGGAAGTTTTTCAAGGATATTACCTATCTGCTGAGTCGATGTATCTGACAAACTTTTGAATGTTGCTTTTCCTTGATCAGTTAGCGATAAAACCTGCGCCCTGCCATCTGCCTCTGATCTTGATTTTATTACCAATCTTTCTTTAATAAGCCGGGTAAGTATACGGCTCAAATAACCTGCATCAATCTGTAACAACCTGGTTAAATCACTGGCAGTACACCGGCCAGCCTTGTCCATCTCGAGCAATACCCTGGCCTCTGCTAAAGAATACGGGCTTTCTAATATATTCTGATTAATAAGGCCAATAAAATGAGTATAAAACCGATTAAACTCCCTGATTGCGATCGCCCGTTCTTCTAAACACTGATCCATAAAATCCCTCCCTACCTCCTGCCCAATGTAAATATTCTTATAAATATATCATAATAAAAATAGTTGACTAAAGCAAGTAAATTTACTTGCTTTAGTCAACTATTT
>NZ_DATMXX010000032.1:0-7797 GCF_035561255.1 Sporomusa sp. | reverse complement strand
ATAATTTATAAAATTATAAGGGATTCATTAATTAATAAGTAGTTACAGGAGGTAGTTGTGGTGACAGAAGCCAAGCGGATCAATTGGTCAAAAATTATTGGCGGGATTATTGGCATTATTATCGGGTTCGCTATTGCCAATATTCCTGCGCCTGCGGGGCTTTCCCCGCAGGCGATGTGGGGAATAGGAATTTTCAGTTGGGCAGTAGTTTGGTGGATCGCCGATGTGCTGTCTGACTTTGGCACAGGCCTTTTAATGTGTTGTGCCTGGGCAGCGTTTAAAGTAGTTCCTTTTTCCATAGCGTTTGCCTCTTTTTCGACAAGTACTATCTGGATTATTGTTGGCGCCCTTGGTCTTGGCGTGGCTGCAACCAAAAGCGGTCTGTTGAACCGGGTAGCGTTGATAACCATGAGCAAGTTTCCGTTAACCTTTGGTGGGCAGGTACTGGCTTTACTGAGCGCCGGTCTGGTTCTGACCCCGTTTATTCCCAGTGGAACTGCCAAAGCAGCTGTGTTGGCCCCCTTTGCGCGATCAATTTGTGATAATATGGGGTATGCGAACAAAAGTCCGGGAGCGACTGGACTATTCAATGCGCTATTTGTGACGACAGGGTTGGCATATCCAATATTTCTAAGCGGTAATTTCCTGTGCTATGCCATTTTGGGGTTATTACCCAAAGACGTACAGGCTCAAATAACCTGGGGAACCTGGTTTATCAATGCCTTGCCGTGGGGGCTTACGATGCTTGTTTTAAGTTACTTTGCTATCGTAGTCTTATACAAGCCGAAAGAGACTAAGCCAATGAGCTCCGGTTTTATTACAGAAAGACTGGAGAACCTTGGTCCTCTGACCAAACACGAAATTATTACCGGCGTAGTTCTCATCATAGCGTTAATTCTGTGGATGACAGAGAGAATGCATGGGATTGAATCAGCTGTTGTGGCTTGTGTCGCAACGATTGTCCTGATCACTTTTGGTGTTTTCGACCGTAATGCCTTTCGTGCTAACATCGCCTGGGATGCCATTATATTTATTGGAGCCCTTATTAATGTATCAGGTGTTTTTAAGACACTTAAAATTGACGCCTGGATCGGTAAAGCTCTTGCTCCTTATTTGTCACCGCTCGTGTCGGGCAATATTTTTCTGTTCATCATTCTGCTTTGCTTAATCATATACGTCGTCAGGGTGGTTCTGGTATCCCAGCTTGCGACTGCTGCCATACTGATCCTCGTGCTTACTCCATTCAGTATTCAAGCGGGAATTAGTCCTTGGGTTACCGCTTTTGTTATCTTTGTTGCCGTCAATGTATGGTACACATTTTATCAAAATGCCAGTTTTTTAGTTGCTTACTATGCTACCGGGGGGGATATGGTAGAGCATAGACATACAATAAAAATGTGTGTGGTTTATATGGCAGTCTCTCTCCTTGGTTTGCTGGTCAGTGTACCGGTATGGAAGATGACAGGTCTTATCCGTTAGCATTAAGACAAAAATCTTGTTAAAAAATCAAGGGGCTGTCGAGTTAGAGTCCTGAAAAAGCAAAAATCGGCAACCGGCAGTCGTGATATGCTCCCATTGTGGTAGACCGTTGAAATAATAAAACTGTCTACTGCAAGGGATCATATTTTTGTGTACGCCCAACTTGGGCGTCTATATGGTGGATGCTTTGAGCGCAACCGCTCTGATTTTAGGTTAGCAGTACTGCGTGGTAGGAGCAGTTGTTCTTCTCGTGTGTTGTAAAATTAACCTTGCTTATTATTACTACATGTGATATTATTAGTTTCTGCGGTAAGTATAGGGGTATAGCTCAATTGGTAGAGTAGCGGTCTCCAAAACCGTTGGTTGAGGGTTCAAGTCCTTCTGCCCCTGCCACAAAACAAAGGAACCTCTCAGTTGAGAGGTTCCTTTGTTTTGTTTATTGGCTGAACGGCGGTTTGGCTATTTTTCGGTGATTCAACATCCTTGCTTTTGATATGTTCATGGTGCACAAATGAAGTGTTCTTTTTATGAATGAGACAGATTGGTCTACGAAATAGTTCCACTCAGCATTAAATTATTACATCTTAGTAAATTTTGCTATCGCTTATCAAATAATAAACTCATAATAAATACAAAGCGTACAATCTGAATATTATAAATATTTATACACTGCTGCTTTTCTACCACGTAGCTTAAATAATAACCTTAGTATAAGGAGGTAATTATGAGGCTGAACAGTAAGTACAGGCTATCTGCTTTTCCAATGGCTGTGTTAACGCCTGCTTCAATTCACCCTGTGTCGAAGGCATTAATCACACCCCCTGGAGATGTAAAATGATCAGGGCTAATAGCGGCAATTACTTTAAAATACGCCAATGTCTTAACCAGTGGCAGCAAGAGGCGGTGTGTAAGGCAGCTAAAGCGGAAATAACCCGATATGCCGATGATTGGAATAGACGAATAGCTGCCGGATTGCCGGCTTTTGACGAAGCTGTATTTCCGCTGGCACTTGCTGCCGATGCTCTTGTGAACGTGTCTGATATAATTGAAAAACAGTTAGTATCACACGAAAAGGCCCAATATCTTATCAAGAGTTATCTCCAGAGTAAAACTTGTGAAGAGGTTATTGCCAAAGGTTTGTCAGATAATCAGTTACGTATGTACATTCACCTTGTGTGTCTGACCGTGATGAACATTATGGCTGAGAATATCTATTGTGAAGAAGTATCGCAGTCATGGCTGCAGAATATCTGTCCGGCCTGTGGTTCAGCTCCGGCGTTAGCGTATTACGACGACAATGGTAAACGAAAACTGGTGTGTGGTACATGTATAACTCATTGGCAATTCAAGCGTCTTGGTTGCGCCGTCTGTGACGAAGAAAATCACAACAACATACAGATAGTGAAATGTGGCAATGATTTTCCCGGATGGTCTGTGCAGGTTTGTAAAACATGCTACAGTTATCTAAAGGTGGCAGATCTAAGGGAGCTTGACCAAACGCCTGACTGGATAGTAGCCAATGTGTCTACATTACCAATGGATTTTACGGCAGAGAAATGGCTGTCAGAGAATTTCTAAGGCTTAGCAACGAAAATCCACTGAGGATAATTCTCAGTGGATTTTTGTTGCTAGTCAGCCTGCATTAATTCTTTTACCTTTAATACCTCTTCACGCAGTGTCAGCCAGATCATCTGGAATAATTCATTATAACGCAGCGTAGTACGGATTGCTGCAATATCGCGAGGCCGGGGAAGGTCAATTTCTATAATTGCCTTTACGGTGCCTGGATGGGCTGTCATAATCAGGATGCGATCACTAAGGCATAGGGCTTCATCAATGCTATGGGTGATAAAGACAGTGGTCTTCTTGCTTAGTTCCCAAATCCGCAGCAGTTCCTGCTGGAGAAGAATCCTGTTTTGCTCATCAAGTGCACCGAAGGGTTCATCCATTAACAAAATCTCAGGGTTATTGGCAAAAGCGCGAGCTACACTTACCCGTTGCTTCATGCCACCTGACAGCTGATGCGGATAGGCTTTAGCAAATTTGGTTAGACCAATCATCCGGATATATTTTTCGGCAATCTCATAACGCTCTTTTTTCGGTATACCTCGCAGTTTAAGGCCATACGCTACATTGTCAATTACAGTAAGCCAAGGAAAGATAGACTGTTCTTGAAATACCATTGAGTTTACCGGACGGTCGCCTGTTGCAATCATAATATCAACTGTACCAGTTGATGCGGTGTCCAAGCCGGCGAGAATGCGTAGTAGTGTAGTTTTACCACAACCGCTGGGGCCGACAATGGAAAAAAACTCACCGGCACCGATAGCAACGTTGATATCAGTAAGAGCGGTAATCTGACCACGGCTGGTAATGAAAGTTTTTCCGAGATTGTTTAAGATAATGCTGGTGCTGTCGTAAGGCATAGCCGCACCTCCTTAAAGTCTGCCTTAGTTGGTTTGTTTCCACGGAAGTACCAGGCGTTCCATCCAGTCAAGTACAAGTGAAAAGATATAGCCAAGTACTGATAGGGTGATTAGAGCAACGAACATTTGTTCAATATCAAACATGTCATAGGCTCGCCATATCATCCATCCGACACCGGCTTTCGCAGCCGACATTTCAGCAGCGACAATCAGGATTAACGCCATGCCCATGCCAAGTTTTAGTCCGGCAAATATCATGGGTAATGCCCCTGGTAAGGCTACCGTGAGGTAGAAATCTTTGCGGCTGGCGCCGAAATTTTTAGCAACCTCCAGATAGATTTTGTCAATGTTTAATACCCCGGCCATGGTATTAATGACTACCAGATAGAATACACCAATTGCAATTGTGAAAATCTTAGAGGTTTCTCCAAGCCCGAATATCAGGAGAATCAATGGCATTATAGCCAGTTTTGGAATGGGATATGTAGCTGCTATCATCGGTTCGACAGCCGAACGGACAAGCGGGGAAAGGCCCATGCTCATGCCGATGAGAATACCAGGGATGGCTCCGGCGATAAACCCCCAGATGACCCTCATAACGCTTACCCAGGTGTTGTAAAGCAGGTCACCGGAAATAAGCAGCGGGAAAAAGGCCTGGAGAATAAGCGAGGGACTTGAGAGGAGGCGGGTGTCGACAAAGCCTAGCCGGGCGGCCGCTTCCCATAGCAATAACAGAGTTAATGGAGAAAGTACTGAAATGGCTGTTTTCACTTAAATCAGCTCCCGGTATACGACATATGGCTATTGATATTTGCCTAAGGTTTTTACGGCAAAGTCCACATATTTGTTGTCAACGGCATCATCTAGTTTGATATCAGACTTAAGCAGATTATTTTCTTTATACCATGTTAAATCAGCAGCAATTCCATTCATTCGCAGATACCCGTCAGGATTAAGCCCGGTAGGAAACATTTTTTCGTATAAAGCCGGGTCCTTGATGACAGAATACTTGCACAACATATCAATTACCGCAGCTTTGTTCTTATTCTTGAAAAAAGCATCATTGTAGTCACGCATCGACTGAACATAAGCGGTCATAAAACGATTAGCCACATCTGGGCGGGTAGTCATGCTAGTGCCGTACACTAACAATGCAATTTGAGCGTCAGGGTCATATTCAGAGGGATCTTTCCAGGGGTCAATTATGCCTTTGGCGATTCCCTGGGTTACAAAAGGCTCAATAACCATGGCGGCATCAATGCTTTTGTTACCCAATGAGACAAGCATATCGGGGAAAGCACGAATTACCTGCATATCTATATCATTGGTGGTTAACCCACCTTTGGCTAAAACCCGTGCCAAACAAATCTCATCTAATGAGGCTGTGCCAACAATGGCAATCTTTTTGCCACGCAAGTCTGCGAAGCTTTTCAGTTCATTAGCCAGATCTTTTCTTACGACTAAGCGATAATAACCCTGCCCTGGAACATTAATTCCTTTATCGGCGACAATTTTGACAGGTATATCACGGGACATGGCATTTAATAGCCCGGAAGCCGTTACGGTTGCGCCAACATCTAATTGCCCTGCAGCCAGTTGATTAATCATCTCCTGTCCGGAATTAAACTGTACCGGGTCGATTTTGATACCAAGATCCTGATAGTAGCCTTTGGCCATACCGATGAGAATACCTGCATCAGAAATAACCTGTTTCATACCAACCTTTACCACCGTTTCCTGTGGCAGTGTAGTTAAACTAGGAGCCCAGGCAGGACCTTTTGACGGAATCGTTTGGGTGACAGGTGCCTGACTGCAGGCAGTAATAAGCAAGGCAAATACAAGTAAAACAGATAGTAGTCCTCCCCACCGTTTCAACATATTGCTCCCTCCTTGTCATTTGAATTGATTCTCGTAGGAACTACTTCATACTATTCAAAGTTTATTTTTTGGTTACTCGTTAGGCAGGTTTTTTTACATCAAATCAAGAATACTAATCAAGAGGTTAGAGGTGAGGACTAGTATATGGAAAAGATTATTGAACAAGTAACAGACTGGGAGTTTTTGAGGAAACTTCCCCTAGAGATTTACGGGTTTACACTTATTAATGAGTTTATGACCTGCGGTTCCCAGTATCGCATTTTTACATATAACAATCAAAGTGCCAGGCGTAGCTTTACTGTTATGTATGATAAAGCGACCAAGGATTTTTTAGTCCGTACGGTAATTGGTTTAACTGAACTTTGTGATATTAGTTTTATAACTGGGAACTTAGCTGCGCTGGAAAAATTATTGACAGAACGGATGGATAAAACGCTATGGGGATTAGCTCACTTTGAACCAGCCTGCTTGTGTGCGCAATTTGCAGGAAAAAAAATTACTGAGTGGGCCTATACATCACAGTTACCTAAACAGTTGGCAGGATTTGAACTTTTCATAACCCCGCAAGAACCCTTTAAGGGATTGAATGGTTCCTATGTTATAATAGACTACAGTGACTTTGCTACAGAGAGTAACCTTGTTGTAAACTATAATATATTTCGTGATCAGTTTTTTAGTGAAATACGGCTCAGACGAACGCCGCTTATGACATCTGAATTTGATGCCAAGACACTGCCAGACCTTGAAGAGCGCCTAAAAGGAAATTTAAATCCAACGCTTGAACAATTGAGGTTAAAGTTACAGTGATCTATAAGTATGAACGCGCCACATAAGGGAGGATATTGTATGTCGAGGATTTTAGTTTGCGATGATTCAGCGTTCATGCGGATGATGTTGAAAAAACTGCTAACAGAGAAAGGTCATGAGATTGTTGGTGAGGCCGGTGATGGAAAACAGGCAGTTCAGCTATACCGTCAACATAAACCTGATCTGGTTACTATGGATATCACTATGCCAATAATGGACGGGATTGAGGCTGTAAAGCATATTCATGAGGAAGATACGCAAGCGCGTATTATTATGGTAACCGCAATTGGGCAGCGTAGTATTATTACTGATGCAATAAAAGCAGGCGCTTCAGGTTTTATCATAAAACCCTTTGAACCGGAACAGGTGGACGAAACGGTAAACAAGGTTTTAGCTGGGTCAAATATATCTTAGTCGAAGTACTTGACGGTTTTATACTATATGAGATATAATGAATTTCGTTGCTGTTCTTGTATGATAGAAAACTGGTTATAAATAAGTATTGACTTTATTACCGAATTATTATATAATTTACTTTGCGATTTGCTAAGTGGCCCTGTGGTGTAGCGGTCTAACATGCCGCCCTGTCACGGCGGAGATCGACGGTTCAAATCCGTTCAGGGTCGCCAATTTGCCTCGGTAGCTCAGTCGGTAGAGCAGAGGACTGAAAATCCTCGTGTCGACAGTTCGATTCTGTCCTGAGGCACCATCTAAGCGGAAGTAGCTCAGCGGTAGAGCATCGCCTTGCCAAGGCGAGGGTCGCGAGTTCGAATCTCGTTTTCCGCTCCATAATGGCGGCATAGCCAAGAGGTAAGGCAGAGGTCTGCAAAACCTTTACTCCCCAGTTCGAATCTGGGTGCCGCCTCCAATCACACCGCACAGCCACCTTAACGGGGTGGTTTTTTATATCGCCGGCATTCCGGATGGCGCCATGCGGCTATTGCATTGCCGGGCGGTTTACGGTATAATAATTTTGCTGTCTTTGCAGCACCCATGCCGGGGTGGCGGAACTGGCAGACGCAACGGACTTAAAATCCGTCGGGTGGCAACACCCGTACCGGTTCGATTCCGGTCCTCGGCACCAGCCAAGTCCGAACAGGTACCAGAAAAATACTGGTGCCTGTTTTTCATTTGTCGCGCCGCCCTGACGGTGATGCGCCAATAAAGGGCCAAATTAACGGCGAAAACCGTATTGACAGATCAACCG
>NZ_DATMXX010000031.1:0-10274 GCF_035561255.1 Sporomusa sp. | reverse complement strand
ATGTTAACCTCTCATAAATCATATACAAACCAATATTTTTTCTTTTTTGCTTGGGCCAGCTTTTTTGGCGCAGGCTTATTCTCATGTGGTAACTTAATAAATTTTTCACCTGTGAGTCCTTAACAAAATGCAAATTAAACTTTGTGTATAACAAACCTAAGGCTCATTGAGACCTTAGGTTTTTTACTTTTATATACTAAAATTACAGGAGGCGTTTCTATTGGTCATTGTATTGAATTCTTCGACCACACCCGAGCAAATTGAAAAATTAAAACAGGAGCTTGAAAACTTTGGTTGCAGTGTTTGGCCAACGTATGGTAAATTCCAGACAATACTGGGGATCGTCGGCGACACAGGAAAACTTGACCGGGACTATCTGCTAAGCAAAACCTATGTGGAGAAAGTGCTCTCCGTGCAGGAACCGTACAAAAAGGCGAACCGCACATTCCATCCTGAAAACACCCTCATCACCGTCGGAGATCAAACAATCGGCGGCAATCAAATAGCCGTTATCGCCGGGCCGTGCTCGGTTGAAAGTCACGAACAAATTGTTAATATAGCACATGAAGTCAAGGCCGCCGGTGCTGGTTTTCTGCGGGGCGGTGCCTTCAAACCACGCACATCACCCTACAGCTTCCAAGGCATGCAGCAAGAAGGTCTTGAATTACTAAAACAGGCAAGACAGGCGTCCGGCCTGCCTATCGTCACCGAAATCATGTCCATCAGACAACTGGAAAACCATCATGAGGACATTGACATTATTCAGATTGGTGCCCGCAATATGCAAAACTTCGACCTGTTAAAAGCGGCAGGGCAAATTAACAAACCCATCCTGCTCAAACGCGGCCAAAGCGCTACTGTCGAAGAACTCTTAATGTCTGCTGAATACATCATGGCTGGCGGCAATGAAAACGTAATTTTATGCGAGCGCGGTATCCGCACATTCGAAACCTACACGCGCAACACCCTTGATCTTAGTGCCGTACTGGCAATCAAAAGGCTAAGTCATCTGCCGGTAATCGTCGACCCCAGCCATGCTGCCGGACTATGGTGGATGGTCGAGTCGCTGTCAAAGGCGGCCGTTGCCGTAGGAGCCGATGGATTAATTATTGAAGTCCACCAAGACCCCAGCAATGCTAAGTGCGATGGTCAGCAATCAATAAAACCCGAACGCTTCACCTCACTCATGAAATCCCTGCGCGAAATTGCGCGTATCGATAACCGCACTCTCTAACAACAAATGAACACCGACTCAAGAGAACCGTCCCCATGAGTCAGACTCACGGGGACGGTTCTCTTGAGTCTATTTATTTTAGTACTTCCTGCACCCGGCCAATGATTCCGTCTGTTAGCCGGACTTTGATACCGCGGTGATGCACGGCGCTGCTTGTCAGAATGTCTTTTACGATCCCTTCAGTTAGCTGGCCTGTCCGCTGATGTGGTTTTTGAACAATCTTTACCCGAACACCTGGGGTAATATTTTTTCGCTGTGTACCGTCCATAATATACTCCTATCCTGCCTATTGCTCATCTCAATGCAGCACAGGCACTTTCTTTACTAGTAGCCACTATTGGGAACAACTCATTGAATCAGAGGCTACCGCTTCCCTTGTATATATTATTGTAATTGTTTTTTAATTATCCGTCTATTTATTCTGCCCCTTGCCCATGTTACTATAGATTTAGGACCCTGGCCAGGAAATATTTGTTAATAAGGGGAGATATGTGTGAAACGTTACCTATCGATAATCCTTTTAGCCATCTGTTTCTGTTTTAATTTACCAGCCACCGGGCAGGCTGGCAGCAGCATAATCCGTGATGATTTGAGCAAGTTTTTTACAGGTTATGAAGGAACATTTATTTTATATGACGAAGATTCTGATCGATACACAATTTACAACGAGCAGCAGAGCAATGTCAGGCTGAGCCCCTGCTCTACTTTTAAAATATTCAATTCACTCATCGGCCTTGAGAGTGGTGTTCTGGACCAGGAGGACGTATTTACCCTGATTAAATGGAACGGTCAACAGTACCCTTATCCGGCCTGGAACCGTGACCATACGCTGGCATCTGCAATTGCCAATTCTGTTGTCTGGTACTACCGGGAAGTTGCCAGAAGAGTCGGCACTGGCCGGATGGAAGATTACATCAATAAGCTACATTATGGCAATCAGGATATCAGTGGCGGTATTGACCAGTTTTGGCTAGGGTCAAGTTTAAAGATATCGGCCCGGGAGCAGGTTGAATTACTACAACAGCTTTATAACGATAAGCTGCCGTTTGCGCCAGACAACATGGCGGTGGTAAGAAAGATTATTGTTTTAACCGCAAGCAATGACCTGGTTTTTTCAGGTAAAACAGGTTCAGCCTATCAGGATGGTCACTATAGCTTAGGCTGGTTTGTGGGCTCTGTAGAAAAAGATGGTCATAGGTATTTTTTCGCGACTAATATTCTAAATGGTCCGGACGCACATGGCGGCAAGGCCAGGGAGATTTCAAAGCTGATTCTCAAGGAACTGGGGCTGCTTTGATAGAAAAGTCACCGCTGCATACGGTGACTTTTCCTGCTTATATATTCTTATTAAGCATTGCCCCAGGGATTAGCGCTTTTTCAATGTGTCCTAAATAGAGAGGGGTAGCTATGGCTAATTATCTTGTTTTAGAAAAAGGATTTCCCTATGAGCCCGGGTATAAGATCGGGCTTAATCACGAACAAATTGTATTAGGCCGCACCGGTCACACCGAGAAACCGGATATTAGCTTTGAAAACAAGTTTATATCCCGCAAACACTGCTTACTCCAAATCAGCGAAACTGCCATTATTTTGACTGATTTGCACAGCAAACATGGTACGCTTGTTAATAAACAACCAGTTACTCCTGGCCTGCCAATTGTGCTTAAGCATAATGACCGGATTATTCTCGCACAAGGCGCTGCCGTGCTGCGTTATATCAGCCCGGAAAATCCCGACGATGCAACACTGGAGCTCAACAACACAAATTATCACTCAGCCCTGTCGTTACCGGACACCGGCAAGCTAAAACTTGACATCCCGAAAAGGCAGTGTTTTGTTAGCAGCGACCGGATTGCCCTGTCGCCCAAAGAATGGCAACTCCTGTTGCTGCTCTATGCGAATTGCAACCAGACTGTCCATTATGATGATATCAGAACTAACGTATGGCCGGAGCGCATACTTAGGGCCAACGAAATCCCCCAAGTTGGGCTTGACGAGATAAACCTGTTAATATACCGCTTGCGTCAAAAGCTTGGCAGCCAAGGTGCTCTAATCAAAAACAGCAGAGGCGTAGGCTGTCTTTTAGAGCTATGAACAAACGTTATTAATTGTAAAACCGGCAACCAGCACTTCCTTCTCCTTACGGCTCAGGAGTTTTATTGCATATTCCCGTTTCCGGGCCTGGCTCTCATCAGGCTGAAGCTCATAGTAGATCAGGGTAACAGGCAACCGGCTGCGGGTATATCTGGCACCACTGCCTGAGTTATGGACTGCCACCCTGGTTTCCAGATTGGTTGTCCAGCCTGTATAGAAAGTGCCGTCAGCACATTGAACAATATATGTATATGCCATAAATATTCCTATAATCCTTACTGCGACTGGCGCAAAAATTCGTACAGCGGTTTATCGCCAATATATAACTGCTCAACAACACCGTAGCCATCTTTGATCCGTACGGCTGCAACCCCTGTTTTGCCGGCGCTCTCCCGATAGGCGCCTTCGGCTGCAGGAGCCAGCTCTTCAGGCAGATAATAGCGGGTAAACGGCAAGGTCACATGGGCGGTATTCTGGCCATTGGCATATGCCCTGACTTTTACATAAGGGCCCTGTTCCGGCCGGTTGACACTAACCCCGCTGATGTACGCTTTCCCCTCAGCATTCTCAGCAATGCTGGCATATACGAGCTGGCCCATGAGCAGGTTGTTCTGATCGATAATCGGTCCGGTGTCTTCCTTAAATCTCAGCTCAACATAACGTCCCTTGAAGGCATCAGCCGGATCTACCGGAGCTGTTTGCCAGTAAAACTGGCGTCCTGTTTGCAAAATGTTTTCCCAGCGCCAGGCCATATATAGTGGTACAGTTGCCTGCAGCAAGGCGACACCGATAAATAAACTAAGCAGCAGTTTCTTATTTGTCATTTTGCCACCCCGCTTTGCGGCGTACTAAAACCACATTGGCAACAAGAAAACCTATGCCGATTAAAACAAAGATGACGCCGCGCACGACAAAACTTACATCAATATCAAAGAAACGGGCAACAATCAGCACGGTAAGCATGATCATACCCAGATTTACAATGCCAAGATGGAATTCCCGTACCCCTTTGGAGATAATACTGATGCTCAGCCACAGCATATACCCGTTTAAAATAAGTGTAGCTCCCAAGCCGCTGCTGTCATAAAACTGGACCAGATACGCCAGGCCGACGACACAGGGTATCAAAGCGAACTTCCTGGCTTCCCGGTTATTTTGTTTGACAAGCATACCATTTCCGCCAAGCACCATAAGTAGCAGCACAGCGGCAAGTAAACACGCTATTAAGGGCGGCGGGTTCCAGCCTGATGTTATATGCCGCCAGACGTCATTGAAGGTCAGGATGAAGGACAAAATAATACTCCCGGTCATACCTACCCCTGTAAACGGCATGCGCCAGCCTTGGTCCGGACTGGTAAACCATAGCTCGCCAACCAGATACGTTATGCCAAATAACGCGCTAAAAATGAGAAAACCCAGTTGGTCCAGATAGCCTGAAAAAGCGGTTGCAAAACTAATATAGCAACAGACCGTCAACACCCAGAACGAAATAATGGTTGTATTTGCATAACGGTTGTTTTTCAGTAATCCCCAATAATACGGCATCGCCGCACCAAGTAGTACCCAGATAAATTGCTTGCTGACCCCATAATGACTACCTGTCCAAAAAGTGATTCCAACAGTATACAGCATTGCCACACTGGCTGATTTCATCAAATACATTAAAGGCAGCGACAGCAGCATCCAGGTGAGCAGAAAGATATCAGTGTCTTCCACCAGATGATAGGTCTGTCCGACTAAAGCCATTGCTGCGCCAACCATCAGCATCAACAAGGTAGCAGCCCCTTCACGCCACGCTGTACTGTCACGTTTACACCAGAGCACGCCGCCGGCAATTACCTGAGCTGTCACAAGCAGGCACATTGAAATGGCCAGGCGGTTTATCTTCGTTAACTGAGCCCAGTTATGAGCCAGAATCAGGATAATGCCCAGTCCAACCAGCAAAGCGCCAATCACGCCGAAGATAACGAGAAAAGTCCGTGTTCCGGTTGTATCGGTAACAGGACCATAGTATTTTTTAATTCGTTCTGCACTCTCAGCCGGAATGACGCCCTTAGCCACAAGCTCCGGCAACTGCTGATACAGCCATTCCACCGCTTTTTTATTCATAACTAACGCTCCTGCCAATACATTTTACTATGTCTATGCTCTTACCCTGGCAGTATAATATTCCTTCAACTCTGCTTTAACTGCGTTATCCAAACGATGCCACCGTACTCCCTGAACGGCACCCTCCAGCGCATACAGCATTGACAAGCAGGCTCCCTGATCGTTGGCGCGAATTCGCATAAATGCAGCTTTACTGCCTAATGCTCTTAAGGCCACGCTGTCAGATATTCCTGCAGTTTTTAACCGCTCAGCCAATACTATACCAATATTCGGCAATTCGCTTAGTTGTGACATCCAGTTACCCCCTTAAGTCCCAGCAACACCAAAATGCTTACATAATACAGCCTTAATGGCAGCATAGCTAACAGCATCAGGCAAAGCATCTTTAAGCGGCTTTAACTGTTTACCGCCAACTTCTTTAACCTTTGCAATAATTAGCTCTTCATACTGGACCGGGATAAGCCTGTCCCAATCAACAGTATGCCCCTCCTGAGCGCACCGGACCAGATGGTTTTGCACAGTGTTAGTTGTCAGGTCCCTTGTGGCGGCAATCTCATCCAGCTCAGCCCCCTGCCGGTACATGCCAAGGGTAATCACATGACTAGGTTCGGTCTCAGCTTTGCTGCTGCTCTTTTTAGCTGCCACCTTCACCTTCTTCGCCGGTTGATGCTCAATTACAGCCGTTGTACTGCCGGCAGCAGCAATATTCTCTGCCAGATATTTAGTTATAACTGCCAGGAATTCTCCGCCATATTTCTGCAGCTTTAGCTCACCAACACCCTTAATTTGCCGTATGGCAGCAAGATCAGCCGGGCGGTGCTGACTCATTTCCTTCAGGGTCGTATCGGCAAACACGACAAACGGCGGTACCCCTTCCCGCTCAGAGATCCGCTTACGGCACACACGCAGCAGCTCAAACAAGCTATCATCAGCAACCAGCGGCTGGCGTTCAGTAAATACCTTTTGCCATACCTGGGCTTCACTCCGCAGTACGGTCATGGCCTCAGGCCCCAGCTTTACCACCGGATACTCGCTTTCGGTCAAACGCAGATACCCTGTGGCTACCAGACGCTGCACCAGTGTTTTAATATCCAGCACGGTGCGTTCAGCCATCAAACCATAAGTCGGCAACCGGTCAAAGCCCAGTTGCTGGACTTTTTTATTTTTTGAACCTTTTAGTACATCAGCAATCACTGAAATACCGAAACGCTCTTTCATCCGGTAGACGCAGGAAAAAACTTTTTGAGCATCAACCGTAATATCGACCTGTTCACCATCAGCGGTACAGTTGCCGCAATGGCCGCAGCCTGAACCAACTGCCGGTTCGCCAAAATAACTCAGTATATATTGCCGCAGGCAGGCAGGGGTGTGACAATAATCCACCATCTCCTGCAATTTTTTAAGTTCATGCTGTTTACGTTCAGGATGTTCTACCGACTTATCAATCAGAAACCGTTGTAAGAGCGGGTCCTGCGGACCGAACAGCAGGATACATTCACCAGGTTCACCGTCGCGCCCGCTGCGTCCAGCCTCCTGATAATATGATTCCATATTTTTCGGCATGTTATAGTGCACAACATAGCGGACATTGGATTTGTCGATCCCCATGCCAAAAGCATTTGTCGCCACCATAACCCGGACATCATCATAGAGGAACCGTTCCTGCTGCGACATGCGTTCATCATCACTTAATCCGGCATGATACCGGCCGGCGGCATAGCCTTTTTTCCGCAGCAATTCATACAAACCATCGACCTCTTTGCGGGTAGCCGCATAGATAATCCCTGATTGGCTGGTATTGGCCTTAACATATTGCAGCACAAACTGCTGCTTATTCTCGCCACGCATGACAGTAAAGGACAGATTGGGCCGGTCAAAGCCGGTTATATGGACCTGCGGCCACTGCAGTGCCAGCAAGCTCGAAATATCGGTCTTAACCTCAGGGGTTGCCGTGGCGGTAAACGCACCAATGACCGGGCGGTTGGGCAGATTTGCAATAAAGGTACTAACATTCCGGTAGCTTGGCCGAAAATCATGTCCCCATTGGGAAACACAATGGGCTTCGTCAATCGCCAGCATACTAATACTAAGCTCGCCTACTGCTGCCTGAAACCAGTCGGCAGTCAGCCGTTCCGGGGCTACATATACCAGTTTGAACCGCCCGGCCCGCATCTGCTGCAGCCGCCGCCCAGCCTCCGAGCCGGTCAGTGAGCTATTAATAAAGGTAGCAGGTATCCCTTGTTCGGTTAACGCATCCACTTGATCTTTCATCAGCGAGATAAGCGGTGAAACAACGACCGTAATACCTGGCAATAACATCGCCGGAATCTGAAAGCACAGTGATTTGCCTGCCCCGGTGGGCATAATGGCTACAGTATCTTTACCATTAAGCAAGCTGGCAATGACTTTAGCCTGTCCTGGCCGGAATTCATCATACCCGTAATATTTTTTTAACACTTTACGCGCCATCTCTAGCATATGTCTAATCTCCCATTTTTAAATTAGCTCCAGCTTGCCCAAACCTCAGGGCAATAACCAACTGTAGCCTTGGCGCCGTTCCGGACTATCGGGGTCTTTAACAGCAGCGGATGATTCAGCAACTGCTCTTCCACATTATGTACCAGGTACTTTAGATTGCGTTTTTCATATTCTTTACCAGTTTTATCAATAAGGTTTTCCAACCCGCCGACTGACGCCCTCACTTTGTCCAGTTCACCCTTGCTTAAACCGCGTATCGTTAGGTCGATAAAATGAAAACCTATTTTGCGCTCCTTGAAATAACGCTCAGCTTTTCTGGTATCCTGACACTTTTTTGTGCCAAATATCTGTATGTTCATCGCAAGCTCCAGTAACCCCTTTATTTGTTATTAAATTCTTCCACAAGTTCATTAAGATATGTCCAGCGGTTAAGCAGTTCATCAAGCCGCATTTCCAGTTCCTGTTGCCTGCCGGTAAGCTCTTGCAGTAATTCAAAGTTACTGCCGGCAGTATTAAGGCCATGAGCCACCTGGACAAGTTCTTGCTCAACACCGGCAATGACTGCATCAATCTGCTCGTACTCCCGCTGCTCTTTAAAAGACAGCTTCTGAGGCCGTTCTTTGGGCTTGTCCGCAGCTACCGGCCTTTTATCGGCAGTATTCCTGGCCTTGTCGGCAGCCTCTGCTTCGACGATACTGATTCTGTTCTGATAGTCCGAATAATTCCCGGGATACTGAGTAATCCGGCCCTGACCTTCAAAGGCGAATACTTTTTCAACAATCCGGTCAAGAAAATACCGGTCATGGGACACGGCAATAACTGCTCCGGGAAAGTCGTCAAGATAATCCTCCAGAATGGTTAAGGTCTGGATATCCAGATCATTGGTCGGTTCATCCAGGAGCAAAACATTAGGTGCACTCATCAAAACCCGCAGCAGATACAAGCGGCGTTTCTCCCCTCCTGATAACTTGACAATCGGTGTCCACTGGAGATTAGGCGGAAACAGAAAACGTTCCAGGAGTTGCGCTGCGCTGATGGTTCCACCATCGGCAGTAGGCAAAAAATGGGCTTCTTCTCTAATATATTCAATAACCCGCAGATCCTGGTTCATTTCGCTGCTTTCCTGAGAGAAATAGCCGATCTTTACCGTCTGGCCAATCTCCACTGTGCCGTTGTCAGGGGTCAGTGTTCCGGCAATCATATTAAGCAATGTGGATTTGCCGCTGCCGTTAGGCCCGACGATCCCGACCCGGTCATCCTTAAGCACAATGTAGTTAAAGTCATTGATTAGGTTGTTGCCGCCAAAAGCATGGCTGATATGCTCCAGTTCGACCGTCTTGCGCCCCAGCCGGCTGGCGCCGACAGTGATCTCCATCTGGCCATTGCCGGCCATCGGGGTCTGGGCACTAAGCTCTTCAAATCGCTCGATTCTGGCCTTCTGTTTAGTGCTGCGCGCCTGCGCCCCGCGTCTGATCCAGGCCAGCTCATTTCTTAAGATGTTTTGGCGTTTGCGCTCACTGGCTTCCAGCTGTTCTTCCCGGTCAGCCTTGGATTCAAGAAATTGGCTATAGTTACCGGTATATGTATACAGCGTGCCTTTATCCAGTTCTATGATCCGGTTTGTTACCCGGTCAAGGAAGTACCGGTCATGAGTAATCATCAAGAGGGCGCCTTTACGTTTATGAAGATACTGCTCCAGCCAGGCTACAGTATCGTTATCGATATGGTTAGTCGGCTCATCCAGGATTAACAAGTCAGCCGGATTAATGAGCGCACTGGCTAACGCCACCCGTTTGCGCTGGCCGCCGGATAGTGTACTGACACTTGCGGTGAAATCGGTAATCCCCAGCTTGGTGAGAATCGCTTTGGCATCGCTTTCCAGCTGCCACGCATTTTGGGAATCCATCTGCTGCGTCAATGCGATAAGCCGTTTTTGGTATACAATATCTGCCGGGTGCTGCTGCGCCTCACTCAACGCCTGCTCATACTCTCTTAACACCTGCATTACCGGTGAATGGCCTTTAAATACCTGCTCAAGCACTGTGGCCTTAGCATCAAATTCGGGATTCTGCGGTAAATATTCGATCTGGACACTGTTGCCAGTCATTATCTTGCCTGAGTCTGCCTGCTCCACCCCGGCAATAACTTTTAAAAATGTTGATTTTCCAGTGCCATTAACACCAATCAGGCCAATTTTATCCCCATCGTCAACACCAAAGGTAACCTGGCCGAATAAGACCTTTTCCCCATAGGTTTTTGACAGGTTTTCTATTGATAGTAAATTCATAGTACAGTCCTTTTTGTTCGATTTTCTTCATTTTAACATAGATGGCAGGTTTATTGAAGAAAAACTCTTTAC
>NZ_DATMXX010000030.1:0-5266 GCF_035561255.1 Sporomusa sp. | reverse complement strand
TTCAAAGACGCCATAAAGCCCAATCTGGTGCAAACTCTCGAAAATACACCGGCTTTCGTACATGGCGGCCCGTTTGCTAACATTGCTCACGGCTGTAACAGTGTATCTGCTACCAAATATGCGATGAAGCTTGCTGATGTTGTTGTGACAGAAGCTGGTTTCGGTGCTGATCTTGGTGCTGAAAAATTCCTTGACATTAAGTGTCGCTTCGCTGGCTTCAAGCCTGCAGCAGTTGTTATCGTTGCTACTGTTCGTGCTCTTAAGATGCATGGCGGAGTACCTAAGACAGAGCTTGTTGGCGAGAACATGGCTGCTCTTGAAAAAGGTCTTGCCAATCTTACCAAACATATTGAGAATATGCAAAAATATGGTCTGCCAACAGTTGTTGCTATCAATGCTTTCCCGACTGACACTGATAACGAACTCAAATTCGTTGAAGATAAATGCAATGCTATGGGCGCAGAGGTTGCATTATCAGAGGTGTGGGCTAAGGGCGGCGAAGGCGGCCTTGCACTGGCAGATAAAGTTTTGGCTGCTTGTGAAAAACCCAACAACTTTAAATTCATCTATGATGAGAAAGCCCCAATTAAAGACAAAATCGCTGCTATCGCCACTGAGATCTATGGCGCTGACGGCGTAAATTATACCCCTGCTGTGGAAAAGACAATTCAGGAACTGACTGCACTCGGCTATGACAAAACGCCGATTTGCATGGCTAAGACACAATACTCCCTGAGCGATGATATGTCTAAGCTTGGTCGTCCGTCTGGGTTTAGAATTACCGTTCGCGAAGTTCGGGTTGCAGCTGGTGCTGGCTTCCTGGTAGCCATTACCGGCGAAATTATGACCATGCCTGGTCTGCCGAAAGCTCCTGCCGCTGAAAGAATGGATATAGATAATGCCGGCAAAATTGTTGGTTTGTTCTAATTCTACAAAAGATTACTAATATATCGAAAATTTTTCATAATCCTTGCAGGTATTCGCCCTATATAGGGCGAATACCTGAATGTAGAGTTTGTGAAAAAATCCTCATAATATCATGACCCTGAGTATCTAGCTCCTGGTAAATGACTCACATGAAAACAACTATGATGAACATAGGGAGGAAAAGAAGAATGTCCGACAAAAGAACAATCGACGTGGCAGCCACCCAAATGCTGGATAAAGCTAAAGAAATTGGCTTTTTAACAACATTTGATCGCGCCAAAGCTCAAGAGCCTCGTTGTACCTTTGGTAACACTGGTATCTGCTGCCGTATTTGCCTGCAAGGTCCTTGCCGTATTCTGCCCAAGAAACCGGGTGGTAATAAAGGCATTTGCGGTGCTATGGACTACACTATCGTTGCCCGTAATATCGTTCGTTATATTGCTGGTGGTTCAGCTGCCCACTCCGATCATGGCCGCCATATTGCGGAAACAGTTCTTCATGTTGCCGAAGGCAAGCTGAAAGATTATCAAATAACTGACCCTGTAAAACTTATCGCAGTGGCTAAAAAAATCGGTGTTGAAACCGAAGGCCGCGATGTACTGGCTGTTGCCAAGGATGTTGCGACCGCTGCTCTGAATGAGTTTGGCCGTGTTAATGAAGATGAAATTACTTGGATTACTGCCAATAGTAATGAAAGTACTCTGGATGTTCTCCGCAAAACCAACATTATGCCTAGCGGTATTAATCTGAGCCTTGCTCAATTATTACACCAAACCCATGCAGGCAATGATGCTGATCCTGTTAATATTATCTTTGGTGGTCTGAAGGCCGCTCTGTGCGATTATGACGGCATGGCTCTTGCTACCGATCTTTCTGATATTCTCTTCGGTACAGGCGTTCCGGTTGTAACAGAGGCTAACCTTGGAGCAATTAAAGCTGAAAAAGTTAATATTGCTCTTCATGGTCACAATCCGCTGCTTTCCCAAATGGTTGTTAAGGCAGCAAAAGAGATGCAGGAAGAGGCAAAAGCTGCTGGGGCTGCAGGCATCAACCTTGTTGGTATCTGCTGTACTGGTAACGAAGTCTTGACTCGTGAAGGTGTTGCTATCGCTACTAACTTTGCAACTCAAGAATTGGCTATCCTTACGGGAGCAATGGACGCAATGGTTGTTGATGTTCAGTGCATTATGCCTAGCTTGCGTAGCCTTGCTGAGTGCTATCACACCAAAATTATAACTACTATGCCTATCATGAAAATCCCTGGTTCCTATCACCTGGCATTTGATGAGCACCGTGCCCTTGATAGTGCCAAAGAGATTATCCGTTTGGCTATTGATGCTTACAAAACCCGTGATTCGGCCAAAGTATGTATTCCAGATGTTCGGAACACTGTTGTCGCTGGTTTTACGCTGGAATCACTGCTCAACATCTTTAAGAAAATTAATGCCGATGCTCCTATACGGGTTCTCACCGATGCTATCGCAGCTGGTGAAATTAAGGGTGTTGCATTGTTCGCTGGCTGTAACAACCTTAAAGGTACCCATGATGAAAACCATTTCACTATGGCTACTGAATTGGCTAAGAACGATGTGTTCATTGTTGCCACTGGTTGCGCAGCGCAAGCATTTGCTAAAGAGGGCCTTCTAAATGGCGAGGGTGTTCAAAAATATGCTGGTGAAGGACTCAAAAAATTCATCGCCCGCCTTAATGCAGCCGCTGGTTTAACCGCCGAACTGCCGCTGGTCTTCCACATGGGTTCTTGTGTTGATAACAGCCGTGCCCAGGATCTGGCTAACATGATGGCTATAGAAATGGGACTGGATAATCGCGATGTTCCTTATGTTGCATCTGCCCCTGAAGCTATGTCTGAAAAGGCTGTTGCGATCGGCTCCTGGAACGTTGCTCTTGGCAATCCGGTGCATGTTGGTGTTGTTGCTCCGACAGTTGGCAGTACTCTTGTCAATGATGTTGTTACTAAAGTTGCTGAAGACGTATTTGGCGGCTTCTTCTTCTGGGAAACTGATCCGGTTAAAGCATCTGCAAGACTGGTAGACATCCTTGAAGAACGTAACTGGAAGAACGCTATGCGTAAGAAAGCTAATCAAGCAAAAGAAGAAGCGAACTAAGTAACTTTTATGGATATAGCCACCTTTTGATATTGAGAAATTGACTCTATGAAGGAGGACGAAAAATAATATGTCTATGGAGCTTTTTAAAGGCGCCTACGAAGGTGCTGTTACAGCTACCAGCTATGCGGAGATTCTTCTGGCCAAAGCCATCAAGGAACACGGTGCTGATTGCCCGGTTAAATATCCTGATACTGCCTACAGACTGCCGGTAATTACTGCTCTGAGCGGTGAAGAGGTAAGTACTATCGGTGAGCTATCCCCTATCCTTAACCGGATTCGGACTACCAACATCCGGGAAGTGCTGAATTTCGAAAATGCTAAGCTAAATGGTGAAGCAACCCTGTATGCGGCTGAAGTTATTGAGGCTTTGCGTTATCTTAAAGGTGCAAAACCTGATAAGTTCCCATATTGCGGCTTTATATCTGACCCGATCCTGCGTAAATTTGGGGTACCTTTGGTTGACCAAACAATTCCAGGTGTGGCCGTTATCGTTGGTAAGGGCAAAGACAGCAAATCAACTGCCAAACTGGTAAAAAGTCTTCAGGCTAAAGGTATTATGATCTTCTTGTGTAATGAAGTCATTGAGCAGTGTATTGAAGAAAACGTTAAAATCGGTGCTGACTTCATTACCTTCCCACTGGGTAACTTCACCCAGGTTATCCATGCTGTTAACTTTGCTTTCCGTGCCGGTCTTGCTTTCGGCGGTATCCCTGCCGGGCAGCGTGAACGGGCTATGGAATATCAGGCTAAACGCGTTCTGGCGTTTGTCATTCAGCTCGGACCTAATGATATAGTTAAATTCGCTGCTGAGTTTGGCGCTATCTTCATGGGCTTCCCGATCGTTACCGATCAGCCGGTAGCTGAGGAAATTCCTGACTGGTATCAATCTGAGCCAGATTACGAGAAGATCGGCAAATTGGGTCTTGAAATGCGCGGCATTAAAATCAAGATTGTTGATATCCCTGTACCGATTACTATTGGACCAGCTTTCGAAGGCGAAACTATCCGTAAAAAAGATGCCCATGTTGAGTTCGGCGGTGGTCGTTCCACCAGCTTTGAGCTTGTACGTATGTGCGAAGCCGATGAGGTTGAAGACGGAAGAATCCAGGTTATCGGACCTGAGATTGATGAAATGCCGGAAGGCAGCGTCTTCCCACTTGGTCTTATGGTTGATGTTTATGGCCGTAAGATGCAAGAAGACTTCGAAGGCGTGCTTGAGCGCCGTATCCACTACTTCGTTAACTATGGTGAAGGTTTATGGCACGTAGCTCAACGTAATATGATGTGGGTGCGTATTGGCAAAAATGCTAAAGAGCTAGGCTTCAAAATTAAAGACATTGGCGAGATTCTTATTGCCAAATTCAAATCGGATTATCCGGCTATTATTGACCGTGTACAAGTCACTCTTGTCACCGATAAAGATGTCATTGAAGAAAAAATCAAACTGGCAACCGCCAAATACGCTGCCCGTGATGCCCGTCTTAAAGGCCTCACTGACGAAGCAGTCGACACCTGGTACACTTGCACACTCTGCCAGTCCTTTGCACCTAACCATGTGTGTATTGTAACGCCAGAGCACGTAGGCTTGTGTGGTGCTGTTAGTTGGCTGGATGCCAAAGCCTCCAATGAAATTGCCCCAACCGGCCCCAATCAGCCGGTTACAAAAGGTGATTGCATAGATCCTGTAAAAGGTCAGTGGCAAAACCTTAATGAATTCTTCTATTCAGGCTCCAACCGGACGATAGAAAAGGTTAATTTTTATACCATGATGGAAGATCCGATGACTTCCTGCGGATGTTTCGAAGCTATTATGGCGATACTACCGCTGTGTAATGGTGTCATGGTTACCACTCGTGAACACACTGGTGATACCCCTTGCGGCATGACCTTCTCGGCTTTGGCCGGTACTTGCGGCGGCGGTGTTCAAACCCCTGGTTTCATGGGAATGGGCCGCCGTTACCTCTGCAGCGCTAAGTTTGTTCCAGCAGACGGTGGTTTGGCACGTGTTGTCTGGATGCCGAAAGAACTTAAAGAATTCCTGGGTCAGGATTTGGTTGATGCGGCTGTAGCTGCAGGCCTTGGCGCTGACTTCGTTGAAAAAATTGCCGATGAAACTGTTGGCACCAATGAAGAGGAAATTCTGCCGTTCCTGGAAGAAAAACAACATCCTGCAATCACTATGGACCCAATGATGTAATATTATTTATGGT
>NZ_DATMXX010000029.1:0-11019 GCF_035561255.1 Sporomusa sp. | reverse complement strand
ATATTAGGTTTATCTATAAAAACAATTAAACAAATGTCTCCTTCCCTGGAGGTTTTGAAATACCATATAACGAAAGAAGGCTTCCCGATGAAAACTTTTCAAACCCATAAAGTCTCCCAGGAGCAGGCCGGACTGACTATCGAAGTCTACTTGAAGCAAGTCTTGCATTATTCCGGACGAAAAATACAAAAACTCACCCGCCAGAAGGGTATCTATTTAAACGGGAAACCGGCCTTTCTGCAAAAGGAACTTAAGCCACAGGATACGTTGCGCGTCCTGATAATTGAAGATATATCCTATGGCGTTCAGCCTGAGCCGGGAAATATCGAAATTCTTTATGAAGATGCTTATCTGCTGGTCTTAAATAAACCACCATATCAGTTAGTTCACCCTACAGGTCAAACAACAAGCGGTACCTTGGCCAACTACTTAGCCTACCATTTAGCAGAGCGTGGCGTAGTAAGCACAGTGCGCGCCGTCCATCGCCTGGACAGGGAAACCTCAGGCTGTATCATTTTTGCAAAAGACGCCCGCAGCCAGTTCCTGCTCGAACAGCAGTTAAAGGAAAGAATGTTAAAACGCCGCTATTGGGCTTTAGTCACAGGGATTGTTGATCCCCCGGCAGGTACAATTAATGCCCCGATCGGCCCCCATCCAAGTTTATCGAACCGGCGGGCTATTAGCCTGAAAGGAGAAGCAGCGGTTACCCACTACCGGACAATCCGTTGTTTTTCCGAAGCAGCGCTAATGGAATTATCGCTGGATACCGGGCGTACTCACCAAATCCGCGTACATTTGGCGCATCTCGGCTATCCCATCCTTGGTGACCGGATGTATGGACTCCGCTCTCCTCTTATGTCCAGACAAGCCTTGCATGCAGCATCTGTCACCTTTGAGCATCTTGAAGACAAACGTCAGATTACTGTTAACGCCCCGTTACCTATCGATTTCGAACGGGTTCTTCAAGCTTTAGATAAACAATAGTGTAGCAGGTTATCATACTGGCAAAAATCAGTCTTGCAATCCTGATTTTTGCTTTTATATTAAAATCATTAGCAAATCATAACAATCTTATGAGGTGTTTTCATGCTGCCTGTATTTCGTACTGTAAAGCAAGCGAGTGAGGTTAAATTAGAAATTATCAAATCCCTGTTCATTGCCTATGTCACCCCGGTGGATACTGAAGCCGCAGCTATTAGCTTTGTCCAGGATATAAAAAAAAGACACAAAGAAGCCAATCATAACTGCTCAGCCTATGTGATCGGCCAGCACGGTCAATACCAAAAGGCTGATGATGACGGCGAACCTGGCGGAACAGCCGGTAAACCAATCTTAGAGGTACTTAATAAATCGGGTGTCAAAAATACAGTGATTGTAGTAACCCGTTATTTTGGCGGCGTCAAACTGGGAGCCGGCGGACTTATTCGCGCCTACACCAAGGCGGCCGCCGACGGCCTGGCAGCTGCCCATATTATTGAAAAACAGCTTCATACCAGACTGGCTATTGAGCTGAGTTATCACCTGCTGGGGACTGTGGAAAACCAGCTGCGGCTCAATAATTATCCTATAGAGGCTAAAGAATTTGGTGAGGTTGTTAAAATTGTGGCGCTGGTCCGTAAAGGAAATGAAGACAAGCTGATTCACCTGATCGCAGATGCGACAGCAGCTCAAGCGCAGGTACAGTCAATAGGTGAATTATATCTAGATGCCGTGTCTGAAACGTAAAGATAAAGGCTTACGCCAGCTACTGCAGGACGACGGCAGATACGGGGCCTATCTCAGATAAAATAAAGAAGTGCCGCAATAAATGCGGCACTTCTTTTGTTTATTCTGTTAGGCCTTAGCTTTTTGAGCAACAGGCTTGTCAACAATCTCATTTTGGTCAGTCATAATACCCATTCTGTCAAACAGTTCAAATGCCAGGCTAACCAGCACTGCAACAACTGTGCCCAGAGCCATGCCTTTTAATTCAACAGCACCCAGTTTAACGGCAGCACCACTTAACCCCAGAACAAGTACTACGGAGGTCAGGATAAGGTTCTTGGCTTGGGTATAATCAACTTTTTTCTCAACCAGCATACGGATACCGGCAGCAGCAATGACACCAAACAGGAGGAGGCACACCCCACCCATAACCGGTACAGGGATACTGCGAATGAGAGCAGCCAGTTTGCCTACGAAAGACAGGGCAATCGCAAAGGTGGCTGCACCACCGATAACCCAGACACTGTATACTCTGGTAATGGCCATGACACCGATGTTCTCGCCATAGGTGGTGTTAGGAGTAGCGCCGACAAAACCTGAAAGAACATTTGATACACCATCAGCAAACAAGGAACGGTGAAGCCCCGGATCTTTTATTAAATCTCTTTCAACAATATTGCCGGTAACAACAAGATGGCTAATATGCTCAGCCAGTACCACCAGCATAGCAGGCAAGATGATAATCATTGCACTTACATTGAATTCAGGAGTATACAGGGTAGGTACTTCAAACCAAGGGGCGTTTATTATACTATTTAGATCAACAATACCAAGTACCAGTGACAAACCATAACCTGAGAGAACACCGATGAGCACTGGAATTACTGCAAAGAAGCCTCTGAACAACACCGAACCAAGAATCGTTACTGCCAGGGTGAAGACCGATACAATGACAGCCTTATCAGCAGGTATATTTAACTGCTGCATTAGATCGCCGGTCAATCCAGCCATACCGGCAGCAGTTGGCGCCAACTCCAAACCGATCGTAGCAACAATTGCCCCCATGGCGGCAGGTGGAAATACGACATCAATCCATTTGACGCCGACTTTTTTAACAAGCAGTGACATGAGTATAAAGAAGAAACCGAACATAATAAAACCACTTTGGGCAGCCGCGTATCCATATTGTGACATGATGAGAAACACCGGTGAAATAAAGGCAAAGCTGGAACCAAGATAGGCCGGAATGCGGCCTTTGCACACAAACAGATAAATCAGTGTGCCAATACCGTTCATTAGCAGCGATGTTGCAGGGTTTACATGAAATAGGAACGGAACCAAAACAGTCGCGCCAAACATGGCAAATAAGTGCTGTAAGCTAAGGGGAATAGACTGGAGCAGGGGAAGCTTGTCTTCAACCTGGATAATGCGTCTGGACATTGAAATTCCTCCTTTTATTACCTGGTACACAATACAAAAGCCTCTCGCATGAGCGAGAGGCTGCAAAGTCGCATAAAGAGACTGTCATTGCGTACCTTGCCGGCCTCTCGGGACCGTCTTAAAGGTTCATTACGTCTAGTATAGAAAACTATGCCGCTTTTGTCAATTAGTTTATATAAATTCCCTGTTAGCTATGTACAACGCGTTAAAGTTTTGCAGGCAGGTGGTGTGTTGGCAAAAGCGGCAGTCAAGCGCCAGCGGTGGAGCGTTGTTATATATAGTTCACTTACAAATCAGTTGGCTGAAGACCGCCGCCAGACCATCCTGCTGCCGTAACCTCATTGATCGAGCGTTTAATAATATCCAGCATTGTTTTAATCTCAGTCACAGTACTGGACAGGGGCGGCATAAAAATAACAACATCACCGATCGGGCGAATAATTAGTTCATACTTACGGGCCTGCAGACACACACCGGCACCGGCGGCCAGTTCCCATGGGTAAGGAATTTTCCGGCTTTTATCCTGCATCAATTCAATACCAACAATCAGGCCGCATTGGCGGACGTCGCCCACATGCTCAAGGTTCGCGATCTCTGCTAAACTATCCGCTGCAGCAGCGATCTTAGGGCTAAGGCCTTTAATAATGTTTTCTTCCCGGAATATTTTCAGATTAGCCAGAGCGGCAGCGCAGGCCAATGGGTTGCCAGTGTAGGAATGACCATGATAAAACGTTTTCTTAGCCGTATAATCGCCTAAAAAAGCATTATAGACTTCATCGGTAGTTAGTGTTGCTGCCAGGGGCATATAGCCACCGGTTATACCTTTGGACAGTGTCATCATATCCGGCTGTACCGCTTCATGCTCGCAGGCAAACATTTTTCCGGTTCTGCCAAAACCTGTTGCCACTTCATCGGCGATAAGCAAAATGTCATATTTCCTGGTGAGCTCGCGCACTTTAGCCAGATAGCCGGGCGGCGACATAAGCATGCCTGCTGCTGCCTGCACCAACGGTTCAATAATCAGGCCGGCAACCTGCTCATGATGCTCGACTAGTACCTGCTCCAATACCGCTGCACATTTCATCCCACAAACAGCCGGATCTACGGCAAGCTGGCAGTGATAACAGGACGGCGCCGGAATATGTACCGGTGTAAACAAAAGCGGTTTGAATACCCTATGAAACAGATCAATGCCGCCAACACTTACAGTGCCCACAGTATCGCCATGATAGGCCTGCTCAAGCGAGATGAACTTTTGCTTATTCGGCTTGCCCAGATGCTGCCAGTACTGAAACGCCATTTTCAGAGCAACTTCCACAGCTGTTGATCCGTCATCTGAATAGAATACCTTGTTTAACCCTGGCGGAGCGATCCCAACTAGCTGCTCAGCCAGTTCTGAAGCCGGAATATTGGCTAACCCCAGCATAGTTGTATGGGACACTTTGCCAAGCTGCTCGATAATGGCCTCATCAATTTCAGCTTTGCGGTGACCGTGAATATTGACCCATAATGATGATACGCCATCAAAAAACTCATTGCCGTCAGTATCAATAAGCTTGATTCCTTTAGCAGCGGCAATCACCTGCTGCGGTCTTGACACCCAATCCTGCATCTGCGTAAAGGGATGCCAGACATATTGTTTATCTTTCAGTTCTGCTTCATGCATGGCTAACCCCTCCTGTCATCAGGTTTATTAAATGGTCAATCGCCAGATGCTGTTCGGCCAATTCGCTCAGGCGGGCCATTGCTGCCTGGTCTAACCCAACCGCTGGTACCGAAGGGAATTTACCTAATATAGGCAAGCCGGTCAGGCGTTCAATATAGGCCAGGTTGCTGCGTTCCAGCACAGTAACCTGCTCTTCATCCCAGCGGTTGATAATAATTCCGGCAAGCTTTATCCCCCGGCTACAGGCATATTCAGCAGTAAGCACAGTATGATTAATAGTACCCAGGTTGGGCCTGGTAACAAGAAGCCCCGGCAGCTTAAGTTCAAGCATCATATCAGCAACAAGGTAGTCTTGCCAAATAGGTGCAGTAATACCGCCCACCCCCTCAACCAGGGTGGCTGCGGATCTGGCAAACATTGCCCGGGAAATTTCAATAAGCTTTTCCACATCAATTGTCACACCACTTTCGGTGGCTGCTACTGCCGGGGTTAATGCCGGCGCCAGGCAGACAGGATTGACCTGCATCCGCCGTTCTTCGCCTATTCCGGCAGCTGCCATTAAAAAGGTGGCATCCTCAGACACCAAATTACCGGTTCTGTCGATGATACCGCCCGAAGCTACCGGTTTGACGATTCCGACGTTAATACCACGCCCTTTTAACGCAGCGGCAATGGCACCGCTGATAAATGTTTTCCCAACCTCGGTATCTGTTGCCGTAATGAATAAGCCTGTTTGCATTTTTTACCTCACGTCTTCCTGAGCGGCTTAACCGCCCGGCTAATGGCGTCAACAGCAGCAGCCAATTCTTCACGCTCGTGTACAGCAGTCACCGTCATTCGCAGCCGGCTTGTGCCTACAGGTACTGTTGGTGGTCTGATAGCAGTAAGAATAATACCTTGTTGCCTGAGCTCAGCGGTCAGCCTGACGGCCGTGTCGGCCGATTCTACCATGACCGGGATTATTGGGGTTATTCCGCCAGGCACCGGTATATTTGCCGACTGTAACAAGTCTCTGACATACAGTGCATTTTCGTTTAACTTAGTGACCAGTTCCGGTCTGACCGACAGTTCCCTCAGCGCCGCCCGCGCTGCAGCTATGGTTCCAGGCGCTAATGCCGTTGAAAAGATGAAGCTGCGTGCTTTATTTTTCAGGTAGTCAATCAATTCCCTGGAGCCGGCGACAAAACCGCCTTCAGCCCCAAGTGCCTTGCTCAGAGTGCCGATTTGCACCTGCACTTTATCTGCTATACCAAAATGAGCAGCTGTTCCTTTGCCACCTGGGCCAATTACCCCGGTTGCATGGGCATCGTCAACAATAATAATGGCATTATATTGCTGCGCCAATTGGGCAATTGTAGTCAGCGGCGCGATGTCGCCATCCATGCTGAAAACGCCATCGCTAATTATCAGTCTCTTACCGTGGCATACTGTCGCTTTTAGCAAGCTATGTAAGTGTTCCATGTCTGCATGCCGGTACACAACAACCGCTGCCCGCGACAACCGGCAGCCGTCAATAATACTGGCATGATTGAGTTCATCACTGAAAATAACATCATTCGGGCCTGCCAGGGCACTAATAACGCCAATATTAGCCATATAACCGGTATTAAAGACCAAAGCGGCTTCTGTCTCTTTAAATGCGGCTAACTCCTGTTCTAGCTGCTCAACCAGTGGAAACGTCCCGGTTGTAAGCCTGGCGCCGCCTGCCCCTGTGCCATACAGCCAGATTGCGTCAGCAGCAGCCTGCTGCACTGCCGGGTTGTGTGTTAATCCCAGATAATTATTAGAAGCAAGCAGCAGGCAGGTCTGCCCGTTCAGTTGAACGTGGGCAGGACTAACCGGGTTGTAGGCTACAGTCTGACGATATAGATCATCCGCTTTCACCTGCGCTAAATAATCAGCGAGAAACTGCATCTGCCCTAACCTCCTCTGCCGGGACTTTGATAAGTACCGGCTGATACTGCAAGTACTTTATTAATTGATCCATATTGGTGTTTTCCTTTACGAAGAAAATCCGGCCGCCGATCTCACTGCCATATGGTTTCAGGTGGGTAAACCGTGTATACCCGCCTGGAGTAGCAACATACCCTGCCGTATATTCAGGATCATCTGACCAGCACAACTCAGCAACCATCCCGGGTGCGGCCATAACCTTGGAGGCTAAAACAATCGCTTCCCTAATATGGGTATTGTTGTACCCTTGGCTCTTTAGCCAACCTAAATAGGCCTGTTCATCAGCAATATCCATTCGCGACACACGAATGCCGCTTTGACCGCTTGTATCCAGCCTGACCCCTGTACGGGCATCAGCAATTATCGCACCCCGCATACCATTTACACCAGCCAATGCCGCCAGACCTGCCGCTGCGGCAGCCGGCGCGACACCAGCCTTAATTAATTCCGTTTGCGCCGCCGCCCGGCCAGCGATTACACCGGTGACAGCGATAGTAGTTACCGGCAGGCAAACAGTCTCCTGTATGTCCCTGGCAGGAACCGCCTCAATAACAAGGTTAGTAAAGTCTGCGGCTCCCCGGCTATGAGACAGCGCACGTTCCAGCATCGCCGTTACTGTAGCTGTCAGCAATTCACGCCCCACCAGCCGTTCAGCCCCTGAGACGTGTTTCCCCCCCAGCTCATGCGCACCACCTTGCGCTGCCCGCATTCTAACGCTGTACAACATGACGTATGACCTTACCTTTCTGTTCTTTTACCCGTCTCAGCAGGGCGGTCAGAGGCCAAGCCAGCAGGGCTGTATAAATCATGCCTGGTACAGCCGCCAGCATGAGCGGTATTGCTGCTTTGCCAATAATCCCGCCCAGCGCCAGCCTGGCAACTGCCGAACCTACCGGACCGGCCAGAATAATCATCGGCCAGGATCGTCCGAATATGACTAAAATCAAGCCGACAGTAACCCGGAATACCATGGCGATAAACACATTTAATAACGATTGAGTGCCAAGAATCAATCCAGCGGTGCTTGATAGCACCCCTGCCAGAATATATTTACTAAACCCAAATACCGCACAAATACCCACAGCTAACGGGGCTGATAACTGAAATTCTGTTCCCGGTATTAGGCCAGGCAATTTAAACGTACCGGTTATTGTTATAAAAGCGGCCAGCAGACTGACCTCGGTTATCCAGGTAACCTTTTTATGCATATATTAATCCCTCTTTATATCAGATATTTTCTTATCCTCGGCCACTCATAGCAAGTCGGCTTCCTTTCAGATTGCCCCGCCTTTATCCCCGGGCATTGTCAACTCTATGTATAATCCATGGTTAACCATCACGTTATTTGTTAACCACTATTTCGTCTAGTGGTTAACACTAAGAATTATACTACGGGTGCACGCGCCTGTAAATAACAAGCCAGCACCAAAATTAACTATTTTTTTAGATCAAATAAAATAACCCCGGTTAGATAACCAGGGTATAGCTGAACTTTGCCTAGATGGATGAATTTTGCATATAAGAAGGATTTATTCAAACATACTGTTGAATAAATCATATATTCTGATAAAAAAGCCCATTCGCCAATCGCTAAAATACTACAGGAAAAGGAGTAAGCATAGTATGAAGTACTTTCCCCACCTCAACTGGAGTGTATGTAAAATAGTGTTCACCTATGCGTTAATCAGTTTCACCTGGATACTTGTCTCTGATGAGTTTGTCAGAATAATATCTCCTGATCAGGCAGTTTTTCGTAATTTATCAGTTGCCAAAGGGTGGTTTTTTATTATAATAACCGCTGCCCTGCTCTATGTCCAAATAACCCGTTACACTTTACTTATTGAAAGTAAAGAGTCCATGCTTAGAAAACGCAATGATGAACTGACAGATTTAAGCAGCCAGCTGAGCCAGCAATTAGCAGAAATCCGGTTACACGAAAAGTATTTGGCAGAAAGCGAAGAACGCCTGCGGCGTGCCGTGGCATTTGCGCCTTTTCCATTAATAATCCATGCCGAAGACGGCGAGGTGCTGCTTATCAGCAATACCTTGACTGAGCTTACAGGGTATTCGCATACAGATATCCCCACGATTGATGACTGGATCCAGCAAACCAACCAACATAATAGCCTGTCAATAAAAGCAAAGATGAATATGCTTTACAGCATTAGCAACCGGGTTGATGAAGGTGAATTCGAGATTTGTACCCGCAGCGGCCTAACACGAATCTGGTCATTTAGCTCAGCCCCGTTGGGAAGGCTTCGGGACGAGCGGCGAGCGGTGATCAGCATGGCCGTTGACATCACTGATCAGAAAGACATCGAAAATGAGCTAAAATTACGTAATCAGGAGCTAGATCAGTTTGCCTATATTGTATCCCATGACCTAAAAGCACCACTGCGGGCGATAATCAGCTTGTCCGCCTGGATCGAAGAGGATTTAAAAGATAGTAAGTCCGAAGAAACCAAGAAGCATATGGTGCTTTTGAGAAAAAGGGTTTATCGTATGGAGAACTTAATTAAAGGCATCCTTGAATACTCACGGGTAGGCCGGATTAACAGCCCCCTCGAACAGTGTAATCTCGCCGCATTATTGGCTGAGGTTATTGACGATTTAAATCCGCCTGCCGGATTCCGGATTGAAACTATTACACAGATGCCAACTTTTGTAACCGACGGCCTGCGTCTGAGACAGGTTCTGGCAAACCTAATTGATAATGCAATTAAGCATCATGATAAGCAAAGCGGCACGATCCGCATCTCGATAAACGATCTTGGAAACTTATACGGCTTTGCGGTAGAGGATGATGGCCCAGGGATAGCAACTGCTTATCATGAAAAAATTTTTGAGATGTTTCAAGTTCTGAAGCCCAGGGATACTACAGAAAATACCGGCGTCGGCTTAGCCCTGGTAAAAAAGATTGTTGAAAATCAAGGCGGTAAAATACATGTTTCTTCTCTTGAAGGGCAGGGAACGAGCTTTCATTTTACCTGGCCGAAACATAAAGAGCTCACTTAATACACTTAATATTAGAAAATACGGCTCTTTAATTTTCAACAAACCAGCTTGGTTATCTTTAGCTTATTCTGACCATAAATATCAAGCACCTGACCATCAGAGAACCGAATTAAGCAGTTTGCTCTGCCACTTCTATTCCAAAAGACAAGCTGACCTGTACGCCCATCATTTAAAGTAACATAACGCCCAATCAGCGACTGGCATAATTCATTAAGAAATGGTGTGCTATACTTTGGTGAAAATTTTCCGGCAAACGTATCTCCCTGAATAGAATCAATAGCGGCAAACGGCGATACCTCTTCTCCATAAACCTTCTTTGAAGTCATTGCATCATAGGTATCGGCAATACCAAGTACGCGTGCTATGGGATGGTTCTTGGAAGCATCTGTACGCAGCGGATAACCTGACCCATCATCCCGTTCATGATGCTGAAGAACACCAAAACGGACATTCTCAGGAATTTCAACATAGTTACGGAAAAACTTAAAAGCAATTGCCGGGTGCTGCCGCACCAGATTGAATTCTTCTTCGGTTAAACTGCCATTCTTATATAAAATCTGTACGGGGATTTCAAGCTTACCAAGATCATGAAGAATCCCGGCTAACACCAGATAACGCTGCTGTGTTAAATCAAAAGCCCCGCTGGCTGCACCAATAATATTGGCTAGAATACCAACATTGATAGAGTGATGAAATAAATAATCTTCAGAACGAATGGTAGTATGAAGTAGGGCAGTTGCTCCAGTGCCCCGTGCAGACAGCCACATGACAGAGTCAACAATGGAATATAGTAGTTGGCAATCTAAATGTTTCTCTAAACGGACAAGCGTGAAACACTTTTTCAAGGCCTTTACGGCCTCATTATAAGCATGAAGAAAATCGTTTTCATGCTCCGAATTGCTGGCCATATCCGGTTCGCAGTACTCACAAGGCACATTAGTTCCGAGCTCAGGTATTGCAGCTGAACTACTTGTCAGGTTGGGTTGATTACCCTCCCGAATCCGAACCATTTCAAGACCATAACTCACAATCCGCTCAATATGTGTTTTAGTTAGTATCGTACCGGTATGAAGCAACACCCCGCCATCAGGTGATAATACTGTTTCGCCAAGTTCTAAACCTGGTTGGAGCTGTTCAACCTGATATCTAGCAATACTATAATTTTCAGTCATGTGTTTCTCTCCTCCCTCAGGTGCTGCTTGAATTAAGCTCACACAGATTCTTTGAACTCGCTATGTAAA